>CAMZLP010000168.1 GCA_947311535.1 uncultured Deinococcota bacterium | reverse complement strand
TTAATATAGTTAGTATTTTCATAAAGCCTCCTATGGCTATAATTTACGACAAAACTTGGGAACAATCAGTGTTTTGCTTCAGAAAGAGGGTAAGGAAAGAATTAAAAAGTTAGTAGTTGGAATTAGGAATTAAGTAAATAAATTTCCCCTTTATCCTTTTCACTCATCACTTTTTACTCTTTCCTTTCTTTATCTATTTAACTCTCTAGAAATCACAATACGTTGAATTTCATTGGTTCCTTCATATATTTGATTTAGTTTGGCATCACGTAGCAGCTTTTCCACTGGGAATTCGTTAATATAGCCAAAGCCACCATGAATTTGAATAGCTTCGTTAGCTGCCATCAGGGCAATGTCGGAAGCATGCGCCTTGGCAACTGCGGCTGCACTGATGTGCGGCATATTGTTATCTACTAAATAAGCAGCATAGTAAGTTGCCAAACGTGCAGTTTCTAGGCCTATTTTCATATCTGCCAATTTTAATTGAATAGCCTGAAAGCGATTTATAGGCTTGCCAAAAGCTATGCGTTCGCTGGCATATTTTACTGATTCATCAATGGCACGCCGTGCAATTCCTACTGAGCCAGCAGCTACGGGTATACGGGTTTTATTAAGAGTTTTCATGGCGATAGAAAACCCTTCACCAATTTCACCCAGAATATTAGCTTTGGGTACTCTTACATTTTCTAAAATTAGTTCGGCGGTATAAGTAGCTCGCTGCCCCATTTTACCATGTATTTTTTGATGGCTAAAGCCGGGGGTATCTTTTTCTACCACAACGGCAACTACGCCTTTATGCTTTTTTTCGGGGGCATAGTTGGCAAAAACTACGGTAATATCAGCTAATCCACCATTGCTAATCCACATTTTACTACCGTTTAAGATTATATCATCAGCATCAAACTCAGCTCGAGTCTTTAGCCCGGCTGCATCGGAGCCGTTATCTGCTTCTGAAAGGGCAAAGGCTGCTAGTTTTGGACCATCTAAAAGTGGTGCCAAAAAACGCTCTTTTTGTTCATCGTTAGAAGCCACTAAAAATGGAGTAATACCCAGCTCAGAAGCCATCAAAATAGTATAAATACCCATGCAGCCATAGCCGATTTCTTCACCGATGATTACCTCATCTAAAAGGCCCAAGCCAAGGCCACCTACCGACTCGGGAATTATGGTATTTAAAAGCCCAAGCTCATGAGCTTGTTTGACAATTTCAACTGGGTATTCTTCTTTTTGGTCAAACTCAGCTGCTTGAGGGATAATAATATCTTTGCTAAATTGCCTAGCTAAACTCTGAAATTGCTTTTGCTCATTGGTTAAACTAAAATCTATCACTGAATCTCCTTATTTATATAATTCCCGCGCTATTACCAAGCGTTGGATTTCACTACTTCCTTCATATATCTCGGTTACTCGAGCATCTCGGTAGTATCTTTCTAATGGGTAATCTTTGCTGTAACCATAGCCGCCTAAAATTTGTATGGCAGCATGGCTGATTTTTGTAGCTGCTTCGCTAGCAAATAATTTGGCCATGCTGGCTGCTTGAGTTACGCTTTTTTTATGATCTTTTAGCCAAGCGGCCTTGTGGGTTAGTAGGCGGGCTGCCTCAAGTTGAACTGCCATATCAGCAAGCTTAAATGATACGCCCTGAAAACTATTAATTGTTTTACCAAATGCCGTTCGCTCGGCGGCGTAGTCTTGGGCGAAGTTTAAAGAGGCTCGAGCAATACCAAGAGATTGAGCAGCAATACCAATGCGCCCACTATCTAAAGAGCTCATAGCATAGCTAAAACCTTTGCCCTCTTGCCCTAAGAGGGCGCTATCAGGCAAGAAACAATTATCCAAGCTCATTGTAGTAGTGGTAGCAGCGTGTTGACCCATTTTTTCTTCGGGCTTACCAAAGCTTATATTTTCAAAATCTTTTTCTACAATAAAACAGCTTATTCCCTTTGCCCCAGCGCTTGGATCGGTTTTGGCCAATACCAAATAAACTTGGGCTTCACTACCCGAGGTTATCCAAGCTTTTTCACCGGATAAAATATAACCACCTTTGACTTTATCAGCTTTTGTTTTTAGGGCAGCAGCATCGGAGCCGCAATGGGCTTCACTTAGGCAAAATGCACCTATCCATTCACCGCTAGCTAGTTTGGGTAGGTATTTATTTTTTTGGCTTTCGTTGCCATAATCCAAAATTAAACTTTGGGGCAAACCATTAGTCACACTCATTATGGTGCCGTGGGCAGCATCTGCAGCTGAAATTTCTTCTAAAAAGACTGCATAGCTGAGCATATCTAAGCCACTGCCGCCGTATTTTTCAGGTGTTAATATTCCTAATAGACCTAGCTCACCCATTTTTCTTAAAGTCTTCCAAGGAAACTTGGGGTTTTTATCTAGCTCGCTGGCAATAGGGGCAATTTCTGCAATTGCAAAATCATGAATTGCTTTTTGCATAAATTCTAAATCTTTGCTTAAATTAAAATCCACTAACGGTCTCCTGTTTAATTCTTAAAATAAAAAAGCTATACTCAGTATAACTTTTTGCTTGTGTAAGCAATAGTTTTGTAATAAAAGAACATAACAATAGGAGTAACAAATGACAGCCATAGAAATGATTAAATCCATGCCTAACACCTTTAAGCCCGAAGTAGCTGGTGATTTAGAAGCCACAGTTCAATACAATATCTCAAAACCGATGTATCATATTATTAAAGACAAAGCAGTAAGCGTTCATGAAGGCAATGCCGAAGAGCCAACGCTTGAGATAACTATTAGCGATGAGAACTTTGTAAAATTATTTGAGGGCAGCTTAAACCCTATGACTGCTTTTATGATGGGTAAACTAAAAATAAAAGGCGATGTCATGCTTGCTCAAAGATTGGCTAGTTTGTTTACGCCATAGGGGCTCGAGTATTAGCTCTAAATTAGAACTTAGCTGGGCTTTATCATAGAGTTTTAGTAGCAATTTTTGCAGCTTCTAGTGTTTATAAGTTAGACTAAAGTTAAATTTAAGTTTTGGAGGCTTTAGGTATGAAAAAATTTCTTTTGGCAACTTTGGTTTTGCTTCTTAGTTTTGGCTCTGCTCAAAAATCGATTGATATAAATGTGGTTAATGGTCACCCAGCAGTGTTTTTGTGGGTATCTCAACTCACAAAAACCTTTATTCCCGCTGTTGACGCTGCCCTAGATGGCACGGCTTATAGTGCTAATTGGGAAGAATTCTACGGTGGTACTTTGGCTAAAGTAGGTGGAGAGTTAGAAACGCTCGAGGCTGGTTTAGCAGAGATAGGTATAGTACCTACTGTTTTTGAACCGTCTAACTTACCTTTGCAAAATGTTACTTATGTTTCACCGTTTGGTTCTGCCGATCCAGGTGTTGTAGCTAATATTTTAAATGAAATGCATCAAAATATTCCAGCTATGATTGAATCTTGGGAAAGCTTTGATCTTGAATACTTAGGCTCAGGCTTTACTTTAGATAACTATATGCTTATGACCAAATTCCCAGTTAACTCTTTAGATGATTTAAAAGGTAAAAAAATAGGTGCTCCAGGAGCTGCTGTAAATTGGCTAGATGGCACTGGTGCCGTGGGTGTAGCTGGTAACCTAACAACTTATTACAATGATATTCAAACTGGTGTTTATGATGGCGTAATTGTTTTTGCAACTGCGGCTGCACCATCTAAACTATATGAAGTTGCTCCTTACATTACTCTTACTAATTTTGGCTCTCAGTATGCTGGTGCATTGGTTGCTAATAAAACTTGGTACGACAGCCAAGCCAGCGAAGTACAAGCAGCCTTAAGAGCGGGTGCTGCTGCTTATGGCATTGGTTTTGAAGAAGCCATAAAAGCCCGTACCGCAGCTAGTTTAGAAGCTATGGCTGCTGCTGGTGCAATAATTTCAGAATTGCCAGATGATGTAAAAGTTGCTTGGGCAGCTAGTTTGCCAAATGTGCCTCAAAAATGGGCAAGAGATTTAGATGCCAAAGGCCTACCTGGTTCAGAAGTCTTAGCGGCATTTATGCAAGGTCTACGTGATGCAGGGGAGACTCCGGCCAGAGATTGGGATAAAGAATAAAAGACTTGTCTGTTGCTTTGTAAAATAAAAGATTAACTCTTTGGGCAGGGTTTAACCCTGCCCAAATTACATTGATTTATGATTTGAGAACTATTTTAGATTATATTGATTTATGATTTGAGAACTATTTTAGATTATTTTGAAAGCTATTAAGGCTTTCTATAATTTTAGATAATAAGATTGAGATTGGTAGCAAACTATGATTAAAAACCATCCACAAAAGCAAGAGTTTTTTAGCCTTATTGAAAAGATATTTAATTATTTTAGTGAAATGCTCAATTTTTTAGCAACAGTTTGGATTTTGCTACTCATGCTCTTAATCACTGCTGATGTAATAGGCAGGGCATTCTTTTCTCACCCGATAGCTGGTGTGCCTGAGATGGTTAGCCTATCTATTGTAGCTATAGTATTTTTGCAACTAAGTAGTACTTTGCGAGCAAATAGAATAACTCGTTCTGACATGCTATTTACCCTACTAGAGAAACGTGCTCCTAAGTTTAAGTATTTTTTGGAGCTTGTCTTTTCAATAGCTGGGCTATATATTATGCTGATTATAGCTAAAGCTAGCTATCCAAAACTTTTAAAATCAATAGAACGCCAAGAATTTGTAGGTGCAATAGGTCATTTTACCGCCCCTACTTGGCCAATAAAACTAATCATTATAATTGGTTCATTAGCTATCGCTATTCAATTTGCAATCAATGCTATTAAAGGCTTAATTAAGCTTTTTGGGAGCTCAAAATGAGCGGTCTTGAAATTGGCTTTATTTCTTTAGGTTTAATGCTTCTGCTAATTTACTCTGGTTTACATGTGCCAATTGCCTTAGCGATTAGTTCATTTGTTGGGGTTTGGATGATACGCGGTTCGTCAGGCTTGGCCAGTAAACTTATTGCAATTGCTGCCGAAGAAAGCATTTCTAGCTATATTTTTGGGGTAGTACCACTATTTGTGCTTATGGGTTTAGTAGTTAGTGAGGCAGGCTTAGGCCGAGATGCTTTTGACGTTGCTAGCCAAACTTTTGGCAAAATAAAAGGCGGGCTTGGTGTAGCTACAGTTTTTGCAAATGCCATATTTGCAGCTATTACTGGTATTTCTATTGCTTCAGCTGCAATATTTACCCGAATTGCCGTGCCAGAAATGCGGCGCAGTGGCTATGAGCCACGTTTTGCAGTTGGGATTGTGGCTGGCAGTTCGGTTTTAGGTATGCTAATTCCGCCCAGTTTGTTGCTTATTTTATACGGTGTTTTATCCGAGGTATCTGTTGGTTCATTATTTTTAGCAGGCATATTGCCTGGAATATTGCTGTCAGTTGCCTATGCTTTGGCAACTATTGTAATGGCCTATTTTTGGCCAAGTTTTGTTGGTAAAAACCTAAAAGCAGCTACTGAGCATATAGGCCCAAAAGCTGCTGTTTCAAAATTATTCCCTATAGTTTTATTAATAGTTTTAGTTTTGGGTGGCATATATGGCGGGTTTTTTACCCCAACTGAAGCTGGTGCAATTGGAGCATTTGCAGCGATTGCAATTGCTCTTGCCAAAAGACGCTTGCCATTAAAAGCCTTATGGAAAGTAGCTGTAGAAACAGGCCATATTACCGCATCAATTTGTTTTTTGATTATTTCAGCAAGTATGTATAGCCGCATGCTTGCTCTTAGTGGGGTACCTAATTTTGTAGGCACTTGGGTCACTAATGCTCATTTGGGTATTTATGGTTTTATTGCTATTTATGTGCTTATTACCATTATTATGGGCACAATTTTAGATTCTTCGTCTATTATGCTGGTGCTGTTACCGCTAGTTTTACCTATTGCCATTCAGTTTGGCATTAACTTAGTTTGGTTTGGTATTATTACAATTATTGCAATTGAAATTGGCTTGCTTACGCCACCTTTGGGTATTGCTGTTTATGTGATTAAAGGCAGCTTAGATGACCAGAGCATAAGCCTGAATGATATTTTTGCAGGAGCACTGCCTTTTGCATTTATT
Source organism: uncultured Deinococcota bacterium (assembly GCA_947311535.1). GTDB lineage: Bacteria > Deinococcota > Deinococci > Deinococcales > Trueperaceae > CAMZLP01. Next base: position 28,739 of record CAMZLP010000168.1, on the reverse strand, counting down.
ATGCTGTTGGTTTTAATAATAATTATAGCTCTGCCGTACTTGAGTTTGGCTTTGATCTAAAGGGAGAATTAAATGGCTTGGATAGAACCCAAAAAACGCAGTGGAATCGCTGAATTAGAACCCATATTTAGACAAGTTGAAACTTTAATGGGGTTTTTACCAAACAGTATGCTCACTATGGCTTATAAACCAGAGCTTTTAAAAACTTTTGCAACAATGGCTATGACAATTTTAAAGCCCGACCAAGTATCAATGGAACTTAAAGTCTTAGTGGCCAATGCCGTCAGTAGTGCGGCAATTTGTAGATATTGCCAAGTCCATACTGCCCACAAAGCTCATAGTTTGGGTTTAGATAAAAAGTTAAGTGAAATCTTTAGTTATCAAAACTCTGAAATATTTGATGATGCTGAACGCGCCGCTTTGAAACTGGCTTTTTGGAGTTGCTAGCATTCCTAACGCGGTAAGTGATAAAGATTTTGAAGATTTGAAAAAGTATTTTGACAATGAGCAGATTGTAGAAATAATGGCAGTTATATCTTTATATGGATTTCTGAATCGCTGGAATGATACTATTGCGACAAGCTTAGAAGAACTACCATTAGAGAATGAAAAAAAGACATTATCTGATTGGGATATTGGTAAGCACGGGTAAAATAGATTAGATTGAATAACTAATAGTTTGGCAATCTTATGAAAAAAGGAGAAAAAAATGGCAAGAAAGATAATTGATATATCAGTAGCAATAGAAAACGATGTTCCAGCAGATCCACCAGTTATGGATTTGAAAATTAACTACATGAGCCACAAGCAAACAGTGGGGCAGTTGTTACCGTTTTTCCCTGGATTATCAGAGGAAGAGCTACCTGGAGGGGAGGCTTGGGCTATTGAGCAGGTTTCACTCTTTACCCATAATGGTACACATTTAGATGCTCCTTATCATTTTCATTCGACAATGAATAATGGTGAGAGGGCAATTACTATTGATGAAGTGCCGTTGGAATGGTGTTTTAATCGAGGAGTTAAATTAGACTTTCGACATTTTGAAGATGGCTATGTAGTAAGCGCCCAAGACATAAAAGATGAATTAGAGCGTATCGGGCATGAATTGCAACCACTAGATATTGTAGTAGTTAATACATCAGCAGGTGCTGCTTATGGCCAGCCTAATTATTTGGCAAAGGGTTGCGGTATAGGTAAAGAGGCTACTTTGTATTTGCTCGAGCATGGCGTGCGGATAACCGGAACAGACGCTTGGAGTTGGGATGCTCCATTTATATATACTGCTCAAAAATATGCTGAAACTAAAGATGCTAGCATAATTTGGGAAGGTCATAGGGCTGCTATGGAAATTGGCTATTGCCATATAGAAAAGCTATCAAATTTAGAGAGCTTGCCTGATAGCGGATTTATACTTTCTTGTTTTCCAGTTAAAATAAAGGGGGCTTCAGCAGGTTGGACTAGGGCGGTTGCTATCATTGAGGATTAGGTTTTTTCTTTATTTTTCTTTCTTAAAAGCTAAAAACGCTATTTGTCACTGAAAAAACTAAATATAGCTTGCATAATGATGTTTATACAGTTATGGGGGTTATTTCTCAAACTGACAAGTTTTGCTCAAACGAGCTTAAGGAGAAAATATGAAACGAATCTTATTTTTACTTTTATTAACTACACTAGGCTCGAGCCTAGCTCAAAGAAGCTTTGAAACTACTCCAGAAACCATTAATCTAGCTCCGGCTAGCCAAAATCCTTTAGCTAATAGAGCAGTAGATGTGCTAACTGCCGAAGACCTAATGAACAGAGCGGTCTTAGGCGGTACTATCTATTTGGGTGAAGGTGTTTATGAATTAAATGCACCATTAGTATTAACAAATAGCGTAAAAATTGTTGGTGCTGGTATGGATAAAACTATAATTACTTCTAGCCTTGCTGGTAATGTTGTGCAGTTTGCTAGTGATGGTCAATTTGAGTTAAAAGGCGTAAGTATAATTCATAGTGGTAATAACTACGGCAATGCCCTGCAAATTGATGGTGGCAGTGTCATAATTCGCCAAAGCCGTTTTAGTGGTGGCGTTTGGAACCCTGAAATGAATGTAGGCGGAGTTGGGCTATTAATATTAGGTACAACGACTGGTAAAATTAACTATAATATATTTGAAAATAATTCTTTGCATGGTGCATCAATTGGTGTTGAAAGCAAGATGGATATTGATGAGAATAGCTTTGTAAATAATATGTCTAGTGGTTTAGTTTATTGGGGCAATGCTTCAGGTAGAGCTAGCAATAATGTCATTAAAAATAATAGTGAACACGGTATTTTAGTGGCAGACCAAGCTAACCCTCGTTTAGATACCAATACTATTACTGCTAATGGTGGACATGGTATTGCCTTATGGGGTGACTCATCTGGCCGTATTATTAAAAATGCAATCGAGGCAAATGGTCAAGATGGTATTTTCTTGGCAGCTGGAAATCATCCAAAGATTGACTTTAATGTTATTAAGTCTAATACTCAAAATGGCATTAGCTACTGGGGCAGCTCAACTGGTTCAGCAATAAGTAATCAAATTGAAAATAATGGCATCAATGGTATTTCTATTGGTGGTACTGCCAATCCATTTATTTCTAAAAATGATATTAGGTTTAATACCGCAGCTGGGGTAGCTCTTTGGGAAGAAGCAACTGGCGACCTAATTGAAAATAGTATTGAAGCTAATGGGACTGATGGTATAGTAATTGAAGGTACAGTTAAAACTAGAATAGAAAATAACTTTGTTTCTAAGAACTTTCAAAATGGTATTTCGATTTGGAATAGTGCTTATGCAAGAGTAGTAGGAAACCATATTATTGCAAATAATGTAAATGGTATTTCGGCAGCTGAGTATTCTAAATTGAATGTGTTAAAAAATGAGATTCGTGCCAATGAGCGTTGGGGTGTTATTTCGGCAGCTACTGCAAAGGTTAATCTACAAGAAAATATTGTTGTTGACAATATTGATGGAAACGTGTATTTAGAAGAATAAGCACAAAACTTTCGTATTCAAAATTCCTAGTAGACCGTGCTAGGAATTTTTTTATTATGGTATAAATTGTTTTATGCCTTATGCAATAGAGTTCTATCTTGACAAAGAGTCAGAAGCCAGAATAGCAGAGATTTGGCAATATTTAAAAGAGTCGATTACGGTAGGCTCGAGCTTTATCGGTTACAGACCACATATTTCACTAGCTGTTTACGACTTTGAAGACTTAGATATAAAGCTCATGAAAACACAAATAAAAGATTTTACTAAAGATTTAGAAGCCTTTGAGCTTAGCCTTAATTATATTGGCTTCTTTCCTAATCGAGAAGCAATCTTCTTAGGACCAAAAGTAACCAAATCTTTACTCAAAACCCATGCCAAATTCCATAAAAAATTTAAACCACATAAAAAATATTTGCAAGCCTATTACAATACTCAAAATTGGATTCCACACTGCACTATTGCTTATGGCTTATCTCAAAAAGACTTTAATATAATTTTACTTAAGGTTCAAAATATTGACTTGCCTATAAAAATTAAATTACAAGAAATCGGCATTGTCTATGTAACTCCAGAAAAAGCTAAAGAGATTTTTAGTATTAAATTTCTAATGTAATTCAGAAAGGATAAATAATGGCAAAAAAGCAAAAGAAAGTAATCATAACAGCTGCAATAACTGGAGGCATTCATACACCAACCATGTCAGATGCTTTGCCGTATACGCCTAAGCAAATAGCAAGGCAAGCTATTGATTCGGTTAAAGCGGGGGCATCAATTATCCATTTGCACGCTCGTAAGCCCCAAAATGGCATGCCAACTGGTGACCCAGAAATATATAAGCAGTTTTTGCTACCTATAAAAGAAGAGACTGACGCAATTATCAATATGACTACCGGCGGTGGGCTTAATATGACCGTAGAACAACGCCTAGAAGCCCCATTGCGTTTTAAACCAGAGATGACCTCGCTCAATATGGGCTCTATGAATTTTGCTCTGTATCCGCTAGCAAGTAAATATAAAACTTGGAAATTCGACTGGGAAAAGCCATTTTTAGAAGCCTCGTCAGATTTTATATTTAGAAACACTTTTGCTGATATAAAATATATTTCTGAACGACTAGGTAAAGAGCACGGCGTGCGTTTTGAGCTCGAGTGCTATGACGTTGGGCATTTATATAACTTGGCTCATGTTATTGATATGGGTTGGATAAAACCGCCATTTTTCATCCAAACAATATTTGGGGTTTTGGGTGCTATTGGTGCCGATCCTGAAAACTTAATGTTTATGAAGCAAACTGCCGACAAGCTCTTTGGCAATGACTACTATTGGTCAGTTTTGGCAGCAGGGCGCGCCCAAATTCCTTTTACAACTCAGGCTGCTAGTATGGGTGGCAATGTTCGGGTGGGCTTAGAAGATAATCTTTATATCGCTAAAGCTAAACTGGCTAAAGATAATGCTGAGCTTGTGACTAAAATAAGGGCTCTTATCGAAGGTTTAGGTTTGCAAGTGGCTAGCCCTGATGATGTTAGGGCTATGCTCGAGCTTAAGGGGCAGAATAACGTCGGGTTTTAGATGAGCGTAAAAATAACTTATTTTGTGCACAGTACAACAATTGATTGTACTATATACATTTACTCTCATTGAGTTTTAATTTAGGGGGGGGTATAATGGCTTTAATAAAATGAGAGGAGGAGTATGATTTTGGGAAATCATGAAACCAACAACAATATAACTATATATAGTGGAAATAAGTTTTTTGCCGAATTACTAAAATCTTACTTAGATACTTTAGAGCTGAGCAAGCAAGCCCAAATAGATATAATTTTAGATGCGCCATGGGGCTATGCTTTTTCGGTTTTTGCTCAAATTAATAATAATAGAACAATTATTATTACCGACAACCAATGTGGCGAGTACCACTTAGACTTGTCAGATTTAAAGCCCATGGTTTTAATGGCTAAGCCAATAGGCCTTGATGATATTAAACTAGCTGTTCAAATGGTCGCTGTGGAAAATGGTTACCAGAAAATACCTAAGTATGAGTCAGCCCTTAGCAAAACTGAGCGAAAAGCCCTCCAACTCTGTGCTTTAAACAGTGATAGAAAGCAAGTAGCAAAAATGATGCATATTAGCCCAACTACCTTGCGAAATTATCTTTCTGAAATATATTCCAAACTTGGCTTGGCTAACGTATCTGACCTTGCACTTTACTATTTTAGTTCTCATGGCTTTCCTGATAATTTTGTAAAACAAAGCATGCAAGGCTAGGGATTTTGTGAGACAACTGGAAAACTCGTATGACCAGCTAGAGAGTTATTGGATTTACTAATATCATGATTAATAAAATTTACCTTAAAATCCGTCTGTGTCCTGATTTATATCTATGATACAAGGCTCTTTTTAATATTCCTCTAAAAAGCTTAACTGAAACTCATACGACTTTTCCCTAACTCTCGATTTTGTCTATTGGTGATAATAATAGTAGATAATCATGACTATAATCATACTAAAACATGACAATTGTCATACCAAAATATGATGCTAATCACTTGTCACATTATTTTGGAATTGCTATAGTGTCATATTGGTTGTTAGTACAGTACTAATATAGGTTTATGTACTTTTATATGAAAGGAGGTATCGTAAAAGTGGGCGGACATTTTGTTGTAATATTAATTGATGGTCAAGTTGCAGGAGTATTTGTTATACCCGAATAGAGATTTAGTTGAGTAAAAACACAAGCTACGTAAGTATGGCTTGTGTTTTTAAGTGAAGAGGTGTTTGTTTTGTCTGAAGTTTTCATGTGGGATGTATGGGTTGGTTACTCTAATGGTAAGTCGCAAAAAGTTGAACTTGTTGCAGATCATGAAGATGTTACTACCGGGTTTTTATGTTTGAGGGAGAGGGGGCTTTCAGATTATCGTGACGAGCTATTGTACGGTTCCATATCGCAAAGGTTAAGTCGTATTATTCCCATGCGAGGCTTCTCGCCCGTACACTGTGTGATGACTAAGAATCCTACGCTTATTTATAAAAGCTTTCTTGGCGAGAATAGGCTTGATGTGCCTGTAATGTGGAGGATAGCGCAACCTGGTTACGTTAATTTATGGCATTTTGTGCATGAGGTTACAGAGATAAATTTGAAGTTCAACTATGAGGAAAAACCTAGGTGGATTGTTGAGGGTATTGCCCAGTTGGCGGCGTATATCTTTTTCAAAGAATTTCATCGTAATGTATTACCAGTTGCAGTAAATTATTATTCCAGGTGGGGCGAGGCTTCAATGAAAGAGGTTCTTGGTTGGCGACATAAACATGTACCTGTTGATAACATCAAGGACATGACAAAGCCATTTAAGGCATTATTGGATTGGGCAAATCAAGAGCATGATAAGGAATTAGAACATAAGCTATATGCTACAGTACTCAAGTTATTTACAGAGCAGTACGGTACGAATGAAGATTTATTTGATATATTTACGTTACTTGATACTCCAACTGGTGTAGAAAAAATAACTAATGCAATTTTTTATAAAAAGAACGCTGCTAGGTTATAATTAACGTCAATAATGAAGTATGTATTGAAGTTTACAGATGTAATTAAGGAACGGGCTTGGCAAATTCCGATTTCTTTTGATATAGCATCTGGTGAATTTACTGCTCTTACAGGTTCTAATGGATCGGGTAAATCCACCATCATTCAGCTTGCAATAGGTATATTGAGACCGGATAGTGGTAATATTCAACTGCTGGGCAAAAATCCGTATAAGTCAAATTTGGTGCGCCGAAAAATAGCTGTTGCCTTTCAGCTTAATTCCTTTTCGGCGATGATACCAATAGAGGAAAGTTTAAGGCTACACTCACGCTTATTTAAGATTCCGTGGTCAACAATACAGTATTGGTTAGAATTATTTTCTCTATCACCCAAATCAAAACCATTCATGTTGTCAGGTGGTCAGAGCAAACGGGTAGAACTATTAAAGGCTCTGGCTCAAGATGCAGAAATCTATTTCTTGGATGAACCGATGGCTGGATTAGATGAAGAAGCTATAACTATTTTGAAGGAATGGTTAGCTGACATGCGAAAGAAAAATAAAGCAGTTTTTTTGACCAGCCATAACCCATCGATAATAGATTTGATGGACAAAGAACTAAATATAAATGACCTTTTGAAAGGGGGCCAACAAGTGAGTTTTAAAAAGAGTAAGATAGTTTTAGAGCTTGAAGATTGGAAGCCAAAGCTTGAAGAATCGATAAAAGATCTTGCTGGTGTAGTTAATGTAAAAATAGAACTTGATGAGGAAATGCTTAGTAAACTAGGTCTACCGACACAATTAAAAGACAAGCTTATTGTAATCGAAAAGACGAATGCGGATGATATAGATATGGAATCAATTGGCGGACAATTCGTCAATACCGGGTCCGGACCAAATCTATTTGCAAAAGTAAAAATAATTATTGAAACGAAAGGTCTTAAGAACACCCTTTCTGAAATAATATCTATATTGAGTAAATCGGACGTACGAATAATTAGCGTAATAGAAAGCTAATACTATGCCATTGCGAGAGATTTTGATAGTACTTGGTTATGAGGCCAAGAGTTCTGCACGTCGCTGGGAGCTATGGTTGCCATTTGTGCTTAGCTCTGTGGTCGGCATGCTTATGATTAGTCGAGGGTATCGCAGTTTTGGTGGCGATGCAGCTCAGCAGTTTTTTATTCGCGGTTGGATACCACTATCCATGGTTACGGCGGCAATGCTTAGTACGGTCGCAACAATTACTGGTCTATCAGTGGGTAGCCTTAGATATTGGCTTAGTTTACCACTATCGCGAACTCAAGTGGTTAGCGTGAAAATGTTCGCAAACTTAACAATGGGCTTATTGGTATCGACCTTAACACTTTTGCTTGCTGGAGTTCTAATTATTGGTGTAGCTGTTCTCGCAACACTGCCGAATTTGATACTATTGATATTGCTTTCGAGTGCTATTAGTGGTTTGATGGCTGGGTTGACTGTAGCAATAAAAGACCTTTCTAAATTGTCTCTTCTCACCATCTTATTGGGCGGGAGCTTACAGTATCTAAGTAGTGTATACGTACCGTTGCAAGAGTTACACCCTGTGCTTAAAATGCTTGTGATAATAAACCCAGTGACGTTAGCGAGTGAATCACTAAGGGGAAATTATACAACATTCTTGCCAATTCTTTTTGCTGAAGCGGTAGTTTTCTATGCGTTTGGCTTAATACAGCTAAGCAGAAGAGTTGGAAAAATTCTTGATTAAGAATGAATTAACCGACTGAGTTAAGACAAACAAAAGGGTTAAATTAAGTATGATTGCTTATCTTAAACAGAGAGTTGCCGTGTTTGGAATTGCGTTTTGGATAATTTTCGTCGTAGGCGATAGTTTCAAGACTATCGGCTCATACCTACTCAAAGTGTTTTTGACAATATAAATCTTGCTTTGGAAATAAAAAACAATAACGATAAAAAATATACTAAGGAAGTAATGCAGGTTTTAGAAAAGGTTGGCTTGGCTGATAGGGCAAAACATTTACCAGCTGAGCTTTCTGGTGGAGAATCACAGAGAGTTGCTTTTGCTCGAGCTATTGTTAAACAACCCAAAGTTTTATTAGCTGATGAGCCAACAGGTAATTTAGACGAAAAGAATCGTGATCTTCTTCTTAAGCTTATTAAGGATTTTCATCAAGACGGTAATACGATAGTTATGGTGACTCATGATTTAGTCGCTGCAAAGCAAGCTGAAGTGATATTAAAACTAGAAAAAGCTCAACTTATTTCTCAATAGGTCGAGCTTTAATTCCATAGTGTTCTACTTAAGCCGCAGGTGCAACTTTCAAAATTGATTCAACAAATATTCGCTCAGGTTGAGCACCTAAAATACGCTCGCTGGTAGTTTTGCCATTTACAGCAATAATTGCATCTGGCACGCCAGATATTTTATTTGCTTGCGAAGCAATCGGGAATTCGTTAGCATCTACACCCTCGGCAATAATGTTTTCATTGTCATATGCTAAACCAATTGCTGTTAACACAGCTTGTGGGCAATATGGGCAAGTTGGGGTTACATATACTTGCATGGTCACATTATCTTTAATATTTGCTAATTCTTCTTTGGCTGTATCAGTTGCAAGTGGTTTTTTGGTACCAAAAAGTAAAATTGCTTCAACTAATGTCTGAAACTCATAGCCACTAGGTATACCAGCAAAGCGAGTATTTAGTCTATCTGTTCCTTTTTCTCTAAATACAATTGTGGGTGCTAAAGTAATACCAGCATCTTTGGCTTCTTTGTTGCCTGCCAAAGGGGTTTCGGTCACTGTTATTTTATCATTTAAGCTTGCTACTTCTTTTAATAATTCGATGGTTTCTTTTTGGTGCCCTGTCGCATCTTTTCCTGGGATTACTAAATCTCCACCAGTAAATACTAATAACTCTACTTCTTGAGTAATTGGTTCAAAAACCTCTTTTACTTGAGCTTGTGTTCCTTCGTCTAAAAACGCCATGGTTTTCTCCTTGTCTTAAACCTGAGTAACTACTACTCAAGTTTCTTTAATTTATTATACCCTACGGGGGTATAAATTACAAGCCTTTACCAGCGATAGTTGTCGTTCAATATAATAAAAAATTATAAGGTTCTAATTTTAGAACCTTATAAAAATTAATCTGTAGATTTTAAAATTATTAAATTATAGCATTGCGTGCCTTAGCTGATACCCATTCACTTATTAAAACAAGAATAAATATTATTATAAAAATAATACTTGCTTGGCTCCATTTAAAGGCGTTTATAGAATCTATTAAGGCTTGGCCAATGCCCCCAGCCCCAACTAAACCAATTACTGTGGATTCCCTAATATTAATATCCCATCTAAAAACGCTTAAGCCAGCAAATGTAGGCATAATTTGAGGAATAACACCATAAGTCAAAACTTGGGCGGCACTAGCACCCGTAGCTGTTATAGCTTCTGATTGTTTGGGGTTGATTTCTTCTATGGCTTCATATAATAGTTTTGCAATAAAACCAATAGAACGTACGCCAATTGCAATTACCCCTGCAAAAACCCCAGGGCCAAGAGCAAAAACTAGTAGAAGTGCCCAAACCAGTGAATGAATTGATCTTGTTGCTACAATAATAAACAAAGCAATATATCTAAACACCGGGTGCGGGGTTGTGTTTCGGGCTGCAAAAAATGCTACTGGAGTAGCTAATAAAAGCCCTAAGACTGTTCCTAAGGTTGCAATGGTCATAGTGTCCCAAACGGCTTTTAATAATTTGCCGTCTAAATAACTCCATTTTGGAGGAAACATTCTATTAATAAGATCTGCACCTTGTTTAGGCGCATCTTTAACAAAGCTCCACTCTGTTTGAGCTGAGATTATTGACCAGCACCAAGCTATAATTGATAAAGTGATTAGCCATAGAATAGCTGAAACAATTCTTTCTTGATTCGAGCGTTTTTGCCAGATTCTTGTGCCATTAATTTCTTGAATAGGCATTATTGAACCTGCTGTCTTATATAGCCAGAAATAATCTCTAATACCAATACAATTGCAATAATGATAGCTAATATTGCACCCGTGGTATCAAAGTCATAGCGACTCATAGAAGTTTTTAATACTGCCCCAATACCACCAGCACCAACTATGCCTAAAATTGCTGATTGTCTAAAATTAATGTCTAATCGGTAAGCAGTAAGGCCAATAAAACGAGGCAATACTTGAGGTAAGATGCTATAGACAACCATTTGCGGCCAACTTGCTCCGGTAGCTTTTATAGCTTCTACTTGGCTTTCATCAATATCTTCTATATCTTCTGCCATAAGTTTGGCTATAAAGCCAATAGTTGCAAGCATTAATGTTATAGCTCCTGCCAATGGGCCAAAGCCAACCATAACCACAAATAATAGAGCTACAACAATTTCTGGAAATGTACGAGACAGAATAATAATTGTACGCGAGAATAAATAAACAGGACGTGGGGCAATATTGCGAGCTGCGCCTAAGCTAAATGGAATAGCCAAGATTACGCCAACAAAAGTAGATACTACAGTCATAGTAATACTTTCTAATACACCAATTCTGATATCTTTTATTCTGGTAAAAAAGTCTGGCTGAACAAAATTTGTGAGTAGCCTAACAGTACGTGGCCAGCCTTTAGATATTCTTGCTGGATCAATGCTACTTTGAATTGTTAAAAATGCCATTATGGCATAGGCAAGAATGGCAATGACTACAATCCAGCGGATAGTGGGGTTTTTTATTAACGGCGGTTTAGACCAAGTTCTTTTGGGAGTATTTTCCTTTGCCATTAGCTTTCTTCTTCATCCTCATCTTCAACTTTTTGAATAGTTTCTTCCCAATCCTCTTCACCATAAATTGTGGTTAGCATGTCTTCATCTAGCTCGTCTGGAGTACCATCAAAAACAATTTCACCTAGTTGCAAACCTATAATACGGCTAACAAACATTTTAGCTAAAGCAACATCATGAATGTTAATAATGGCAGCTACATTATTTTCTTTAGCAAGCTCAATTATTAAACGCATAATCTGTCTTGCAGTTTTAGGGTCTAAGCTGGCAGTGGGTTCATCAACAAGCATGATATCTGGTCCTTGGATTAAGGCTCTGGCAATACCAACACGTTGTCTTTGTCCGCCAGATAGGGCATCAGCACGTTTGTCGGCAAAGTGGTCAATGCCAACTCTGCTTAATAAGCGAAATGCTTCGTCAATATCACTTTGAGGATAACGCCGCATTAAAGAGGCCCAAAAGCCAACATAGCCAAGCCTGCCAGAGAGTACATTTTCCATAACACTTAAACGCTCTACCAGAGCATATTCTTGAAATATCATGCCCATTTTACGGCGGGCTTTGCGCAGGCTACGCCCACCCAGTTTTGTAATATCTTCACCATTTAAAATAATTTGACCAGCTGTAGGGTCAATTAAGCGATTAACACATCTAATTAATGTGCTTTTACCAGCACCCGATGGCCCAATCAGGGCAATAACTTCACCTTTGGGTACTGAAATTGTTACATTGCTAAGAGCTAAATCGCCAGTTTTATAGCGTTTTTCCAGATTTTTGATTTCCAGCATATTATTAGTTTGAGCCATATTTATAAATAACCTCTTTTTTAATAAAATAAATTCTAATACAGTAAAGCCCAGACTAGTAAGAAACTAAGTCTGGGCTAGAATAATCATTTAACTAAGAATTAGTTAGAAACGTAAACAACCCCATTAGCTTGGTCAATTTTACGAATAACTTCCCAGTAGGTTTTATAATCAATAGGAATAAATTGACTTTCACCACTACGAGCAAATTCTTCTTGTAGTGCTGTACCGTCCCATTCATAGCTGAAGAATGCTTCTTGGACTTTCTCAGCTAGTTCTGGTTTTAGGTTATAAGCATAGCCAAAAGCAGTTGTTGGGAAAGCTTGTGATTCATAAATAATATTTACATCATCAGCACTTACAACTTCACGCTCAATCATGCGTCTTAATACGCTATCAGCAATAGATGCAACTTCGTAGTCACCATTGGCAACACCTAAAATAGAGTTGTCATGTTTGCCAGAATAAACTACATCATAGTCTTCGCCTAATACGAGATTAAAGTCAGCTTTTAATAATGCAGTAGGTGCTTTGTGACCAGAGTTTGAAGTTTCTGAAGTATGAGCCATTGTGCGACCTGCAATTTGGCTAGGGTCAGTAATATCACTGCCAGGAGGGGTGATAATAACCATATGATAGCCATAATTACCATCTTCACTTGCCATCATAGCAAATGGATGAAAGCCCGCTACGTTTACTGCAAAAGGAACGCTACCGGTATTAAAACCAGAAACATGCAATCTGCCTGCGCGCATTGCCTCTAACTGAGCTGCATTAGAATCAACAGGGAAGAACTTAACTTTTTTGCCAGTTACTTCTTCCATATGAGTTAGAAAATCTGCCCATACATCAGCATATAAAGCTGGATCTTCTACAGGGGTATAAGAAAATATAATTGTATCTGGGTCTAACCACTCATCAGGGTTAGTAGGTGCATCGGCGATTAAATCGCCATCTGTATCACAAAAACGAGCATCAAGTGTGCCGTGTTCGCATTGAGCAAATGCGGTGCTTAATATAAATGCACCAAAAAGACTTAAAACAATAAGTTTAGCTAATTTCTTCATATATCCTCCAGAGATGGCTGGCTTTGTCAATAGCTCCCAAAACACCAAACCATAAAAATAAGGGGCGAAACAGTCTTGCTTCGTTGACGTAATGCTCATAATAACCCAAAGAATTGAATTTGGGTAGGCAGATTAACCAACGATTAAAAATACTATGCTTTTGCCCTAGCTAGCATAGTTAGCTTAATTTGGACAAGCTTTCTTTTATTTTTACTAAGACTTCATTATTTTCATTCAAGCGCCTTTGCTCTTCTGCTACTACTGCTTCTGGGGCATTGGCTACAAATCTTTCATTATTTAGTTTATTTTGGCTTTGGGCTATTTTCTTTTCTAAATCAATGATTTGCTTTTCTTGTTTTTGAGTCCATTCTGCTAAATCAATTAGTCCTTCAAAAGGGAGGATTAATTCTATACCAGGAACTATTTGGCTAAAAGATGCGCCTTTTACTTGAGTTGAGAGGAGGTTGGCTCGAGCCAATCCACAAAATACCTCTTTATTAGCCTTAAGTACCTTAGCATCTTCTCCAGTTGCAAAAATATTAATCTCCTGAGTTGGGTTTAAATTAGCTTCTGCTCTTAAGTTACGAACCCCCGTAATAGCATCTTGAATAGTCTTAAATTCAGCTTCAGCTTGTTCATCAATCAAGCTGTCGTTGACAGAGGGCCAAGCCGCCCAAGCAATCTGCTCGCTATTGCCAAGCGCCTGATAGATTTCCGAACTGATAAATGGCACAATCGGGTGCAATAATTTTAGTATTTCGCTCAAAACAGTCTTTAAAATATAACGGCTTCTGGCATTGTTGCTATATAGAGCTGGTTTAGCAGCTTCTAAATACCAATCACAAAACTCACTCCAAACAAAGTCATAAGCTTTTCTATTTGCCAAACCAAGCTCATATTCTTCTAAATGCTCAGTAATCTGCTTTGTCGCTTCTTGTAAACGGCTCATTATCCACTTATCTGCTAAGCTTTCGGGTGCTCCTGCATCAAGCTCCTGATTAATATGCATAAAGGCAAAACGACTAGCATTCCAAAGTTTATTATTGAAATTTCTACCCATTTCAACTCGGCGCATATCCCAGCGAATATCTTGCCCACCAGTTGAAACATAGGTCATGGCAAAACGCAAGGCATCAGAGCCATAAATATCCATTACTTCTAGAGGGTCAACACCGTTACCTTTGCTTTTTGACATCTTTTGGCCTTTTTCATCTAAAACTAAGCCATGTAATAAAACATGATTAAAAGGCTTTTGGGAAAGCAAATCAAAAGCTGTATTCTCCATACGGCTAACCCAAAAAAACAAGATGTCATAGCCAGTTACCAAAAGGCTGGTAGGATAAAATTTGTCGAAATATGGGTCTGGGTCAGGCCATCCTAAAGTGGCAAATGGCCAAAGGTTGGAGCTAAACCAAGTATCAAAAACATCTTCATCTTGCTTTAAATCGATGCCCGCATATTTGGGGTTATCGGGTGGATCTAAATATGGGTTTTCACTATCTGCAACATAAACCTTGCCATCTTTATCATACCAAGCAGGTATTTGGTGCCCCCACCAAAGTTGGCGTGAGATATTCCAAGGGCGTAATTTGCCAAGCCAATCTTTATTGACTTTGGTATATCTTTCAGGAAATATTTTAATTTCATTATCTTCTAAAGCTTGCAGAGATTTTTGAGCTGCTGGGCCAACATTGTACCACCATTGCATAGAGATTATGGGCTCTACTGGCTCATTAGTTCTTTCTGATAATCCTATTGATATAGTATGCTCTTTAGCTTCAATTAATGAGCCATCTTTTTCTAAAGCTTTTATGACTTCTTTACGAGCAAGAAATCTATCTAGGCCAATAAACTCTTCGGGTACAAGTGCTGAGAACAATTTAGCATCTAAATCAATTACGCTCGGATAAGCCAAATTATGGCGTTCACCAATCTCAAAATCTGTGGGGTCATGGGCTGGGGTTATTTTTAGAGCCCCTGTGCCAAAGTCTATTTCTACGGCCTCGTCGGTGATAATTGTTATCCAACGGTCTGTAAGTGGTATGCGGGCTTTTTTCCCAACTAATTGGCTAAATCGCTGATCATCAGGATGAACGGCAATTGCTTGGTCTGCAAAGATGGTTTCTGGTCTTACCGTGGCTATTTTTATACTGCCGCCGTTTTCAAGCTCATAAGCTAAGGTATATATTTTGCCTTTGCGTTCTTCTCGATTTACTTCTAATTCACTTAGAGTTGTTTGGCTTTTTGGGTCCCAGTTTACAATGCGCTCACTACGGTATATTTTACCCTGATTATAAAGCTCTACAAATTGTTTGCGAACTGCTTTTTGTAAGCCATCATCCATAGTAAAACGCTCGCGGCTCCAATCGCCAGATATGCCAAGGCGTTGTAATTGCTCGCTGATGATACTACCGTATTTTTCTTTCCATTCCCAAACTTTTTCTAAAAACTTTTCACGGCCTAGCCCATGCCGGTTTAAGCCGCTCTTTTTTAGCTCTCGCTCAACTAATACCTGAGTGGAAATACCAGCATGGTCGGTGCCAACTTGAAACAAGGTTTCATAACCTTGCATGCGTTTAAAGCGGATTATGGTATCAATAATTGTATTATCAAAAGCGTGGCCAAGGTGTAAATCCCCAGTTACATTAGGCGGCGGAATTACTACACAAAACGGCTCTTTATCAGAACTTACATCAACAGTAAATGGTTCATTGACCCAGAGTTCTCGCCATTTCTTTTCGGTTTCTATGGGCTTATATTGTTTTTCTAATTCTTGCATTAGTGCCTCCAAAATAAAAAACTCGTCCAGCAATTAAATTGCGGACGAGGAAATATAAGTCCCCCGCGGTACCACCGCTTTTCCCAGACCAAAAAGGTCATAGGCACTTCTTTACTCAGAGTTCTAATCAGTAGCTTAACTACCTTTCTTCTCTGACACCTCACTAAAAGCGATTACAGGCGACATTCACTTGGCTTTTTCTTAGTCAAACTTTCAGCCATAAGGTTTGACCTCTCTAAAAGATAAAGCAGAAGTTACTTTTCCTGCTTAAGTGCGTTTTAGAGTATAGCAAAAACTTTTAGCTAGGACAATAGTAAATAAGTCTTAATTAAAAAAAACTTATCCACAGCCTGTGAATAGCTAATTCATAGATATTTTAGCTAAGCTTGCAGCCCCAATTAAACCAGCATTTGTAGAGAGTTTGGCTGGATATATTTTAACATTAGGAAAGCCCATGCTGTAATAGTCGGCGGCTTTTTGGATTTTGTGCAGATAAAAATCACCCACTTTGGATAAGCCACCACCAATTACAAAGCCCTCTGGGTCAAAGATCTTTTGTAAATTTGCTAAAGCCCTGCCACTAAAACGAGCAGCATTATTGACAATTGTCAAAGCTTTTCTATCATTATTTTTTGCTAATTCAAAGACTTCTCGGGTTGATATTTTGTAATTATTACTGTGGCTTAAATCCCGAGAGATTGCCCGCCCAGAGGCTAGAGCCTCCCAGCAGCCAGAATGACCAAAGCCGCAAATGGGCCCGTCTGGTTGCAAAATCATATGGCCAACTTCGCCAGCACTGCCATGATGCCCTCTTATAATTTGGTCGCCAACAAACATGCCCCCACCAATACCAGTGGAGAGAGTTATGTATATGCTCGAGCCCAAGCTACTAGCAGCCCCATAGATATGCTCACCAAATCCCGCAGCATTAGCATCATTTTCTATAAAAATTGGATAATCCAAAGCTTTTTCTAAATCACTCGCAATAAGAGCATCTTTCATGCCTCTGATGTTGGCGGCAAATAAAATACTGCCTAACGTATAATCAACTGGCCCTGGTACACCAATGCCAATTGCGACAATATCTTTATCATTAGCAATTAGTTTTTTAGATAATAAAACAATCGCTTCTAAAACTTCTTTATAGCCTGCTTGAGGGGTGGAGACTTGCTCTTTAGCTAAAATTTTGCCATCTTCTACAACTCCAATAGCTATTTTGGTACCACCCAAATCAATGCCTAATGTTTTCATTATTATCCTTTTCTAGCTGCCTTTTTTAGATTTTCTAATTCTTCTAGGCGTATGGAGAGTTTTTTATCCCAAGCTTCATTTTGAGCCTGATAGTATTGCCGATTTCTTAAACCATCTGGGAAGTATTCTTGAGCAAAGCTGGCAGTTTTATTGTCAAAATAGTACTGATATTCTTTTCCATAGTCCAAGTCTTTCATCATTTTAGTAGGAGCATTGCGAAGATGCAAGGGGATAGCAGCATGGCTATAAGTTTTGGCATCTTGCTTGGCTTGGCTGTAAGCCGTATAAATACTATTAGATTTTGGGGCAACTGCCAAATAAAACGTTGCCTCTGCCAAAGCGAGCTCTCCCTCGGGCATGCCCAAAAAATGAATGGCGTCTTTGGCAGCGATTGCTAACCTTAAGGCATTAGGGTCAGCAAGACCAATATCCTCGGAGGCAATACGCACTAGTCTACGAGCAACATAGAGCGGGTCTGCACCGCCTTCTAAGAGCCTAGCTAGCCAGTACAAGCTAGCATTGGCAGCGCAGCCACGCACTGACTTGTGAAGAGCAGAAATTAAATTATAAAAATGCTCACCAGATTTATCAAAAGCCATTGTTTTAACTGAAAGAGCATCTTTCATGGCTTGGGCGTTTAATAAATTATTTTTAGCAAATCCAGCAGCTATTTCCAGTGCCCCTAAAGCTCGTCTTGCGTCACCATTTGCCCAAGCTGTTATTATTTTAAAGGCCTCATTGTCTAGCTCTAATTTGCCTGCAAAACCATTTTTGTCATGCAAGGCTCGTTTTATCAATTTTTCAATAGCAGTATCATCTAAGGCTTCTAAGACATAAAGCTGCATTCGTGATAATAATGCCGAGTTGACTTCAAAAGATGGGTTTTCGGTGGTGGCAGCAATTAGGCTTAAGGTGCCATTTTCTACAAAAGGCAATAAAATATCTTGCTGAGCTTTATTAAATCTATGGACTTCATCTAAAAATAATAGAGTTCGTTCACCCGATTCTTGCCTTTTTTGAGCTTCTTGAGCGGCAGCCCTAATATCCTTTACCCCGGCATTTACCGCTGATAAGCCAATATAATGAGCATCTATTTGGCTGGCAATAAATTTAGCCAAAGTTGTCTTGCCTACTCCGGGTGGTCCCCAAAGAAGCATAGAATACAAATTTTTAGATAATATAGCCTGATAAAGTGGTTTGCCCTCGGCTAATAAGTGCTTTTGACCTAGGATATGCTCGAGCCTAGTCGGGCGCATGCGTTCAGCCAGTGGAATGTCATTGTTCACGCTTAGAATTTTACCTTTAATTAGTATTTACATCAATCGCTTTTGTAGATTTAGATGGTTTTTTAAATTATTAAAATCCAGATTAGTAAAAACTTTAAGTTAGAACAGTAGTAACTACTATTATGCAAGTATTTGAATAATAGCAGATTAAGATAATTTAATTAGGTCACACTATAATCTAAGCCTAATAGACTAAGATTATATAATAACTATGTACTATGTTTGACATTTTTGTAAGATGATATTTAGTAAGATAGTTAAGGTTAGGAAGTGATAGATATGTTAAAACTCTTTACCGTGCAAGATGCTAACAGTTTAATTCCTTTTATTGATGATTCACTTTCTTTGATGAAAGAACAAGTAAAAGATACGCTCAACTTGCGTAATGAGCTGGCTAGTTTAGAACCTAGCAGCATAGAGGCTTATAATAAATTACAAGAGATTAGCTTTTTATTGCAAGATATTAACAAACAACAATTTGAATTATTTAAGCTGGGTGTATTTATAGAAGACGCTGAACACGGTAAGGTTGTATTCCCTAGCCAAGTGGGTGCAGAGGTAGTTTATTTGTCTCATAAACTGGGTCAAGACGAAATAACACATTATCAGCGTTTAAATGAAGCTAAACAATACTCTTTACAAAGCTAAATCTAAACTCAAGAAAGATATGCCCTTTGGTTTTTTTAGCAATATCAAATGAGGATACTTGCTCCAAATACTCGGAACCGAGGCTTCAGCCTCGGCTAAAACGCGGAAATTGCTTTTGATGAAATAATTCATTAAGTTTGCCATTATTTAAACGGAGGAGATGCTAGCGGATAGATTTGTCGGGGCTAAAGCCCCGATTCCGTAAATTGCTCCAAATACTCGGAACCGAGGCTAAAACGCAAAAATTTATTTTAATGAAATAGCTCATTGGCTTTGCTATAAGTTTTATTTTTTTTAGACTAATCGTGACTGAGGTTTATTTTGTCGGCAACTTTTATAAAAAACTTAGGCATATACCAATTCCAATGCCCTGCCAAAGACATGATTGCAGGTACCAAAGTAGAACGCACTAAAGTGGCATCTAATAATATTGCCACACTTAAACCCAAGCTCAGAGTTTTAATCAAAACTACTCGGCTTGCTATAAAGACCATAAAGACAACTATCATAATTAATGAAGCGCTGCTAATAATACTGCCTGTTGAAGATAAGGCATTTTTTACAGCTTCTTTATCGCTTAGACCTTGCTTGTGCCCTTCATAAATTCGTGAAACCAAGAAGACTTCGTAATCCATACTAAGGCCAAAAATTACTGCAAAAATGAAAACCGGTACTATTGTTTCTATAAAACCTAAACCCTCTTCTAAACCAAATAAAGGGGCAAACCAACCAAATTGAAAAACTGCGGTAATCACTCCAAAAGCAGCACCAACTGCCAGAGTATTTAACAAAATAGATTTAATAGGAATTAAAATAGATTTAAAAGCTAAACCCAAAAGAATAAAAGTCGCTAAATAAACTAATAGTATTGCTAATGGGAAGCTACTGTATAAAACATCAGCAAATTCTTTGTCGTTTAAATAGGAGCCACCAAAAACAGTTTCTAATTCTAATTCTTTACTCTTGTCTCTTAAATTAGCTAATATAGCACTGGCAACTCCTGGTGAAACACCGTTTTTAGGAAAGACTCTAATAAGGGCATATCTACCATCTTCACTAATGGTATGCTGTACTAGGTTACGCAAAGGGCTTTCTAAAGCTATATCTTTAGTAGCATAATATTGTTGCACTAATAGAGACGGTACTCCTTGGGTACTATATGCCGAAAAACTGCTTTCTACATTTTCTAGCTGATCAGCTGCTCGAGCTAATTTGGAAACTTTCCTAATAGAAGAGGGATGATAAAAGCCTCTATCACCAAAATCTACTAATATATCTATTGAGCGTTGCAAGCTATCTAATTTCAGTCTTTCTAAGATTACCTGAGCTTTTCTAATTTCGGTTTCTTTGGTTAAACCGCGCACGCCAGAAACATCTACTTGCATAGAAAGCGCTGGCAAACTAATGGCTAATAAAATTGTGATTCCAAAGATAGACCAAAGCCAAGGAAATTTCATAATATGTTCTGCTCTATTACCCCAGAATTTTTTAGTTCTAGTTCCGGGCTCTCTTCTGGTTATTTTTAATAAGTTTATTTTTTTGCCTAAGAGTGTAAAAATTGCCGGCATTAGAGTAATAGATACGCTAACGCTAAAAAACATTACAACTATGCTGGTTAAACCCAAGCTTCTTACAAAGCTCAGCGGTGGTACCAATAAAGCAGACAAGGCAATTAAGACGGTTAGACCACTTATTAAAACAGCTTTACCGGCAGTTGATACAGTTTTTTCAGCAGCTTGTTTAGGCTCGAGTCCATTCAATAATTCTTCTCTAAAGCGATTTACCATAAGTAGTGCATAGTCAATACCAGTTGCTAAACCCAAAAGAGAAATTATAATTTCACCAAAGCTAGTAATAGGCATAAATTGGCCAATAATAAAAAGCAAAGCTAGTGATAAAATAATGGAGATAATAGCTACAATAAGTGGCAAGGTTGCTGCCACAAGAGAGCCGAAGACAAGCGCCAGAATTACAAGGCTGATACTAAGACCAACTACTTCAGCCCTTAAAGAGTCAGTCTTACTTATCTCTTGAATCTCGTGGCTAACCGCAGGCCAGCCTGTCAAATGGTAATTCAGATTAGTATTTTTTGGCAATTGTTTTTTAATAAACTCAGTAGCTGCCATAATTTCTTTGAAATCTTTGGCTTTTAATTCTATTATGGCTA
This sequence comes from uncultured Deinococcota bacterium, assembly GCA_947311535.1. Lineage (GTDB taxonomy): Bacteria > Deinococcota > Deinococci > Deinococcales > Trueperaceae > CAMZLP01. The sequence continues at coordinate 7,395 of CAMZLP010000168.1, read as the reverse complement.
GGCTCGAGCGTACTTTGGGGCTAAAGTTAGGAATTAAAGGTTGCGATGCTGAGGTTTGAATACCTTTTACGATATCCAGCTTTCTTAGTTCATCTAAAGTTTTAAAAAAACTGCTTGAAAGATGATCAAGGCTGTCGCTTTCTTGGGTTGACTCAACCGTTAAAATTAACTCGATATTAGAGCCCCCAATAAAAGAAGACTCAATAATCTTTTGATGGATCTGAGCTTCTCCACCTGCAACAAAGCCCGTATTATTACTTAATACAGAGTCAATATTGAGAGTCAAGGGTATAGCCAAGACTGTAACAACTAACCAAAAAGCCAAAACTCTTAGAGGATGATTTGTAACTATGTGGCTAATTTTATTTAACAAGATACACCTTTTCAATTATAAAGTTTCTGCCAAAATGCAGAATACAGTCTTACAATATAAATTTTTTTAATGTGAGAATAGCGAATTTTTACCAATTAATAATTCTCATTTCTGCTCATCTTTTTTATAAATCTTACCATCACGGAAATTTATGATTCTATCTGCAAATTTAGCAGCTGCTAGGTCATGGGTAACCATTACTACAGTCCAGTTATATTTATCAACACCTTGGCGCAAGACTTTAAGTACTTCTGTACTCGTTTTGCTATCTAAGTTTCCTGTTGGTTCGTCGGCAAGTATTACAGCTGGGTCATTAATTAAGGCTCGAGCAATAGCAATACGTTGTCTTTGGCCACCAGAGAGTTGATTGGGTTTATGTTCTAATCTATTAGTTATTCCTAACTGCTCAGCTAAAACTTTTAATCGTTCCTCTCCAGCTTGTTTTTTCTTGGCAACCTCAGCTGGTAATAGAATATTCTCAGAAGCATTTAAACTTGGGATTAGTTCAAAATTTTGAAAAATAAAACCTAGCTTATCACGTCTTAAAGCTGTTAATTCGTCATCATTTAAGCTCTTAGTACTCTGACCTTCTATAAATACTTCACCTGAATCCGCCAAGTCTAAAAGGCCTAAAAGATGCATCAAAGTACTTTTACCACTACCACTAGGGCCCATTATGGCAACAAATTCAGATTTTGCTACCGACAAATTAACTCCGTCTAGGGCTTTTATGAGTTCATCACCAAGCTGATAGTGTTTGGAAAGATTTATAGCTTTAATCGCTGATTCGTTCAAGTTTGTCCTCCAAGAGCAGCAACAGGAGATTGCATAGCTGCTTTTCGTGCGGGTAATAACGAGGCAATAATACCCAATATTGGTGAAATAATAATTGAAATAATGATTAATTTAATTGGGATAAATGGCTCTAATATAAAGCCTGTCAAAGCACTAGCTCCTAAAGTAATTACTCGAGCCAAGAGCATTCCAACCGCTAGGCCAATAATAGTACCTAGAACGCTGACAATTATACCTTCTGATAAAATCACATATCTAATGTCGCGTCGGGTTAAACCTATAGTACGTAAAACAGCAATATCATGCTTGCGGTTCACTAAGCTCATACCCAAAGTGTTTGCTACGCTCAAGGCAGCTATAAAAATAGCTAAAGCTAATAAACTATTGGTAGAAGTAAAGCTCTGCTGCACAAAAGCTAAAATACGCTCTTGATAGGCTTTGTTTAAGGTTATATCTAAATACAATTCTGGAAATTCTTTTAGCAATTTGTCTTTGGCTTCTTGAGCTGTTATGCCATTTTGGACAGTTATTACATAAAGATCAGGGCTGCCGCCACCAAATAGTTCTAAATCATTGATACTAGCTACAAAAGTTTCGCCACCGCTAGTAAAATCAACTACAATACCCTCAACCGGAAAGTCAGCAAAGCCATCTTTAGTACGTATACTTACAGTATCACCAAGGTTTATGCCAAAGCGGTCATGCATGGTGTTAGCTGCCAAAACCTTGCCACCAGCTTTAAGAGCTTCATAGCCTTTTTGATTGCTACCGGCCAAATATTGAAACTTACCAAAGCCAGTTTTTGGGTCAAATCTCTCAGGGTCTACTAAAATTAAAGCAATTGTGCGCTTTCTTGTCTGGTTTTCGGGTGCAAAACGAACCACTCTTATACCAACACCACTAGTTTGATCAATTTCTGGAATTTGCTCAGTAATTTGTTTTTCAAAATCATTAGGAAAGCTCACAGGCGAAGTTACAAACATGTCACCAATAATTGTTGTATAAACCCAATCTTCTACGGCCTTGCTAATACCAGAAACCGTGCCACCTACACCAATAGTTAAAGAAATACCAATTACTACTGTGCCTATGGCAACCCCGTTTCTTACAGAATTGCGTAAGGCAAAATCGGCACCAAGTTTGCCAGCTAGGCCAAATATACGCTCCAAAATAGGGCTTGCTAATTTGCTAAATGGTTTTAGAATAATAGAGCTCATTAGGCTAATGCCTAAAAATATAAAAGCAATACTAATAAAACCACCCATAAGTGCCCAAAGGCCGTGCCAAGGTAACAAAGCAGCTAATACGCCTAGTATTAAAAGTAAAAATCCCAAACCAGGATATTTGACTTTTTCGCTTTCAATGTTGCGTCTAACTGCAGCAATAGGAGAGGTGTTACTAGCCGAAATAGCTGGTAGCAAACCTGCTAATAAAGATACTAAGATACCAACAACAGAAGAAATTATAATTGCGTAACTAGGCACGACTAAGGTTCTAAATTCATAACCGAGTAATTGAGAATTAAATTTAACTATGCTTAGTGATAGCAAAATACCAATAAGTATGCCTGTAATCACCCCAGCAATGCTCAATATAAATGATTCACTTAAGGCCAAGCTTTTTACCTGACCTTTGGTCAAGCAGATTGTCCTAAGAAGTGCATATTCTTTGGTGCGTTCTACAATTGTAGCAGCAAAGGTGTTGTAAGCCATAAAGCCACCCAGTGCCAACAAGGTAATTGCCAAAATACTTAAACTAGCTTGCAAAGTATCTATTATTCCAAAAGTAATATTACCGCTTGTAGACGGCAAAGTAACAGCATATTTATCACCAACTAGTTCGCTTAGCTCTTCTTTAGTTTTTTCAAGATTAACTGAGTCCTTTAGGATTAGTTCAAAAAAGGAAGCTTTATTTTTGTATTTTAGAATCTCGCTTAGGTCATAATAGTTACTAATACCTACTCGGCTGCCATTGGTACTAGCATAGCCCAAAGTGTGGTCTAATAAACCAACAACCTTTAGCTTAAAGTCACTAGCCTGATTAGCTTTAAACTCGAGCATATCCCCAAGCTTAATACCTCGGTCTTTGGCAAAGTTAGCAGCAATAGCAATAGCCATAGAACCCTTTTGAGGAAACTCACCGGCTACCAAGGTGCTAGGTAAATCATCAACAAACTGGGTTAATCTAGCCGAAATTTGGAAACCAGAATCAACCCCAGGGATTACGCTTTTTTCAAAACCTTCAATAGTTCTTTTTGGCTCAGCCCTAAAATTTAAAACTGGATAGACTTTTTCTACATTGCTATTGTTAGCTAGCAAATCATAAATATCATCAACATTAAAAATAGCCCGCCCTTGCGAGCCTGGGGTAACTAATAAATCTGCTTTACCAGTACTGGCCTCTAAGGTACTAGCAATATTAGCCCGCACATTGTCACCAACCGAAAGAGTAGCCAGTACAGCAGCAATGCCCAAAGATATACCCAAAACTGTAGCTAGGCTTCGCCACTTGTGCCGCAGCAGGTTTCTAAAAGCTAGTTTCCATAGGAAATTCATTAAGGCTAGTCTAACGTTAATTGCTGGCTTTTGCTTGTTGACTGTCTAACACTCTAAAGCTCATTTATACATTGTTTATAATATTCAACAGTTTCTTGCATTATTTTCTCTTTGGTGTATTCGCTCAGCATTCTTTTTTGGGCTAGTTCTCCCAACTTTTGGCGCAATTCTGGGTTTTTTAATAGCTCAATAATGTTCTCTGCCAATTCACTGTGGTTCGGTGGAGTAAACAATCTTCCAGCTTTACCGTTATCAAGCATTTCAACCATACCACCTTGGTCACTACTAACTATGGCTTTGCCAAAACTCATCAGCTCTAGGCAGGTATAAGGGAAATTGTCAAATAATGATGGGATAATTGCAACAGCTGCATTTTCCAGATAAGAACTAAATTCATCAAAAGCTAAATACCCCTTAAAATCAACCGACTTTCTTGCATTCTCGGGTAGCATAGCTTTTAGCCAAGCCAGTTTTTCTTTAAAGCCCTCAGGGTTTCCGGCATCTCCACCGATTAGGGTAAATTTGGCATTAGGAATTTGCTTTAGTACTATAGGAATTGCTTTCATCAAGACTGGCATTCCCTTGGTTCTTGTTATTCTACCAATATAGATTACTTCAAAGTCATTGGTTTTTAAGCGTTTTTTTAAGCTTAGGTTTTTGGGGGGTGGGTTGGCAATTACCCTAATTGCTTTATGTTCCAAAGCCATTTCTTTGCGAAAAAGAATCTGCCCTGCTCGGCTTGGTACGCTTAAGTGGCTGGCTTTTAAGATTTGCTTACGTTCCGGAATACGAATTAAACGCCTTACGATTTCAGAAACATTCTTATCAAATAACTCACCCACTGATAAAGGCGTGTGAAGCCTAATAATTAGTGGGATATGGGTATAATTTTTTTGTTTGAAAAACAATATTTCTGCAAATGCATCAGCTGATTCAATAATATCAATTTTATTATTATCTAATATCTTATGCATTGTTTTTGCAATTTCTTTGCGATACTTAAATTCAGCCCTAATTGATTTAAGTGCTAAGAAAACCAGTCTAAAAAAATTAGGATTTACTGGTACATCTGGCCTTGCTATATCGATAAAATGAAAACTTATATTTTTTTGTTCTTTGATAAGCCGATTTTGCCCTGCTCGGCTGACTAAATGGACATGATGGCCTAATTCTGCCAAATTATTTGCCATTAATTGGCTATAAGTACCTATACCTGTACCTTTGGGGTCATTGGGATAGTCTGGGCTTATTAATAGGATATTTAATTTCTTGCTCACGTTTTTAGTTCGCTCTCTTTGCTTAGTTTTTGAATAATAATATTACCACCGACAATTGGTCCTAAAATAAAGATTGAATAATAACTTAGCAATCGCCATACTAAAATTATGGCTGCTACTACTTTGTCATTACCTGCTGATTTTAGCAAGGGAGCAATGCCTAATTCAAAAAAACCACTAGCGCCAGGGGTAGGTATAATAAATGAAAGAGTGGTAATAGCACTTTGGTAAGCCTCTAAAACAAAGAAATTAATATTACTATTAAACCCAGTTGCTACAAAATAAAGCGTAGCAAAAAAACTAATCCAACCAATGGCCGTTAGTGCCTGAATTTTTAGGTACCATGAAAAGGGGGCTTTTTTAAAGAAATTGTGAGCCATTACCAAAGAACTTACAAATTCAAGAGCAGAATTTCTAAAACGCTTTAACGGGCCCTTTAGAGTAAAACTTACAATAGGCTCGAGCCAAGCCAATTTAAAACTAAATATAAACGATACTGTTGCGGTTATAGCTATAGCCACTAAGCCTAAAATATTAGTAGTTAGGCTAGTTTGGTATAACTTAGAAAAATGTAAAATTACCAGAGCAATGGGCATGCTCCAACTAAAAAACATTGTGTCGTTAGCAAATGTTGCTACTGCGGCTGCCCATGCGGCAGCATGGCTGGCACCATGGTGATTGAGCATATAAGCAATGGCAGGAGCATTGCCACTACCACTTGGAGTGATAGCAGCACTAAACATACCTAAAATATGGATTCGCAGGGCCTGCCACAAATTAATGGACTGATTTATTTGCTTGGCAAAAATCTGCATTCTAAAACTCGAGCTAATAAAAGAGCCAAGTAGTACTAGTATTGCAAGCACTAAATAAGCTGCTTTTATTTCTTTAAGTAAGTTTAGATTGGGTATAGAGCCAAGCTTATAAATAACCCAAGCCAAACCAAGGCTACTAAAAATTATAGAAATAGCTACAGTTTTTAATAATTTATTGGTCATAGCTTAAATATTTTTTGACTAGGTGCTCTGAAATTTCTAAGGTTCCAGGTTTGATATTTTGGGCCTTTATATTTTCAATATATTTATCCAAGATACTTCTATCTTTCATAACTTCATTTAAAAACTTAACTAAATCATCTGGTTCAGGGATATATTTAGAAAGATTATTCTCTTCACAATAAATAATATTAGCCTTTTCATTATAAGCCACATAGCTGGTATGAAATATGGGCCGATTTAAAGAAAGCGGCTCAAAAGTAGAAGCAGCCCCAGCTTTGCCCAATACCAAGTCACTAGCTGCTAGCCAGTCGGGCATATTATCTATAAAGCCCTGTGCCAAGAGCTTGGTTTTTGTCTTGTATTTTTTAGACAGAGCATTTAAATTGTTCAAAAGCTGTTCATTGCGCCCGCAAGCCACAATATGTTGTAGGTCCAAGTTAGAGCCTAAAGTTGCTTTTACAAATTCTTCTAGTTTTCCACCAATTCCTTCACCGCCTGAGCTTTGAAAGATAGTGAATTTATTTTTTATGCCAAGTTTGGCTCGAGCCTCTTCCCTTGATAAGCCATAGTCAATAAACTGCAAACCGAGCGGATATCCAAATATAGAAATCTTTTCCTCAGGCACCTCAAAGTCTACTAATTCCTTTTTGGCTCGCTCACTAGTTACAATCATTTCGTCTAAGTGTTTTTCTGCCCAGAGTGCATAACCATTAAATGGGTCGGTATTAATGCCAACTAGTGGTATATCAATCTTCTTTTTTCTCCTGGCTTTGGCCAGAGCTTGCAAAATCAAATAATGGGTAGAAATCATCAAGCTGTAATTTTGTGCAATCACGTATTTAGCACTGTTTTTAGCTACTCTTCTAACAATTTTACCCTGACCAAAACGGGTAATCTTAACTGGCACCACATTATCAATCCAACGCTGTCCCCAATAAGCAACTTTGGGGTTATCCAGCAGCCAATCCCAAGAACCTTTGACTATTTTATCAAAAGTAGGGTTGCCAACAGCTATCGAAAAGTCTAAGACATCAATCGCAAATCTATTAGGATAGAGTCTTTCAATACCTGCCCGAATTGCCTCGGCCGGTGCCTTATGACCATTGCCTGTGGTAATCATGGCAATTAGTATTTTAGGCTTATTCACTCAAATCCTTGGCTAGTTTTAATGCTTGGGCTACCACTTGGTCCATATTATAGTATTTGTATGTTCCCAAGCGGCCAGCAAAGCTAACATTTTTTTCTTTATCAGCTAAGGCTTTATATTTTTTATAAAGCTCAGTATTTTGGGGCTGCGGTATCGGATAGTATGGATCGCCCTCGGCTTTTGAGACTTCATAACAAAGCACCGTCTTTTTGTGTTCTTGGCCGGTTAATAGCTTCATTTCAGTAGCCCT
>CAMZLP010000167.1 GCA_947311535.1 uncultured Deinococcota bacterium | reverse complement strand
CTTTTTGTAAACATTTTTTTGCTTCTGCTGTTTTGCCAAATTTGATATTGTTTTGCTTTGAAATATTAGGGCTAAGCTACTAACTACTAGCTACTAGCTGCTGGCTGCTTGGTTTTTTAGCTTTATTTAGGGCTGCTAAATCAGAACTGCATTTTTGAGCATCAAAGCTGCTTTACAAGTTGATAATAATTTCGTTATAGTAAGAAATCTCACAAAAGCAAGATTTGTTTGAAGATAGAATGGGGATACAAGATATGCAGTTTAGTATTACTTTACATACCATATCTAGTATGTTAAACTTTTTGAGCTAGCTTGAAAAAGCTTCCAAAAACAATAAAATAAGGGGTGGAAAATGGATGATGGAGTAGGGATGACAAGGGTCTTAAATTTTGACGAACATGCGCAAGCAATTGCTAAAAGGCAGTATTTTATGCCTGAAGATAATACAGTTTATGATATGTTCCAAAGGGTCGCTCAGTGGGTAGCTAAACCAGAAAAGGCTCGAGCCAAATCGAAATATACCAAAGAATTTTACAATCTGATGGCTTCAAAGAGTTTTTGCCCTGGGGGTAGGGTTTTAGCAGGTGCAGGCGCTCAGCATGGCAATGTCTTAAATTGCTTTGTGCAAGATGGTAGCCCAGAACCAGTTGCTAGCAATGAATGGGTTTTGCAGTTAGCTACCAAATTGGCTTTAGTTACCAAAGTTGGTGGTGGTAACGGCCTAAATTTAGACCCTATAGCTCCAAAATCTATTTACAATAAAAAAACAGCCAAAGTATTTTTAACAATTGCCGATGACCACAGCGATTTTGAAAAAGTAAAAACAGGTACCTATATGGACTTGGTGCATGGTGAGTACACCGTCAAAGGCTACCGCATTGCTAAATTTGTTAGACAATCAGAAGCAGCTAATATTATGAAAATCCAAGTTGGCGATTCTGTTGAAGGTATATGGAAAGCAGCTACTGAGATGATTCCTAGGTTATTAGCTGGTACAGATGTTTTATTGGATTTAAGCGATTTACGAGCTGAAGGCACAGCGGTAAATGGCTCGGGTGGTAGCAGTAGCGGGCCTTCTAGCTTTGCTGTTGAAGTCTTTGATAATTTTGCCTTTTGGGCATCGCTAGGTGCTGCCGAACACGCTGGGCCTGTGGCTACCTTGCGTTATATTTTTGCACCCACCCTGCGAGTAATTCGCCAAGGTGGTACCAGGCGCGGGGCTGGCATGGCTACTATGAGTATTAGCAACCCTGATATAAAAGATTTTGTTACCTCAAAAGATTTAGAGCGTGAGCAAAAAGAGGGTGATATTAGTACCTTTAATATCTCTGTTTTAGTTAATGACACTTTTATGCAAAAAGCCAAAGAAGAAAAAGCTGGTGAGTTATTAGATATTGCTGACCACGCTTGGCAAACAGGCGAGCCTGGGCTAATTTTTATAGATAGAATTAATCAATTTAACCCAATGCGTGAGGCAATGGGTGATATAAAAGCTACTAATCCTTGTGGCGAGATTCCACTTTATGCAGGTGAGCCTTGTGACCTTGGTGCTATTAACTTGTCGGCCTATATTACTGCCGAAAATGAAGGCTTAGATGGTTTTGATTTTGCAAGGTTTGAAAGCGACACCAAAACTGCCATTAGATTTTTGGACAATGTGCTCGAGGTCAATCAATTTGCATTGGAAGATAACCGTGACATGAGCATGAAAATGCGTAGGCTTGGTTTAGGGATTATGGGCTTGGCAGATGCTCTTATAAAAATGGGCTATCGTTACAATAGCGAGCTTGGCCGCAGAGCAGTTGCTAAAATTATAAACAATATGCGCGAGGCAGCCACAGCAGCCAGCGAAGCTTTGGCCAAAGAACGCGGTGGATTTGCAGAGTTTTCTAAGACTGCTATTAAAACAAAAAGAAGAAATGTTGCTGTTTTAACCGTAGCACCAACAGGTACAACTAGTATGCTAATGGGTGTTTCATCGGGGGTAGAGCCTGTATTTGCCCCATTTGTTTATCGTAAAATTGGTGACAGCTATGCTAGCTTGATTCATCCACTATTTAAAGATCTATTGGAAAAACACGAGCCTCACCCAGATTATACTAAAGATGCCAGCTGGGATTGGGATAAAGTTGTTGAAGCAGTTCAGGCTGAGCATGGTAGCGTGCAAGCCCTTAGCTTTATACCAGCTGACGTAAAAAATGTCTTGGTTTGCGCTCATGACATTAGCCCAGATGACCATGTGAAAATGCAAGGCATTGTGCAAACTAGCTTTGATGCTGGCGGTAAAATGCTTGCTAATAGTATTAGCAAAACTATCAATATGCCCAATAGTGCCACCGTTGATGATGTTTACAAAGCCTATAAAATGGCTTTTGAAACCGGCTGTAAAGGCGTTACTGTTTATCGTGACGGTAGCAGGCAGTTTCAGGTTTTAAGCACTTCGGAAACAGAAACTGAAAAAGAAGATGAGAAAGAAACTAAAACAGTAGAAGCTAGTATTAAACCAGCTGCAAATCTAAACCGCTTACCCGGTGAACCATTATTTGATAGACCAGGTCGTTTGAGCGGTTTTACTGATACCGTTAAACTAATTACCACTAGCGGTGAAAAACGTGGTTTTTATATTACGGTTAATACTCAAGATAGCTTACCAACAGAGTTATTTATTAATTCTGGCCGAGCAGGTGACGAGGCCAATGCAGATTCTGAGGCATTGGGTCGCTTGGTATCAATTGCTTTGCAATACGGCGTACCTGCCGAAGCATTGGTGAAAACATTACGTGGTATTAGTGGTGGAATGTACGGTACTTATCAGGGGCGTATGGTGGCTAGTAAAGCAGATATTATTGCGGTTGCCCTTGAAACCTCTGGAGTAAAAAACACCCAGAATGAAGGACAGGCATGCCCAGACTGTGGTGCCCCACTTAGGTTTGAAGAGGGGTGCCGTAAATGTGAGTCTTGTGGTTTTAGTAAATGCGGTTAAATTTTTCTGTAGAGGTGCAATGCATTGCGCCTAATGTTTTCCGTAGAGACGCGATTAATCGCGTCTCTACGGAAATTATTCTTTAGGGTAGAATTTTCCTAAGACTTCTCCGCTCGAGCCCATTTTCCCTATGTCTTTACCATTAATACTAATGCGAACTCCGCCTGCATTACCAGTATGGATATAAACAGGCAGGTCAAAATTAAATTCTCGGCCTGCATTTATGACTTTGTAAACTAGTTCTTTACCTTCACCTCTTGCTGTACCTTGATAGACTTCTAACCAAGTATCTTCAGTTGTTAGGATTTTAATGGCTGTGGCCTCGCTACTAGCAACAGTTGCTGTAGCATCTTCAGTATTTTCTATAGAACTTTGAACAGGCTCGAGCACAATCTCCAGATTAGTATCTTGATATAAATCTAAGTTTTCATCATAGCTAATATAGCCATCCAAGCTAACAACAAGATTTCGTTTCTCACCTGAGCTAATCGGTGCTTGCTTAAGAGGAGTAGTTTGAGCTAAAACAAAGTTGTCAATGCTAACAGTTGCCCCGCTCGGTTCAGTCTTTATTGATATCTTTATTGTTTCGGGTATTTCAGCTGGTATTTGGCTGTTTTGGGTATCTGTATTAGAGTCAGTATTGGCGCTAGCCTCAAGATTATTAGCCTCGCTAGTATTTTCGCTATCGTTAGTATTTAAAGCAAGCTCTTGATTATCGGCACTAGTATCTGTAGCAGAATTAGAATCACTGCCATCAGATAATAAATTAGGGATAGAATCAGTATCGCTTGTGTCTGTTGCTGCTGTATCAGCTACAGTAGTTGTAGAATCACTTGAAGTATTTGTTGAAATATTATTTGAGTTTGTATTACTGCTATCATCAAGAACTATCGGGCTAGGGGCTAGCTGCGGGAAAGTTTTGTAGACAAAATCTCGATTAAAAAACCAAAGCCCCGCTGCCGCTGCTAGCAACAAAGCTAATAGTGGCAAAATTATTAATAAAGGAGATATTCTTGAGCTTTTTTTAGTAACACTAAAATCCCGATATTCAGGTACATTTGTAGTATTTTCAGTTGGGGTTGTTTGAAAATTACTTTCATAATGCTCTACTAATTCTTGATTATCAATGCCCAAGGCTCGAGCATATAGTTTTATAAAGTTCTTGGTATAAACCGTCTCGGGTAATTCTTCGAAATTTTCTTCTTCTAAAGCAATTAAATAGCTTTTGCGAATATTGGTCATCTCAGAAACATCTTTAATACTTAGCCCTTTTTCTTCGCGGGCATGTAATAATTTACTACCGATAAAATTTTCAGCCATCAGTTTTTCTCCAATTTAGCAACTTCAATTGCTATTTTTGCCCCCAAATGAGCATTTTGCTCTAATAGACGTAAGTTGACTTCTACAGTTTCATTATTAGATACCTCGGCTAATTTGGCAAGCAAAAATGGTGTGACAGTTTTGCCTTTTAAATTCTCTGCTTTGGCTTCTTTATGAGCCTGAGCGAGCCATTTATCTAATTTTTCTTTGGCCATACCGTTTTGTACGGGGTTGCTTATTAATAAACCATTTAAGCCCAAACTCTGTTGAACTGCATAGATATCAGCAATTTCTTTGGGGCTATCAGCTCGAGCTGATAGATTTAAATCGGTCAAAGAGCTATGAAAGCCTGCTAATTTATCTGACTTATAGCCAATGGTCGCTACTGCTAAAGACTCGAGCCTTTCCAAAGTTGCCTCTACATTTAAAATAGATTTTGGCCCAGCACAGACTGTAATTAAAGGGTATTTGGCTAGGGCTGCTAAATCTGCTGATTCATCATATTCTTCATGATGTACTCCACCAATGCCACCTGTGGCAAATACTTTTACGCCAGCGGCATTTGCCGCGTGCAAGGTAGTAGCCACGGTAGTGCCAGCATTTTGCTTTTTACTTACTATGCTGGCAAGATTCCAAATACTAGCTTTTTCAGCTTTGGCATTAGCCAAATATTTCATCTCGTCAGCATTTAAACCAACAATTATTTCACCGGCAATTATACCGACTGTTGCAGGGATTGCCCCAGCTGCACGGACAACATTTTCTAAAGACTCAGATAGTTCTAAATTTTGTGGGCGAGGTAAACCATGAGTCATAACTGTAGATTCGAGCGCAACTACAGCTCCAGCATTTTGGAGCGTATCTTTTACTTGAGGATTAATCTTAATATTCATAATATTATTCTACCTTAGAAAGATGAATTCTATGAAAGCAGGATTAGAGCTTATATAAAGACTTGCTGTTATACAATCTAAAGCCAAAATATCAAGATGCCAATTAAATTATGTTAAAGTCTTTTTGTGGATGGAAATTCTTTGAATCTAGAAATATTAGGGCCATATATTCAGCAAATAAGTTTTGGTTTTGTGGCTGGTTTTGTTGTTGGCTATGCCCTTAAAAAAGTTGGCAAAATGCTGGCGATTGCTTTGGGTTTAATTTTTATAATTTTACAAATTTTAGCCTATTATGGCTTTATCACTATTAATTGGGGCGCAGTAGAAGATACCGTTAACCCTGTTTTAGAGCAAGAGTCATTGAGCAGTATTTGGAAAACTACAATTAGTATTTTGACCTATAATATAAGTTTTGTAGCTACTTTTATCCCAGCTTTTATATTGGGTATCAAAAAGGGTTAATTTAAGAAAAAACTGATTTCTCTTCTAAATAATATAAAAAGCGATGAAAACTAGTTTTTTAATTTTTTTTAAACTAGAGCCGATAACTAAGCTAAGTAGCTGAACTTTTACTGACAACTAAATATTCTTTTTAGACGTATTTATAAAAAATATGAGTGATGTAGACTAAACCTACTTGACATCAGCTCTAAGTTTGGGCTATTATAGTGAGCGTTTGGCACTCGGTCATATGATTGTTTTTTGACTATGAGTGCTATAAAATTGCGCTAAAGCATGGAGGAAAATATAAATGGCTAAAAATAAAGGTATATCATTAAAGCCACTGGGTGACAAAGTAATTGTAGAAATTATTGAAGAGCCTCAACAAACAGCTTCGGGTATTATTTTACCAGATTCAGCTAAAGAAAAAAGCCAAAGAGGTAAGATTTTGGCAGTTGGCAGCGGCAAGCTTTTAGACAATGGTACTAGGGTTCCGCTCGAGCTTAAAGTAGGCGACACTGTATTATTTGCTAAATATGGCGGTACAGAAGTTGCTATTGATGGCAAAGATTTAATGATTATGAGCGAGCGTGACATTCACGCTATCGTTTCTTAAGGAGATATTATGGCAAAAGAATTATTATTTAAAGAAGAGGCTCGTCGTAGCCTTGAGCGTGGTGTAAATGCTGTTGCTAATGCAGTAAAAGTAACTTTGGGCCCTAAAGGTCGTAATGTTGTTTTAGAGAAAAAATTTGGTAGCCCAACTATTACTAAAGACGGTGTTACCGTTGCTAAAGATATAGAACTAGCTAACCCACAAGAAAATATCGGTGCTAAGCTTTTAATTGAAATTGCAAGTAAAACTAACGATATTACTGGTGATGGTACTACTACTGCAACTGTTTTAGGCCAAGCTATTGTTAAAGAAGGTTTACGCAATGTTGCTGCTGGTGCTAACCCATTAGCTCTAAAACGTGGTATAGAAGCTGGCGTAGCCGCTGCTGTTAAGCAAATTGGTAAAATGTCTGTCCCAGTTGAAGACAGTGAATCAATCGCTAAAGTAGCTGCTATTAGCGCTAATGAAAAAGCTGTTGGTGAGCTAATTGCTGATGCTATGGATAAAGTTGGTCGTGATGGCGTTATAACTGTAGAAGAAAGCCGCGGTTTAGATACTGAGCTTGATGTTGTTGAGGGCATGCAATTTGATAAAGGCTATTTAAGCCCTTATTTTGTAACTGATACCGATTCAATGGAAGCAGTTTTAGAAGACCCTTATATTCTACTTTTTGAAAAGAAAATCTCTGCTCTTAAAGATTTGTTACCAATTTTAGAGCCAGTTGCCCAAACAGGCAAACCACTTTTAATTATCGCCGAAGATATTGAAGGTGAAGCATTAGCAACTTTAGTTGTTAATAAAATCCGTGGCACCCTAAACATTGCTGCTGTAAAAGCACCAGGCTTTGGTGACCGCAGAAAAGAAATGTTAAAAGATATTGCAGCCCTAACTGGTGGTGAAGTTATCTCTGAAGAATTAGGGCACAAGCTCGAGAATGTACAAATGGAGCAACTAGGCCGTGCTAAAAATGTGAAAATTTCTAAAGAAGAAACTACCATAATAGAAGGTCAAGGCGCTGGTAAATTAATAGAGGCTCGAGTCAAAGGCATTAAAAATGAAATTGAGAATACTGACAGTGACTATGCTCGAGAAAAATTACAAGAGCGCTTAGCTAAATTAGCTGGTGGCGTTGCGGTAATTAGAGTTGGCGCAGCTACCGAGACAGAATTAAAAGAGAAAAAGCATCGCTTTGAAGATGCACTTTCTACTGCTCGTTCTGCCGTAGAAGAAGGTATTGTTTCTGGTGGTGGCGTTGCACTTATATATGTAATTGATGCCGTTAGAAAAGTTGCTAAAAAACTAAAAGGCGATGAGCGTACAGGTGCTCAAATTTTAGAGCGTGCCTTAGAAGAGCCAGCCCGCCAAATTGCGGCTAATGCTGGTGCTGAAGGCAGTGTTGTAATCAATGCAATCATGCAAGAAAACGATGGTCGCTACGGTTTTGATGCTTCTGTAAATGAATATGTTAAAGATATGATAGAAGCAGGTATTGTTGATCCTGCTAAAGTTACTCGTACTGCATTGCAAAATGCTGCTTCTATTGGTAGCTTATTGCTAACAACTGAGTGCGTAATTTCTGATATTCCAGAAAAAGAAGCTGCTCCAATGCCTGGTGCTCCTGATATGGGTGGCATGGGCGGTATGGGTTTCTAAACTCTAAACTCAAACTAGCTAAATTTAAAAAAGAGATGCAGTTTTTGCATCTCTTTTTTTGTTGATTGCTAGAGTTAGTCGTTATCATTTTTTAATGGCCGGCTTTTTTTGATAATTTTATACTAGAGACAAATCGGAGCCAAGCAGTGTATATGTTTAATATAAGATTGCACTGTATAATACAACCCAATATAGATTAATAAGAGAAAATTAGATATGGCAAATAAATCAACAGAGTCTAAAGATATGGATTTAAAAGAGTTTATAGCAAGCTCATTATCCCAGATTTTAATGGGCGTTGACGACGCAATTAAAGAGACTAAGGGTACTAAGGGAGCAATTAATCCTTTAAAAGGTGAAATTATGGATAATTTAGAAGAAATAACCCAACTGGTTAAATTTGATGTTGCAGTTACGGTATCTGAAAAAGGTACTTCTGAAGGAGGGGTTGGGATTAAAGTAATGGGGATTGGATTGGGTGCTAATGTTAAAGGATCTAGAGAACAAAATAATATTAGTGTAAGTAGAATTCAATTTGCTATACCTGTTGCTTTGCCAGTACAAACCATTACTGAATAGAATTAAAGGTTTTTTACCAGTATTTAAGTCTAAAGTTTTTTAATATAAACAACCCCATTTTAGAAAAAAATAGTTACTGATTATTGGTATAGTAAAAATATATTTGAACTAGGTACAAATAAAAAAGCTATAATCGTGTAAAATAGAACAAATGAAAGATTCTAAAAAAAAATCAGTTGTCTTAATCGATGGTTTGCGTACACCTTTTTTACGCTCTGGTACAGACTATGCAGACCTAATATCTTATGATCTTGCTCGCGAGGTTTTAGCAGGGATTGTAGTTCGCAATAATTTGGATAATGCTTTGTTAGATGGCGTAATTATGGGTAATGTAGTTCAAAATTCATCTACCCCAAATATTGCTCGTGATGCAGCCTTGGCGGCAGGTATAGCAAATACAGTGCCAGCTCATACTGTGACTATGGCTTGTATATCTGCCAATAAAGCAATTTCTGATGCTGTAAATCTTATGCAACTTGCTGAAGCAGATGTGATGTTGGCCGGTGGAGTAGAGCTTTTGAGTGATGTGCCAATTGGCTTTAAAAAGGAAGTTCGTAAAAAATTCTATGAATCACGCAAGTTCAAATCTCCATTAGAATGGCGCAAGTTTATGAAGGGCTTGAGTGCTAGTGATTTATTGCCAATTGCTCCGGCGATTGCTGAGTTTTCTACTGGCGAGGTTATGGGTGAAAGTGCAGATAAATTAGCAGCAGCTTTTGGGGTAAGCCGAACAGAGCAAGATGAATACGCCCTTGCTACTCATATGGCCGCTGCCAATGCCCAAGAAAAGGGTTACTTGGCCCAGTCGATTATGCCTTTGAGCGTGGCACCAAAATTTAAATCTTTAGAAGCTGATAATACCATTAGAAGCGACTCTAGCTTAGAGAAATTAGCCAAATTAAAGCCAGCCTTTGTAAAACCTTTTGGAACTGTAACTGCTGGTAACTCCTCACCACTTACTGATGGTGCGGCAGCTACTTTGCTAATGACCGAAGAAAAAGCCAAGGCTTTGGGATATACAGCAAAAGCACGTTTGCTAGACTATGTTTTTGTGGCCCAAGATCCTAAAGAAGAATTATTGCTTGGCCCAGCTTACGCCACACCAAAGTTGCTAGCTCGCAATGGTCTTAGTTTAAATGATATAGATGTGATAGAAATCCATGAGGCATTTGCAGGCCAAGTTTTAGCGGTTTTTAATGCCTTAGAATCTGACAAATTTGCACGTGAAAAGCTTGGTTTAGAAAATGCCGTAGGGCAAGTGGACAGGTCTAAAGTAAATAATTGGGGTGGTTCTATTTCTTTAGGGCATCCATTTGCTGCAACAGGTGCACGGCTTATTACTATGGCTGCTGAGCGATTAGCGGTAGAAGACGGCAAATTTGCCCTTGTTACAGCCTGTGCTGCTGGTGGTATGGCTTATGCGGGCTTATTGGAGAGGTATTAAAATGACTAAATATTCTACTTATTATTATGTTGATCTTGAAGATAATGTTGCAATAATTACCCTAGATAACCCCAATGAGCGAGTGAATGTTTTGAGCATTGCTATGTTGGGTGATTTTGAAAAAACCTTGGAAGAATTACAAGCCAATAGTGATGTGAGGGCGATTGTAATAATTAGCTCTAAAAAAGATAGCTTTGTAGTTGGGGCTGATATAAAGGATTTTGAAACTTTTAGTAAAAAAGAAGATGTAATAGCAGCGATTAATAAAGGGCACAAGATGTTGGACAGGCTCGAGCAAAACCAAAAGCCAGTAGTAGCAGCCATCAACGGGCCATGTGTAGGTGGCGGGCTTGAATTAGCTTTGGCTTGCAATTACCGAATTGCCAGCAATAATAAAAAGACTATGTTTGCATTGCCCGAGGTAAAACTAGGCTTATTACCCGGACTAGGTGGAAGCCAAAGATTAGCAAGATTAGTAGGCGTGCAAAAAGGCTTAGAAATGATAATGACCGGTAAAAATGTCTATGCTAAACCCGCTAAAAAAATGGGCTTGGTAGATGCTCTCATTCACCCCGCGGGCTTAAAAGAAGCGGCTAAATGGGCAGCTTTAGACTTGGCGGATAAGAGATTAGAACGCAAGAAACGCAAGCGTAAATTTAGCGAGAATATGCTCGAGCGTACACCCTTAAACCGCATGATATATTCTAAGGCATTAGAGGCTGCAAACAAGCAAACTAGAGGTAATTACCCCGCTCCTGCCAAAATTGTAGAAGTAATAAAAACTGGTATGACTAAAGGAAAAAAAGCAGGCTTTAAATTAGAAGCCCAGAGTTTTGCAGAACTAGTACTAAGCCCAGAATCAAAAGCCTTGCGGCATTTGTTTTTTATTCAAAATGCATCTAAAAAGAACCCTTTAAAAGACAAAGCTAAAAAACTAAATACTATTGCTATTTTGGGCGCTGGCCTAATGGGTGCAGGCATTGCCCAAGTTAGTGCCAATGCTGGTTTTAAAGTGATATTAAAAGATATGAAGCAAGAATTTGCTGCCAAAGGCAAAGCAAATATTTATAAAGATGTTTCCAAAAGAGTAGGTAAAGGTTTGAGCCAGTTTGAGCGTGATAGTGTATTGGCTCGAGTCCATACAACAGATAGCTATGATAATTTTGCTGCAGTCAATCTTACAATAGAAGCCGTATTAGAAAAGCTAGAAGTAAAGCAAGCAGTTTTAAAAGATGTTGAAGAAATTACTAAAAAAGGCCATGTTTTTGCAACTAATACCTCATCTATTCCAATTACTCAAATTGCCAAAACTGCCCAAAGGCCAGAAGCTGTACTAGGCATGCACTACTTTTCACCAGTGCCTAAAATGCCACTCTTAGAAATTATAAAAACAGAACAAACTGCCGATTGGGCACTAGCAACTGCCATAAACGTTGGTCTAAAACAAGGTAAATCAATAATAGTAGTAAAAGATAGCCCTGGTTTTTATGCTAACCGCATAATCACGCCATATATGAATGAATCTTTAGTTATGCTTTCTGAGGGCGCAAGTATAGAAGATATTGACAATGCCATGCGAGATTTTGGTTTCCCAGTTGGGCCCATCAAACTAATGGATGAAGTCGGCATAGATGTTGGTGCACATGTCACCGAGGTGATGTCGCCACTATTTAAAGAGCGTGACATAGAGCTAGTTTCTAAAGGAAAAGATGTTATTGAATCTGGCTTAAAAGGTCGCAAAAGCGGCAAAGGCTTTTATTTATATGGCAAAGAAAAAGGCAAAAAGGTCAATACCGATATTTACCGCTTTTTTGGTGGCAGTGAACGCAAAACTTTTGCTAAGTCAGAAATCAAAGAACGCTTGTCAATGGCAATGATAAATGAAGCAGTTTATGCCTTAGAAGAGGGCGTTGTAGCAAATGCCCAAGATGGCGATGTTGGGGCAGTATTTGGTATAGGCTTTCCACCATTTTTGGGCGGACCATTCTTTTATATGGATGAGCGTGGGCCAGCAGAAATTTTGGAAAGGCTGCTCAAACTAGAAGAAAAACACGGCAACAGGTTTAAGCCAGCTGATTTGTTAAGAGAGAAAGTTGAAAAGGGTGAGAAATTCTATGGATAGTAGATTGTTTGAAGCTTTTACTTTTGTAGTTTTATTACAATATCAGTTCATTTAATAATAGCGTTCTAATTAACCTATCAAACATTGTTTTAATAAAATTATCTATAAAGGGAAAAATGGAAGAAGCTGATTTTTCAATCACAGCAGAAGAATTCGTCAATGAGTTTAAAAACCTTAAAAGCTATCTACTCGATGGCTACTTTTCAGAAATGTCGGAGATATCGCGCTTGGAGATGATGAAAAATGCAGGACTCAATTCAAAACAAATAGAATTAGTAAAATCTATATTTGACAACGGGCTGACAGATGCGCTTTATACGGTTCTATTATCATTAGAAGGTTGTTCATCTATTTATCAACATCAGATAACATATAAATTGCAAGATGAAGCAGGTAATGAGCTCACAGGTGAATTAGATATTCTAGCTTATGAAGCATTTCATGAAAGAAAATGACAAAAACTGAGCTTGAAAACCAACTTAATAACGGTGAACAATACAAAGAAATCTGGATAGAAAACTCAAGTAGGCAATGTATTTGTGCATTGCTAAATGGTGATATCGGTTTACTAATCTATCTTAGTTCTGAGGGTGATGTAGGTTTTTCTAGCCGTAATCCAGTAGAAATTTCAAATGAAAATATAGAGTTTTATTTGTCTAATGGTCAGCGTGATGAGTATCCTAAAAAATGGACATATTCTATAAAAATATTAAAAGAAGCTTTATTTAGTTTTATTGAAAATGGACAATTACCCAAGCAAGTGAAATGGCACAATGATGCAGAATGAATTACTTAATATAATTAACCAAGTTCGCTTGCTCTGCTCACTGAGATGCTTGTAACTCCTGCCCCTTATTATGATTGTTAGGTGATTTATTAAATATGCTACTTAATAAAACTTTAAAATACAAAAGCGAGAGTATACAGGAGGTGTTAAATAGATATTCAGGGTTTGGAGCTGATATTTTTTCTAAAATTTCAGAGTTTTACCCCGAATTATATTCAAACTTAAAATATTATCGGGCTATTGCTGTTCAGACCAATGATGTTTTTGCTGTGTGTGAAAATATCGCAAATGAATTTGCTATACAATTAGATCCTGACATTGAAATTATTTGTATTTGGGATGAGAAAAATAGCATTGAAATTGGTGATTGGGCAACAGATGAGTATCAAGAAGCTATGTCATTTATTGAGGAGTGTTTTGTTAAGTGAGATATTTGGAAAAATTAGCAAAAGAAGAAATCATTCAAATTATAATAGCAAATACTGCTGTGCGTATAAAGGCAATTGAAATGGCAAGAGTAGCTGATCAAAAAAGCGGTTATCCAGAATTAACAGATTGCTTGTACCATTCATTGGCGATTGTAAATGATGCTATTTTTGTGACAAATGACAAAAGACATATTTCAAAACTTAGATTATTTGGTTATATTCAAGTACTTAAAGACTATGATATAGTGATTTTTAGGATTAAATTATTGTGATTAGAGAAGCACAAATTAAAGATTTTACAGATATTGAAGAGCTTTTGCTTAAGGCTAATCTCCCGATAGCAGGAATAAAAGACCCTAATTGCAAACTATTTGTTTTGGAATTGCAAAAAGAGATAGTTGCCGTTATTGCTTATGAATTATATGGAAATATTGCCTTATTGCGTTCATTGGTAGTAGCACCCAGCCAGCGGGGGCAGGGTAGAGCAACAGAATTGTTTGAATTTATTTTTATGCATTTGAAAGAAAATAATGTTAATACTGTTTATGGTTTAACTTTGACTATTCCAGAATGGCTATTAAAACTAGGTTTTAAAGAGATAAAAAGAGAAGATATAGCCGCAGAAATATTTGCCTCCGAGGAGCTTAAAGGGGCTTGCCCGAGTTCGGCTCGAGCCTTTACAAAGTCAATCTAATACTGCCAAGCTTAGCTTAAAATTAGTTTTTTTGACTTATCCACAGAAAAGAAGAAAGCTGTGGATAAGTTAATTATTATAAAAACCCACTTAGTTTAGATTTTTATTTAAGGCTATAATGCCCTGTAAATAGCCTTAAATAATCATAAAATGCTAATTTGGAACTAGGAAAAACATACTGACATACTGCTGTCAGTATGATGTTTTATTCTTAAATCAGTTGAAATATTCAACGGGAAAAGGTGATTTTATGAATAACGCAGTAAATTGGTTCGATATTCCAGTAACAGATTTAGATAGAGCTATTAAGTTCTACGAAGAAATATTTGCCTGTAAACTAAACAAGCAAAAGTTTGGTGAAGGCATGATGGCAATTTTTCCATATGAAAAACCTAACGGTGTTGGTGGTGCTTTAATGGCTCAAGAAAGCCAAAAACCTAGTATGAATGGAACAGTAGTTTATCTAAATGCTGGTGATGATGTTGCTACGGTATTAGACAGGGTAGAAGCAGCCGGTGGTGAAATACTAATGCCCAAAACTTCTATTGGCCCTATGGGCTATATAGCCTTTATCAAAGATTCTGAAGCCAACAAAGTAGGTTTACACGCAGCTGTCTAAGAGTCAATCATTACAACCGCTGTACCATCAATTACTATAATATTATTTTGATTTGTGCAGATTGTTTGGAGGGTAAAGATTTCTTTGCCCTCTTTTTTTGCTATTACAGTGGCTGTGGCAGTGATAGTATCGCCAATGTAGACAGGTTTTATGAACTTAAGATTTTGTGACAAGTAAATAAGGCGAGCAAATTTGGTGCCAATTAGTGCAGAAATAAAGCTGGCAGTTAACATGCCGTGGGCAATTGGTTTTTTAAAGCGAGTAGTTTTAGCGTAATCCTCATTTAAATGAAGCGGGTTATTATCACCAGAGATTTTAGCAAAAGAAGCTATATCTATTTGCCTAATTGTTTTGCTAAAGCTGACGCTTGTGCCGAGCTGCATTGTTTTGCTATTTGGATAATAGTTTTTGTCCATTATTTAGTCCTTTTAAATGCGTTAGTATAGGTTGCTGCTAAGGAAATAAGGGCATCTTAGATAAAAAGCCGATAAATCTTTAAATACAATCATAGCAAATGGCTTTAATTGCGATATAATTATCGTAGCTAAATTGCATTTCCAAAATAAAAATATTTTGGAAATAGGAGGTTGTTATTATGAAGAAAAGTGTAGTTTTTTTTGAGGCTCCGGGTGGTAGTGATAAGGGTTTAGATGGTCACCGTAAAGACACCTTACCCATGGTCAATGCCCTAAAGGAAAAGGGTTGGCATGCCGAGGTCGTTTTTTATGAAGACGATAAAAAAGATAAAATCATCGACTACGTTATAGAAAATTTTGATGCTTATGTTAGCCGTGTCAACCCTGGTAGTATCCCAAGTGGCGAAAGTATTTACTTTGACATGCTTAATAAACTAAGCGATGCTGGGGTTATCGGTATGCCCAATCCTGATGTCATGATTGGCTATGGTGCTAAAGATGCCCTGACAAAATTAACGGAGACTGATTTAGTACCAGATGATACTTATGCTTACTATAGTTTAGAAGAATTAAAAGACAAATTCCCGATAGCGCTTTCTAAGGGAGAGCGGGTTTTAAAACAAAATAGAGGTTCTACAGGTAGTGGAATTTGGCGAGTGGTAGTTGATGATGAGCGCAACTTTGAAGCTGGCCAAGCTTTGCCACTAGATTGCAAAATAAAATGTACAGAAGCGGTAGACAACCATGTCGAATATCATCAATTAGGTGATTTTATGGATTTTTGTAATCAATATATTGTTGGTGACAACGGCATGCTTGTGGATATGCCGTTTATGCCTCGTATTAAAGAGGGGGAAATTAGAATATTAATGGTAGCGGACAAGCCAATTTTTGTAGTCCACAAAAAGCCAGCTGAGGGTGCAGATTCATTTTCGGCGACGCTATTTTCGGGTGCAAAATATCGCTATGATGACCCTAGCGAATGGAAAGAGTTAATGGATTTATTTCAAGGTGAGTTAGCTGGTATTTCTGACAAACTAGGTGGTTACAGTGCGCCACTTATTTGGACTGCGGACTTTATGCTTGATTATGATGAAGATGGTAATGACAAGTATGTTTTGGGTGAAATGAATTGCTCTTGTGTAGGTTTTACTAGCCATTTGGACAGAGGAATTCAGGATATTGTAGCTGATGAGATTATTACTGAGGTGAGTTCTAAAAAGTCATAAAATATCAATATGTCTAAACAGGGTATTAGTAGTAATTTTGGTCGAGTAGCGGCTTTATATGACAAAGCTCGGCCAAAATACCCTGAGGAACTAATTGAAAAAATAATAGCCTATTCTGGCTTAGTCAAAAACAATAAGATTTTAGAAATTGGCTTGGGGACTGGGCAAATAAGTTTACCGTTTTTAGAATTGGGGTTTGATTTGCTTGGGCTCGAGCTCTGATTGGATAAAATTTTGGAGTGCAGAAGCTGAGCGTTCACTTAGGCCAAGATTAGTTGTTGGATATTTAGTTCCATAAGTATAAAT
>CAMZLP010000166.1 GCA_947311535.1 uncultured Deinococcota bacterium | reverse complement strand
TACTCGGGTAATTTTGCTCATTTGAACTGTGCTAAAATATAAACAATGTTACTAAAACTTTTAGGAACTGCCCGATTAGAAACCAAAAAACTCAGCAACTTACAGCTGCTTATACTCAGTTATTTGTATCTTGAAAACGAGCAGAATCGCAATGACCTAGCAAATCTCTTCTTTGCTCATTTAGATAAACCCAGAGAAAGCTTAAGGGTTGCTATTGCCAAACTAAATCAAAAAATTGGTAAAGGTGGCATTATTATAAATAACAACCTTATTTCACTCTCTTCAGATTGTGAGTCTGATATTGATATTTTTAGAAATGCAATTGAAAAAGAAGATTATAAAAAAGCTCACGAAATCTATGAAAGCTACTTTTTTACAGGTCTAGAGCAAGACAATCGCATAGAATTAACCGATGAATTGCAAGCTTGGCTCTTTGATTTACGTGAAGAATTTGCTGAACAGATAAGAAATACATTAATACTCTTAGCCAAACAAGCCAAAACCAAGGCCAAGCAAAAAAGCTATGCCGAAAAAGCTTTTTTGATAGAAAAAGCCCCAGAATTCTTTTTTGAAGAATTAGAAGAACTAGCGAAAATACTAAAATCTTGCAAAAGTCGTTTTAGCCATGCTGCCGAGAGCGAATTAAATAAATTACATGCCGAGGGGATTTTTACCCACCTAAACCAAAAGGATAAAAACTTATTACTGGCAATGGCGCTAACGCAAAGGTATAAGCTATCCAATTCTTGCTTAGAAAGAGCCTTTGAGCAAGACGGTACAATGTTACTAAGTTTCAGAAAAAAACTCATAGAGCTTTTAAAACCACTAAACCCAGATGAAGCAATGCAAGCAATTTTGGCAACAGCTCAAGAATATTTAGATAACTACCCTAACGAAAGAAACCATTTTGCCCTAAAACTAGCCCAAGCATCAAACGATAGTCAAAAGCTGTTTAAATTGTATGAAGATATTTATAAAGCTCGAGCTGATTTTGGTAATGCTCAAGAATTGCCTTTACATAGCAAAAAAATTAATCAGGCTTACAAAGAAAAGGTCAGCGAATACTTAGACAAGCAAGATTTTCAATTAGCCGAAAGCCTATTAAGCAAAGTTCGCAAAACCCTAGAGAATTTAGGCTTAGATATTGACCAAGAAAACTTATTTTTGGAGGCCTATGCCCTTGAACGACAAGGCCAATTTGCAAAAGCCTTGGCTATAATTGAAGACTACCAAGACAATGATAAACTAGAAGCCTTAAAATCGGTGCTTTTATTGCATGCCAAAAATCTAGATGAAGCGAAAAATATAGCAGAAACTATTTTGTCAAAATCAGAAGATACTTGGACGCAAGCACTTTCATTTAATACCTTAGGGACTGTTGCTGTTCATAGAAGTAAATACTATAAGGCAATTGAAAATTTTTCTAAAGCAGGAATAAGATGGAAATTAGTAAAACAAGAACAAAGATATTTGGGCTCAATCATGAACCAGGCAAATTGCTATTCTTATGCCCAAGAAACAACAAATGCTATCAAGTTATATGATGAGCTTTTAGGGCATCCACAAATTAAGCCAAAGCTAAAAGCTGCCGTTATGTTAAACAAAGCGGACATGTTATTTAAAAATAAGGATTTTAAGGCTTCCGAGGTAATTTCTGTAGAGCTGATAGATCTTTTGGATAAATCAGACTCGGCTTATAGCCAACTATATTGTAGAGCTTTAGCTAATCTTGCCTACACAAAGCTACAATTAGAGAAAGATAAGGAGGCTAAAACATTGTTTGAAAAAGTTACTGGCCTATCTTATGATATTGGCGATAAATTTTCACAAGCCCATGCTTTATTTGGTATCGGAACCATTGAAAAAAACCTTAGTCAACTAGAAGATGCTATAAATATTTTCAAAAGCCTAAATCATAATTATTTAGAAATAAGTAAGCCAATCTATATTAATATAATATTTGAGTTATTAGAGCAGGCAATTCAAGATAAAAATCAAAACAAAACAACCTATTTACTCCAACGATTAATTAATTTTTTGGAAATTTATAATTCTAAAAACAAATATATTAACTCTTTAGAAACAATAAAAAACACAGTAAGCTCTTCTACAGAGCAAAATACTGAATCATACAAAAAAATTAATGAAAAATTAGGCAGTATTAAGCTATATTTGATTCGTTAAGCCCAAATATCCTCGGTACGTTTCTGGTACGGAAGATATTTTATATTTAAACTACAATAACTTGATTGTCTATAAAATCAAGGAAAGGATTATGATGAACAAAAAACCCATCCGTATTTTAGTATTAATTTTAACTTCTATATTTCTTCTAGTATCATGCAAACCCGAGAAAAAGCTACCCGATTTCAAAAATTTAAATGCCTATTGGGGTGAACGGATTCGTTTAGATATTACGCAAAGCAATATTGATATTTATTTGAACTCCGAAAAGCTTCAAAACTCAAATCTTAGTCAAAGTCAAGATGCTATTTACTTCAACCTTAATAGACCTCAAAACCCAAATTTGGTCGAAGCAGAAAATATACTAGAAATAAAAACTGGAAACGTTAGCTTACAAAGATACAAATTAAGAATTGATGGAAGAATAAAAGAAAATGAATTAGTTGTTTACTTTTCGTGTAAAGATATTAAAAATCCACAATCTTATGAGCAAAGCCTTAAATCTCAGCTTGATCTCGACTTTGATTTACAAAGTTTTTATCAATCAAAATTTAAAAAGCTTAATGACAAACTTAAAATCGACTGTATTGCCAATCTAAAATTTAAAGAAAAACAATTAACAAGCAAAGAAATTAAAATCAAACTAGCAAATTTTGTTCATAGACTTATACCTACTGCCAAGATAGAGTATAATTTTGTGTTTATTAATGATCAAACAAGCGCTGGGTTTTTTGACCCAAAATGCATGCAAGCTACAAGTTTGTTAAATGAATCAAAAGAAACCACTGCGATAAATATAGATAAGCTACTACAAGGCGACATAATAACGCTACCAGCAGGCACAGGTGATGGGGTCAAAATAGCTGTAATTGATAGTGGAATTAACACAGCTCAAAATACCCCTGGTGGATTTATAGACTTGGATAATAGCCAAAACTTTAGCCAAGAAGATAGTATTATTGATGTAGTAAATTGTAAAAATTATCCTAATGCTCCAGAGCCAGAGTTTTTAAATGGAGGGCATGGGCAACAAGTTGTTAAATTAATTCATAAAGTTGCAGCTGATGCAAAATTAACTATGCTTAAAGTTTGTAATAGTAATGGGGAATGCTCGAGCTCAAATGTTTCTACCGCCTTACTATATTTACGTGACCTTGCCCAAACTGGAGTTAAATACGATCTTATAAACATGAGCCTCGGTGATGACAATGCTAGCTTTATAAGCCAGAGTATTTTGTCTAGTCTCTTTGCCCTAAGCCCTAATACCATTTTGGTTGCTAGCGCTGGCAACAATCCTAGCGATACCGAGCACTACCCAGCAAGCCTTGCCAATAATGCCAGCTACAGTGACAACATCTTAGGCATTGCAGCTGCAAAATACCTGAGCGGTAATTTTGTTATTGCCAACATAAACACAGGTAAACAAGTCAATAGTGAAATCACTTCGTTAATGGCACCGGGTATGAATTTAATTATGGCTGGCAGCCCGTCTCCACTTATGGGAACATCATTTGCGGCCCCACTAGCAACTGCTATCATTGCTCGCAAAAAACAAGCAAATAGCAACCTAAAAGCAACGGATATTCATAATCAGTGCTTACCAGCCAGCTCAAGTTGTAACTATGTGATGGTTCAGTAAAATGGATTTTAGCCCCCAGATTTATAGCAATAGTGGGCTTAATCCTATTATTATGCAATCATCAAATTATTTTTGGACAGCCGAAGCAAAAGCAGCTTTAGTAATTGCCTTTTTAGCAAGTGACGAGGATATAGAATACTTTGCCAAGAAATACGAATTACCAGAAAGCCAGATTAGAGATTGGATAAATCAATTTTTAGAAGCAGGCAAAAAAGGCTTTAATCCATAATAAGCTTACCGTCAATAAGGCGGTAACGCTTATCTAAATCTTTTACTAAAGCCTCGTCATGGGTAACCATAATTACACTACTACCCTCTTGGCGAGCTAGTTCTACTAGTAACTCATAAACAGCTTTAGCACTTTGCCTGTCTAGGCTGCCGGTTGGCTCATCGGCTAATATAATTTTGGGCTTTGCGTATATGGCTCTGGCCACTGCAACTCTTTGGCGTTCACCGCCAGAGAGTTTTTTTGGTAAATAATTCTTACGGTTTTCTAAACCTACCGCCTGCAATACTTCCATAGTTCTTTGTTTATTTATTTTTCCTTGTAATCGCCCAGTTAAATTCACATTTTCAAAAACCGTTAAATCTTCTAGCAAATAGTGGTTCTGAAATACTAAACCCAACTCACTTAAACGCAAGCGGGCTAAATCGTTATTAGAAGTCTTATGCACAGCAGTGTCTCCCCAATAAACCTCACCTTTAGTTACTTCATCCAAACCTGCTAACAAATTTAATAAAGTTGTTTTACCCGAACCAGAAGGGCCTAGTATTGCAATTACTTCGGCTTTATCTAATTCTAAATTAACACCTTTTAGTATTTCAATTGTTTCATTTCCAGATTTAAAACTGCGATAAATTTCACGGCAAACTAGTGTCATCTTTCATAACTATAACCCATTATCTAAGCTAATCTAGATACTATGTCTGTCAAAGAATTAGATTCTTCAAATCAAACTAGAATATTTTTAGAAAAAACACCACTATTTGCTAATGTACCAGAACGAGCGCTTGATATTGCGCAATCTGTCGTTCAATTAAGAACTTATGAATCCGGTTCTATTATGTTTCAAGAAGGTGATATTGGTGAAGCACTTTATATTATAAAATCAGGGCTTATCAAACTATCTAAAGTTGATTTAGGTGGCTACGAAAAGACCTTAGCAATTTTACAAGCACCCGAGTTTTTTGGTGAAATGGCTTTATTAGGTTCAGAGTTAAGAAGTGCAACAGCCATGACCTTAAGCAAAGTAACTGCTTATTTATTATTTAAAGATGATTTTAAAAAGCTAATTGATAGCTACGCTAGCATAAGCCTAAACCTAACAACAACCTTAGCCAAACGTCTAAAAGGTATGGATGACGAAGCTCAAATTTTATCTTATAAAGATGCTCAAGGTAGAGTTGCATTTGTTTTATTAAGGTTGTTTCGAAGCGGTGTTGTCAATATTAGTGAGGGTGGTGCTGCCTTAGTTAAGCTAACCCATCAAGATATTGCAAATTTAGCAGGTACTAGCCGAGAAACCGTAACCAGAGCTCTAAAAGTTTTAGAACGTGAAGCAGTTATATCAACTCGGCCAAAAGAAATTATCATAGAAGATGTACAAGGTTTAGAAGAAATATTACACGGGATCAGAACTTAAGATTACTTCCTCTTTCAAAAAGCCCCTGCTATGAAGGGGCTTTTTATTTGCCATTTTTTAGCTTAGTTTGTATTCTTTGCTCGAGCCTAACCTTTGCTGCTGGCCAATCATCATCAATAATTGAATACAGCGCAGTATGCCTAATTCTTCCACCAGCTGCAATCTTGTGTTTACGTAAAATCCCCTCTAGACTAGTTCCAAGGGCTTTTACAGCACGCCTAGAGCGTTGATTTAAAGAATCTACTCTAATCTGAATACGCATAAAACCCATATCTTCAAACACATGCTTAAAAAGCAAATATTTACTTTCTGCATTTACAGCGGTGCCATAATATTCTCTATCAAACCAAGTGTAGCCAATACCAAGAGTTTTATTTCGCCAGTCTATATCAGTATATCTTGTAGTACCAATTACCTTATTATCAACAATAATCACAAATGGATAGGCAAGTTTATCCCGCCTAAGCATTAAGACCTCAGTAAAATATTTGTCCCCTTCTTCAACAGTCATAGGAACATGAGTATGCCCAAACTCGTCTTGATTTCTAACAGCGATTGCCATTAAATCAGGGATGTGATGGATTTGTAAAGGCTCGAGCCTAACCAAACTAGCAGATAAAACTAAGTTTTTGTCAATCATTTGCTCACTATATCAAATTTTAAGCTTTGTATTATTATTAGCTCTTGTGTATTTTGTTAAATTTTATGTTAATAATCGCTATCACATTGTTGCAACTAATAAGTGCTCACTTAATCTTTCATCAATATCAACACCAATATCATTATCAATATCTATGCTAACAATCTCAGCATTATCTACCGATTGCATAATCCCTAGTAGGCTACTAATTACAACAGCATGAGTAACAACAACAATATTATTGTATTCCCTGTAGCGTTTTAACACAGATAGTACTCGGCTTTTAACTTCAGAGAATTTTTCCCATGGGACTATCTCACTCGTCTCTTTAACAAACTCTTTACTAGCCTCTAAAATCAGCTCTTCATCGGCTGCTTGCAAAGAATCTGTTTGAGGTAGCCATTCGTGTAAGTCATATTCTACATGCAGTGGTTTATTTAGCACGCGGCTTAATATAGCTGCCGATTCTAAGGCTCGAGCATAGCTACTTGATAAAATAATTTCAGCATCTGCCAAACGATAATCATTAGCAATAGTTTCTATTTGTAAACGACCTAATTGAGTTAGTGGAGCCGCTGAGGCAGCCATACCCTTAACGCCTTTTTCATCAATTATATCCCAGTTTGTGTGTCCGTGTCTTATTAAATGTAGCTTCATAGTCAGAAGCCTAAATGTATATTTATGAATAATAATAACGATGTAGTAGACAATGTATTTTTCATAATCAAAGTTTATCAAAATGTCAAATAAATCAATATAGAAATCTTAACTCCATAAGAAAACTGTGGCTTTGTTCACGTGTAGTATAGTAGCTTGTCAATCTAAAAATAAAACACTAGACTTATACTATGTATGCAAAGCTTTATACAAAACTAAGCCTAGGAATTGCCAACAATTTCTTTGTCAAAAATGGCATAAGTAGCAATGCCAAAAAACTCGGCGTAAGCCGTTTTGTGGCTGCTGATAATTTGGCAGATTCACTTATCGTCTTAGACAACTTAGAAGCTGAAGGCAAGCTCTATTCATTGGCACTCTTAGGTGAATTTGTAAACAAAAAAGAAACCGCCCAAGCTATGACAAATGGTATAATTGAAAGCTTAGAATATTTATCCGACCATAATAAAGCTGGCTACATGAGTATAAAACCGAGCCAATTTGGCTTGGGCATAGACTATGAATTGGCTTTAGAAAATGCCTTGGCTATTGCCAGCAAAGCCAAAGAGACAAAAGCCCATATTTGTTTAGATATGGAAAACACTCCATTTGTAGATGGTACGATTGGCTTATTTAAAGACCTAAGAGCAAAAGGTTTTGATAATGTTTCTACGGTATTACAGAGCTACTTGCGGCGCAGTTTAGATGATATGAAGGATTTACTCGAGCCCAATCAAAATATCATCCTACGCATAGTAAAAGGTGCTTATAAAGAGGACAACGATAATGCCTACCAACGCCAAGGAAAAATAGAAGAAAAGCTCTTAGAAATGATTTATATGGGTCTAGAAGCAGGCGCAAAAATAAATATTGCCACTCATGACCCCCAAATAATCAAAGAGACTAGTGCCTTTATAAGAGGAGCAAAATTAGCAAAAGAAAGCTACGAATATCAAATGTTATTTGGCGTAAGCCCCAAAGCTCAAAATAATATTGTAACTGGCGGACATCCACTACGAGTTTATGTGCCTTATGGCCAAGATTGGTACGGCTACTTTAGCCGCCGTTTAGCAGAAAGACCAGCAAACCTTGCCTTTGTCTTAAAAGGCTTGTTTAATTAAGGAGTTAAAAATGTTTGAAGCATACAAAAATGAACCCTATTCGTATTACGCAGATCCAAAAGAGATAGAAGAATATCAAAAAGCCCTTAAATTAGTGAAGAAACGCCTAGGCGAAAAGCATGCCTTGATAATTGGCGGGCAAAAAATTGATACCTCTGAATACCTGGAATCAATTAACCCCTGTGAGCTCTCAGAAATAATTGGTTATGCCGCTAAAGCAAAGCAAAAAGAAATTGATTTGGCTTTTAATGCAGCAGAGGCAGCATTTGCAGATTGGCAACATTGGAGCATGGAAAGTCGGGCTCGAGCCGTGTCAAAATTAGCAGCGGTAATGCGTCGTCGCAAATTAGAGCTCTCGGCCTGGTTGACTTTAGAATCTGGCAAAAATTATACCGAAGCCGAAGCTGACGTTGCTGAAGCTATAGATTTTTGTGAATACTACGCTAGGCAATCACTAGCACTTGGTAACACAATTCATGAATACGACTTTAAAGGCCAGCAAAATACTTCCTTCTTAAAAGCAATTGGCGTAGGCGTGGTAATAAGCCCTTGGAACTTCCCGTTAGCAATCTTGGCAGGTATGGCAGCAGGCCCAGTTGCAGTTGGTAACACAGTTATTTTAAAACCTGCCCCATCTACCCCTATAATCGCCTCAATCTTTATGGAATGTGTTGCTGAATCTGGCTTCCCCGATGGTGTATTTAACCTGCTAACTGGCGAAGATGCCGACCTTGGTGATGCATTGGTTGATGACATTCGTACTAGGTTTATTAATTTTACCGGTTCATTGGCAATCGGTAAACGCATAAACGAAAGAGCAGCAATAGTTCACCCCAAACAAAAATGGCTTAAAAAGGTTTACGTAGAATTGGGTGGTAAAGATGCCCTAATTATTGATGAAACTGCCGATTTAGACTATGCAGCAAGCATGGCAACAGCCAGCGGTTACGGCTTTCAGGGGCAAAAATGCTCGGCCATGAGCAGGCTAATTGTTGTAGCAGATGTTTATGACAAATTCTTAGCAAAATTTAAAGAAAAGGTAAACGCTCTACAAGTTGGTAAAGCTGAAGATAATGCAGCCGTAGGAGCAGTAATAAACCAAAAATCAGTTGATAAAATAATGCACTATATAAAAATAGGCAAAAAAGACAATGCTCTTGTAACAGGTGGAGAGCGTGCCGAGGGTAACGGCTTTTATATAGAACCGACCGTATTTAGCAATGTTGCAGGCTCAGACACAATCGCTCAAGACGAAATCTTTGGCCCGGTTGTAGCCGTAATAAAAGCCAAAGACTTTGAACATGCTCTCAAAATAGCCAACGACACTCCTTATGGGCTAACCGGTGGCCTTATTTCTAAACGCAGGGATAGGTTAGAACGTGCAAGACGAGACTTTAATGTGGGCAATCTCTACCTAAACCGTAAAATAACCGGTGCCCTAGTAGGCGTGCAGCCATTTGGCGGCTTCAACCTATCAGGCAGCAACGCCAAAGCCGGCGGCCCTGACTATTTGCGTTTGTTCATGGAGATGAAAACTGTAAGTGAACAATTCTAATGTTCTAGTAATATAAAGATGCCTAAATCATGGAATCGGGGCTAAAGCCCCGACAAATCTATCCGTAACTATCTCCACGGTTTGAATAGCTACGTTGGCATTTTAGTGTCATCAAGCAACAAATTAAAAACAGCCTTCTTGACTTAGCCGAGGCTCAAGCCTCGGTTCTTTAGCTTCCTAACCTTAACCCCAGCTTTATAAAAGCTTAACAATACCTTGCTATAATAGCTAACATATTGGCTTAAATCCTATTCAGGAAAAGTCATTTGATTAGGAGAAAAATGATAACAAGAAGAAATTTTATTAAGACCTTGGTAGCCCTGTCACTGATGCCAAAATCTGCATTATTGGCTCAAGACACAAATGCAAGCGAGAATTTTGCTATTCCAAAACTAGAAACTGGTATTAGGGAAGGCAAAGATGTTTTTTATGATTTGACGCTGCAAGCAGGCAGTAGCAATATATTACCAAATTTAAATACCCCAACTTGGGGCGTTAATCAAGCATTTTTGGGTGCTACCTTAAAAGCAAACAAAGGCGACAATGTTCATATCAAAGTAAAAAATAACCTGAATGAAACTACTACTTTGCACTGGCACGGTATGAAGCTGCCAGCCGAAGCAGATGGTGGACCACATCAGCCGATTGCCCCAAATGAATCTTGGCTAAGTGAATACACAATAATCCAGCCAGCAGCCACAACTTGGTATCATGCCCATCAAATCCATAAAACAGGCGAGCATGTTTATAACGGTCTGGCTGGTATGTTTATTATTGATGACGAAGAGTCAGAAGTACTTAATTTACCAAATGAATACGGAGTAGATGATATTCCTATTATCATTCAGGATAGAGAATTTAATATTGACGGTAGCTTTTCTTATATTCGCTCGCGTCATGACCAAATGATGGGTAAATCTGGCAATGTCATTTTAGTAAATGGAGTTAGGAATGCAGTCTTGCAAGCAAAAAAATCTTTGCTGCGATTACGAATTTTAAACGGTTCAAATGCACGAATTTACAACTTGGGTTTTGATGATGATAGAGATTTTATAATTATCGGTACTGACGGTGGTTTAGTTGAAAAAACAATTACTACAAACACAATCACCCTAGCTCCGGCTGAACGGGTAGAAATATTGCTTGATCTTGCTAATGGCAAAAACTTAAAGCTTGTAAACAAAGTCTTGGCAAGTTCACAGCAAATGGGAATGATGGCTGAAGATAGTCAGGCTTTTGATATTTTTAGCATTGATGCTTCACAAGCACAAAGTATTATGCAAGAAATACCCAAAACCCTAGTTACACACAGCCAAATTGACATGGAAAATGTCAATAAAAGACATTTTGAATTACAGATGACAATGGGCTCACAAGCAATGATGAGTGGGCGCGTATTTAGCATCAATGACAAAGCTATGGATATGGAACGTATTGATGAAGTTGTAAAAGCTGGCAGCACTGAGATTTGGGTTGTAGAAAATACTTCTATGATGGCTCACCCTTTCCATGTTCATAATGCCCAATTTAAAATCATTAGTAATTCTGCCGGTATTCAACCCCATGAACAGGGTTTTAAAGATACTGTCTTAGTAAATCCGGGTAGTGTGGTTGAAATCTTAATTGAGTTTCCTGAATTTAAAAATGAGACTGTGGCATATATGTATCACTGCCATATTTTAGAGCATGAAGACCAAGGCATGATGGGACAATTTACCACTGTATAAACCAAAGATTAAGATTATTATCTATTTACTTAAAGGAGTGACTAATGACTAAAGCAAAATATGGCTATAGCAAAGAGCTTGATATGAGCTTTGAGCAAGCAATCGAAAAAACTAAGACCGAGCTACAAGTTGAAGGCTTTGGAGTATTAACTGAGATTGATGTAAAAACGACTTTGGAAGCAAAACTAGGCGTTAGCATGGAAGAATACACAATCTTGGGGGCTTGCCATCCTGCTACTGCCTATCAGGCAATTCAAGCCGAGCTCGAGCTGGGTCTAATGTTGCCTTGTAACTTTATTGTCTACCAAAAAGATAAAAAAGTTTTTGTTTCTTCAATTGTACCAACCGTTGCAATGGGTATGATTGACAACAGTATTTTGGCAGAAGCAGCCGTCGAAATAGAAGAAACCCTAAAGAGAATTATCGATAAGGTTTAAAAATAGATTTAAATAGATATCGTTTCTTGAAAAGCTTGTGCCTAGTTAAGCACAAGCTTTTTTCAATGTTAAGCTAGACTCTTATGCAAACAATGTCCAAACAAAATATCTTAGTAGTTTTAGTAGCATTATTACTTGAGTTTAGAGTTGTACAAAACAAAGAGCACCCCTAATCCCTTTGAAAATCAATAGTTTTTAACTAAAGAGCTTTGGAAAAACCACAATTAGGACATGTTTTAGGTCTATATTTAGTTTTTCTGATAACAGGATGC
>CAMZLP010000165.1 GCA_947311535.1 uncultured Deinococcota bacterium | reverse complement strand
CTATTAATTGGGGTATTGAGCCTGATTTACCTGTTCTTTTTTGATATTTAATTCCGAACTCAGGTTAAGTAAGAATCTCGATATAGTCCGTATTGTACTATCAATTCCATTGGCTCCCCATGCCAATTTTAGGGATTAAATAACTTGACTATGAAAAAACCTAAACCCCAAACAGAAATTGATGCACTAAATGATGCAGCCTGGGAACTTAGGAATTCTAATGCCCTAAAAGCTATTAGTATGGCCGAAGAGGTTTTAGTAAAAACCAAATTAATTAATTATAAAAAGGGTATTGCCGATAGTTTACATACCATTAGCTACTGTCAAGCTACCAGAACAGCTAAATATGAAGAGGCTCGAGCCAATGGCCATGCTGCTTTAGAAATATATATTGCCAGTAACGATGAAGTATCCAAACAAAAAGTCCTAAATACCTTTGGTTTAATTGAAGGAATATCGGGCAATATGCTAGGAGCAATTAATTATTTCAATAAATCTTTAAAACTAGCCAACAAGCTAAAGCTTTCACATCAACGCGCAATGGCACTTCATAATTTGGCAGTCTCTTTTGAGGGTATAAACGATTACAATAGATCTTTAGACTATAATTTACAAGCACTAAAAATTTATGAGGAGCTACAAAACGATAATGATGTATTCAAAACCTTGCAAAATATCGGGGTTATATATTTCAACTTAGAAAAGTATGATGAATCTTTAGAGTCATTACTAAAAACTGTTGAGATATTCAAAAACGATGCTGATAAAGATACTCAAGGCTTGGCATTTTTAAATATAGGACGTAGTTATCATAAACTCAAAAATTATCAACAAGCCCTTGATAGTTTGAATAAAAGCCTAGCCCTTTTAGAAGGAACTGGAAATCGCTTAGTTAGCAGTGACGCCTTGGCAGAAATTAGCATAGTTTATATGGATATGCAAAGATTCTTGGATGCAAAAGAACATATTAGCAAAAGTATTAAAATTAAAAAAGAGCTAAATGATTCTTCTGGGCTTGCTTCATCTTATTATTATTTGGGTAAATTACTTTTTCAACAAGGTGAAAAAGCTAAAGCCTTAACAACATTTACTAAAGCTCTTAATTTAGCAGAAACCGCTCAGGCTAAGACACAGTTACAAAATATTAATAAAGAGCTAGCTAGCAGCTATCAACAAATTAAAGATTATGAAAAAGCATTTCAGTATTTGTCAGCTTATTTAGAGCTAAGAGATGAATTATTTGAAAAAGCTAGCTATGAGAGAACTCAAGCCTTACTAATACACCATAGTATCACTCAAGAAGATAAAGACAAAGAAATTATGCGCCGCAATAAAGAATTAAAACTAGCTAATGAGAATTTAAAATTACTAACCCTAGAGCTAGATAAACAAGCCAAAGAAGACAGCCTTACCAAATTGTATAATAGGCGTTATTTTGATAGCTTATTAGAAAAAGAGTTTAGTCGCTCAAAAAGATACCATAAACCTATGGCAGTTATGATCTGTGATATTGATAATTTTAAACAAGTAAATGATAATTTCTCGCATCAAGTTGGCGACCAAGTACTAATTAAGATTGCCGAAATCTTTATGAAGAATATTCGTAGAAACGATACTATTGCCAGGTTTGGTGGTGAAGAGTTTGTAGCTCTATTTCCAGAATCAGATGTTAATAAAGCTTTTGAAATTTGTGAGCGCTTACGAAACTCAGTAGAAAAATACCCATGGTCTAAAATCAGTTCGGGTCTAAAAGTTACTATCAGCATTGGTATCTGTGACGATACAAGCCTAGCCAATGGCGAAACCATGATTAGTAAAGCTGATAGTGCTTTATATGAAGTTAAAGAAAATGGTAAAAACCACAGCAGAATTTG
Source organism: uncultured Deinococcota bacterium (assembly GCA_947311535.1). Lineage (GTDB taxonomy): Bacteria > Deinococcota > Deinococci > Deinococcales > Trueperaceae > CAMZLP01. The sequence goes on along the minus strand of CAMZLP010000165.1, from coordinate 2,663 downwards.
GGATAATAAAGAAATGCTTATCGCTTAGAGCCAGCTTTTCTTGTTCTTAGGGCTAATTTATCAACAATTTCATTTTCCTCGTGACCCATATGCCCTCTGGTCCACTCCCAGTTCAATTCATGAATATCATTCAATTTTAGCAGTTTCTGCCAAAGATCTTTATTTTTCACATCTTTTCTATTAGCAGTTTGCCAGCCATTTTTTTGCCATTTATCCAACCAGCCATCTGTAAATGCTTTTTTTAAATACTGAGAATCAGTTGTCAGAACAACATAGCAAGATTCTTTTAAAGATGCCAATGCCTCCACGGCCGCACTAAGTTCCATACGGTTATTAGTAGTATTAGCTACAAATTTAGCAGCCTGTTTTCTATGGCCATTATAATCAAGCAAATAAGCCCAAGCCCCGTCACCAGATATTGTGTTACAAGAGCCATCAGTAAATATATATACTTTCTTCATTAAATAATTCTAACTTAAAAAGACAGGTATAATTTCTATATAGCAAACCATTCTAAATCTTAAAAAAAATTCCATTTCAGTTATTTCCCCTTTGCTTTCTCATTTAAACCTATTAAGCTACTACTTACCCCATAAATTAAACTTTTTCAAGTATTTTATAATTAGATTTTTCACATTTTTTTCTTAATTTAAATTCCATCACTCTCTCATAAACTAGGACTTGCTAATATACTTACAATGTCGCAACTTCGCAAAGATCCATTTGGCCCGACATGGGTAGTATTCTCAACAGAAATAGGTTTAGAAACTTCAGACTTTAGTAGTGTTAGCAGAAATTCTGATAGCTCTATTTTAGCTCCAGGAAATGAAATATTTCTTAATAAAGAAATATTTGCTTTACGGCCCAACAATTCTAAAATAAACCAGCCTAATTGGACTATTAGAGTCATAGAAAATCCAGATAGCTTACTAGAAACTAAAGAGCTAAAGATCTATAAAAAGCAAATGTTTAGCTATGCTAGCAACAGTGGCTATCAAGAAATTATTATTGAACATCCTAATCCTAAAATGGCCTTAGAAGATATGCCTTTAGAGCATTTGGTAGAAGTTTTAAAAGTTTATCGTGACCGCATAGAAAAACTATCAAAAAAGCCTGGAATCAGGCATATTCAATTAACTAGAAATGTAGGCAAAGAAGCTGGCTCTCGCTATGACCACCCCCATGCTCAAGTTTTAGCAGTAGGTGTAAGAAACAGATGGCTCAGTGAAGAAATGACTGCTGCAAAAAGCCACTATGAAAAATATCACAGTTGCTTATTTTGCGATGTTTTAGAAACAGAATTATTAGCTAAGGAAAGAGTAATCAGTTCTAATGAACACTTTATCGCTCTATCACCTTATGCAGCCAAAACTCCCTTTGAAACCTGGATTTTACCTAAAAGACATGACAGTAATTTTAGCAGTATAAAAAGCACAAGTTTAAAAGCCCTTGCTTCACTTTTAAAAGATATAATAAGGGCAATTAATGGCTCACTTAATCATCCACCTTATAATTTAATGTTGCATACACTTCCCATTAAAGATGAAAATAGGTATCATTGGCATATTGAGCTTCTGCCGAGGCTTACCAAAAAATCTGGTTTTGATTGGAGCAGTGGATTTTATGTAAATCCAATGCCGCCAGAAGATGCCACAAAAATTTTAAAGGAGGCCTTGGCTCTACAAGGGGTTGGTCTCTAATAATTAGGTCAAAAAAAATTGCTAAGCCCAAACTTGTTAGTAAGAACAATACGATGAGCTCGAGCCCATTCCTAATATTCATGCTTAGCTTTATAGCTATTTTAGGAAGCTTGCATAGTATTGTTATGATTGGCATAGAGGTAAATCGTATTTACAGTAGAACTGTTATGGTCAAACATTTAAGTTCTGAAGTCAATAGCTTAGAAAATGAAATTAACAATTTAAAAGCAGTCATTGATAATAAAAATGACCAAGCCTATATAGAACAATTAGCTCGCTGTATTGGCTACGCCTACCCTAGTGAAAGTAGATATGTAACCATAGGAGTAAATTCTAGCACGCTTAGCAATCCAAATTGCCAATAAAAAAATCGCTTAGCAAAACTGCTAAGCGATCTAATAAGAATCTAAATTAGTTAGACTTCTTCTTGCGGCGATAGCTATCACCAAAACGTTTTTGGAATTTCTCTACACGGCCTTCAGTATCAATAAAACGCTGTTCACCAGTAAAGAATGGATGGTTACCACTCCAAACCTCAACAGAAATTTCAGGCTTAGTACTATAGGTTTCCATAACTACGTCACCTTCACTGTAAACCTTACAAGGAACCATTTTAGGGTGAATGTCTTTTTTCATTTTGCTCCTTAATCTTCGAGGTGCAAATTAGATTGCACACATAGCAAACGACAGTTTAGCAAAAATATTTCTATTTTGCATCTAAATTTTAACTTATCTTAAAATCATCTTTAAAATTTGTAGTTTAATTTAATTTTTAAAAGCAGCTCGCTCGGCAGCTTCTACCGTATTTCTTAGCAACATAGCAATTGTTGTGGGGCCAACTCCGCCTAGTCTTGGGGTAATCCAACTTGCCACCTCTGCTACGGATTCGTCAACATCAGCTAATAGCCTTTTGCCTTTCCAACTTATACCCCCACTTATCACAACAGCATCTTTTTTAACCAT
>CAMZLP010000164.1 GCA_947311535.1 uncultured Deinococcota bacterium | reverse complement strand
GAATCTACAATATGGCCTTTGGCAATGGCATTAAAGTTTAGTGCTAAATCTGTTAGTCTTTCTACAGATAAACTGTTTGGAATGGTTTGGTAGTGTCTACTTTGGATAGGCTCGAGCCTGCCCAAAATATCTTGATTAGTAGGCAAAGAGCCTTGTTTTTCTGCTGCTTGCCAAAGCAGTGACAAACCGTCAATTGCAGGCTGAAATGCAGCAGCCGTAAAATCTGAGTAAAGCTCAGCTTTTTCTAGTAAGTAATATAAATCCGCAGAAACTTCCGTTCTAGAGCTTTCTTTTGCCAGCCACTGGTTTAATTCACTCTTTTTATCAAAACGATTAAAAACCAAATTTAAACGGTCAATCTCAGCTAAAGCATGCTGCATTGCTAGTTGGGCCTCAGCTGAAGCAGCTATAATGTTTAAATCCAAGACTGTACCTAGTACATTGTCAAAATCATAATGATGCTGCTCTATCGCTGGAGCAAAAAAACGTTTTAGGTTTTTTATAAAAGAATAGTTGGCAAATTGCATCAGAATATTTTTCCTTTCTGAATAAAGTATAGATAATAATTGTTAGCTGAATGTTGAAGCTTAGCGCCAAAATAAATCAATAAACAACTTTTGGGTGTTGCTCCGATATTTGCCACATCTATTGGCTTAAATCATGGTAAATGGACAATCTTAGATAGCAATTTTGACACAGCAGGAGCTATGCACGCTTCCAATGAAATGATTTGGTTGCATTATGACGAAATCAATGGCTTCCCAGAAGTTGATTTATCAGACGTTTTAGGAAATTAATTAGTTTTGCTATAAATGCAACTAGCTCTAGAAAAGCTGGAAATAAGTAGCTAATAAGTAATAGAAAAAACGTAGTCAATCATCAAATGATTGGCTACGTTTTATTATCCTCAAAAATATCAAAAACTAGTTTTACTTCAATACCTGAGTTCGGCCTATTTTTTACGCTAACTTCGGCAGCATGCCAATCTGCAATTGTTTTTACAATTGCCAAACCCAAGCCACTCCCCTTTTGCCTGTGCCTTACATCAGTTTGATAAAAACGTTCAAATATTTTATCAATGTCTTCTTCAGGAATACCAATTCCACTATCTATGACTTTTAAATCCACTTTCTGGTTTTCTTTTTGAACTATTATTTCTACTCTGCCTGTTTCACTAAATTTAAGGCTGTTTTCTAGCAAATTTCTAATAATTTGAGCTATGGCTTGCCTATCTGCATAAATGTAGATGGGGGTTTTAGGCAAAATAGCAACTAGTTCCAGATTTTTAGCTTTAAAGAGAACCTTTAACTCTTCGGCAATATGAAACACCAATTCATCTAAAGCCAGAGCTTGTTTTTTTAAGCCTTGACCAGATTCGGCTCGAGCCAAATCTAATAAATTCTCAACTAAGCCTGATAGCTCCAAAGTCTTTTGCTGAGCTTTTTTTAAACGTTGCAAATTTTTACTATCATCTGGATTTTCTAAGACTTGCTCCAAACGCCCTTGTATCACCGTAAGCGGGGTTCTTAGTTCATGCGAGGCATCAGCAGTAAAGCGTTTTTCGGTTTCTATAAGCGAGCGCAAGGTCTTTAAAAGAGCATTAAATGCTCTTGTCAAACGCCAGAGCTCATCTTTTGTTTGGGGTTCTGGCAAATCTTTTTGCCAAGCTTGATTCTCTGCCAAAGCATAGGCAGAATTTGTTAGCTTTGCAACTGGTTTAAGAGCCTGTTTGGCCAAAATACTACCTAAAAAGAACGATAGTAAAGCAATAATCGGGATAATGGTTTTATAAATTGTATCAAATTGAGCTAAGGCCTGATCTATAAGAACTCTGTCATGAATCAATAAAATTCTATTATCAGCGATATTTTGAACATAAACTCTTTTAGCTTCAAGCCAATAAAAACCTTTTAATAACTTAGGGTATTTAATTTCCAAGTCAGAAAATTTAGAACTATTTGTTAAGATTCTATCTTTTTTGTCAAGAACAACAATAGCCATATCGCTAGCGATATTTTCATTGTCAAAATGGGGTTCTTCGTCATCTTCTTCGTATTCAAATGAGGATAAGATAATCTTAGCTGTTTCTATCATAGTTTGATCCAGGTTGTTCTCTAAACTCTTTTTAAGCAAAAAATGCACACCAATGCCAGTAGCAATCAATACTAAAGTCAGCAAAATGCTATAAAAAATAGTGAGCCTAAAACTAATTGTCATCCTGTAAAACTATAACCCAATCCACGAACCGTTTTAATTGCATCATTACCCAGTTTGCGCCGCAAATAAAGAATATAAGTATCAACTGTCCGTGGGTTAATACTATCTTCACCTGCCCAAACATGTTCTAAAAGATTATCTCTAGTATAAAAACCACCTGAATTAAGAGCAAAAAATTCTAATAATGAATATTCCCTTGCTGAGAGTGTAAGTTGCTTATCTTTCCAAATTGCATTTTGCTTAGATAAATCTAATTCTAAACGACCGACTTTAATATGGTTCTTTGCTTTACCTTTAGAGCGCCTTAAAAGTGCCAATAATCTAGCATGCAGCTCAGTCATATGAAATGGTTTTACCAAGTAGTCATCTGCGCCAAGCTCGAGCCCATTTATTTTATCCTCAATACTATCTCTGGCAGTGAGCATAAGTACCGGAATATCATTATCTTGCTGGCGTAGTTTTTTAATTAATTCGTAGCCATTCATTTTGGGTAACATAATATCTAATATCACAATATCAAAAGGGAACATTTCTAAAATACTATCTGCTTCTGCCCCATCTTTAGCTATATCAATCGCAAAACCTTTACTCGTTAAATAGTCAGCTAGCATTTCTGCAATATCATTGTCATCTTCTACAATTAGCAATCTCATATTAATCCAAACAATTCCATATAACTTTAACCTAGCCTTGCAGCAAGCAATATTTTCCCTAAAATTATTATAACTATTGCAATAACAAACAAAGCCAGCTTAATTCTATCCTTCATTATTCCACCTCAATCAATCTATAATTATAGTTGATTTATTAATTCCAAAACAAATAAAGAAAGCCTCCTTGCGGAGACTTTCTTTGTCTGTAAATTTTCTTTGATAAATTTGATAACAGATTAGTCATCGTCGTCGTTATTATCGTTATCATCATTATGATCATTGTCGTTATTGTGGTCATTATCATTATCATTAT
>CAMZLP010000163.1 GCA_947311535.1 uncultured Deinococcota bacterium | reverse complement strand
CTTATGGCATTATAAACATCGTATTACTCGCAAAGTTCTTGCTCATACTGTTTGTGTTTTTATAAATTTGCAACTTAATAGATCCCCTCTTGATTTTGAGGGCTTAATTTCTTATTAAAGTTGCACATTGGGTTAGTTATTTCTTGGGTTTTAGTATCATAAATCAATATCCCCTCATCTTTACAATTTAATTGCTCTAACAATCTTCCTGTATTGCTCCAAACTGAAGATTTGCCAGCGCATTTATAAATACCAGATTGCCCTACGCAGTTGGACATTAAAACAGTCATTGAATAATTTTTGGCAATATTAGCTAAGTTATTATGGGCTTTATCAATATCACTTTTAGATTCAACAATACTAGCAATATATATTTCTGCTCCATTGCGGGCAGCAGTTTTGGCATGTTCAGGAATTGATATTTCATAGCAAATGGCAATTGCGGTTTTTGTGTTTAAAATTAAATTGCTAGGGTTTTGCCCGCTAATAAAAAAATCTTCTTCACTGGTATGTAAATACTTTTTAGAATATATTTGCCTAGCTTTATTAGCCTGAAAAAGAACCATGCTAATGCAAATTCCATTATTATTAACGGTTGGCACTCCAAGCCCAATAGTAATTTGCTTGCTATTGGCAATATTTTGGAAATCATCAAATCTACTATCATTTTGACTAGTTGCCAATTCTTTAGCTAGTTTTGGCTCGTAAGCTGTTAATGATAATTCAGGAAAAATAATTGTGCTTGCTTCTAAAGATGCAGCTAAATTAATAAATTCTTTGTGCTTTTTGATATTAGCCTGATAGTTGGCTTTAATTGCTTTTATTTGGGCTACGCAAATTTTCATGCTAATGGCTGTTTTTGCTGACGATAAATTGCCTATTTAAAATACTAAGTTCTGTTATGGCTTGCTGGCATCTTGCAGCAGCCGAATGGGCTTTGGTACTTAAGGTAATATTTTTCATTAGCATTCTCTTAAACATGGTAATAGTGTACGCTACCGCTGTGCTTTTTATTAAATTTTAACTCTGATAAACTTTATTACTCCATGTCTAATATAAAACAGAGTATTTTTCTCATCTTTCTTAAACTTATGCTCATGAAACGGAGTTGCCATGATTGAGGCAGTAATTTTTGATTTAGATGGGACGCTGGTACAAACAGAAAAACTAAAGGCTGAGTCTTATGCCCAAGCAGCACTTTTGCTCTGTCCACATTTTTTGAGTAAAGCAGCAGTAGTAGTAGCTTATAAAGATTTAGTAGGTTTACCACGTCGTGAGATGGCCTCTAGGTTGGTAAAACAATTTAACCCAACTTATAAAGCCAGAAAGGTTATGAAAGACTACGACTTAGGCACGCCTTGGCAAGCTTTTGTGTTGTTGCGTTTGCAGATTTATAACAATATGTTAGCAGACCCAAAAGTTATCAAACAAATACCATGGCAGCACAATTTGGAATTATTGCGTTTGGCTCGAGCCAATAACTGTAAAACCGCATTAGCAACAATGTCTCATTGTGAACAAGCTATGCATATTTTAAGTGTGCTTAAACTAAAAGATGAATTTGATTTTATAGCAACTGTAGATGATGTCGAAAATGGCAAACCAGACCCAGAGATATATCAACTGCTTATGCTCGAGCTCGAGAAAATTCCATCTCATTGCCTAGTTATCGAAGATTCTCCCGTAGGCGTAAGGGTTGCCTTAGCTGCCAAAACCGAAGTGCTAGCAGTTAGCACGCCATTTACCAAAAAACGCTTACGCCAAATGAAAGATTTAGATGAAAAGCAAATTGTTGATAATCCTGATAGACTGATTAAAACGGTCGAGGACATTTTTGAAAAGAATAAAGCCGTAGCTTAAAAGCTGAAAGGAAAATAATGAAAATAGCAATGGTAGGACTAGGTAAAATGGGCGCAAATATGACAACTCGCCTGATAAAAAATGGCCAGCAAGTAGTAGTTTATGACCTTAATAAAGATGCCATTAAAAAAGCCGAATCAGGCGGGGCAATAGCAGCTTATAGTTTACAGGAGCTTGTTGATAATCTAGAAGCCCCAAAGGCAGTTTGGGTAATGCTGCCATCTGGCAAGCCAACCGAAATTACCATAAATAATCTAGCAGAGCTATTAGATCAAGATGACATAATTCTAGATGGTGGTAATAGCTATTACAAAGATACAGTCCGTCGTGCTCAAGTATTAGCTGAAAAAGGCATAAATTATCTAGATGTTGGCACTAGTGGCGGTGTTTGGGGGCTCAAAGAGGGTTATAGCATGATGATTGGCGGTAAAGCTGAGGCTGTAAAACACTTAAATCCGATTTTTAAAACTCTAGCTCCAGGAGCCGAAAAAGGCTGGGGGCATGTTGGCCCTAGTGGCTCAGGTCATTTTGTGAAAATGGTTCACAATGGTATCGAATACGGCATGATGCAAGCTTATGCCGAGGGTTTTGACCTAATGCACAAAAAGGAGGAATTTGCTTTAGATATGCAGCAAATAGCTAATATCTGGCAAGATGGTAGCGTTGTTCGCTCGTGGTTATTAGACCTAACTGCTAATGCACTGTCAGAAAACCCAGAATTTGACGGCATAGCCAGTTGGGTTCCCGATTCTGGCGAGGGCCGTTGGACAGTCATGGAAGCCATAGAAACTGCTACCCCGATCCCAGTTATCAGCATGGCTTTGCAAAGTAGATTTAGCTCAAGAGACGAAAATGCTTATAGCCATAAATTGTTGTCAGCCTTGCGAAATCAGTTTGGTGGACATGCGATTAAGAAGGATTAAAAGACTGGAATGTATAGGAAGCTAGTCGCTAAAAGCCTAGGCGTCAAGACTGAGCTTAATAATTTCAATTATGAACCTTGACAATTCTTAAACTAGAATTCTTAGTCCAGTTTGTTCTATCTACAGTTAGTACATATCGTTCCTTTTGAGTAAGTTTTAAGACTATCTTTGTAAATAATAGATTACTACTTCTTATTTCAGAGAAAAACCGCTGTGCCCGCCTATAACTTGACTTTGGTTTTGCCCAGTTTTCCATGCTTGCTACAACCGTTTTTAGATTCACTGTCCTAG
>CAMZLP010000162.1 GCA_947311535.1 uncultured Deinococcota bacterium | reverse complement strand
CCAGTAGATTTTAGAAACCCAATTTATGTCGGTGAAATAATAGAGCTAAAGAGCCGAGTTGCTTGGGTGGGTAATAGCAGCATAACCTGCGCTCACCAGTTAGCGAGTTTTCACCATGAACCTCGCAGCGAACAATCATGCTGCTATTACCCACCCAAGCAACTCGGCTCTTTAGCTCTATTATTTCACCGACATAAATTGGGTTTCTAAAATCTACTGGCTCGGTCGAGGCTGTCACCACAATTTGCCAACAAAAACGAGTAGCTGAAATAGCCGTAGTCACATCCATCATCGCCAAGACCTTGCCACCAAACATTGTTTAGCATCATTAGGGAAAACTCTATCAGTGCTAACTACCCATTCAGACTTTTCGCTTGAATTATTATCTTTGTTCATATTTTAAACTAAGTCCTCTTTTTAATCCCATCAAAGAAAATGCTCTCTAACAAATCAATTTTAGCAGGGGCATCTTTTTTGCTGGCTGATAGCAGCGGCAAAGCCAAAAGTAAAAGCAATCTGGCAAGTTCCCGAAGATCAAAATCTCGCAGTTCACCGTTTTTTTGACCTTCTGCTAAGATAGCCTCTAGCTGAGCCGGAAAACTAGCATGATAGAGCTCACGCATCTTTTTTTGTGCCTCGGGGCTCAGATGCACAGCATCATTTTCGGCCAAACGCATAATGCCTCTTTGCTGTTTATTTTCTTTAGCTATTAAAACAAGCAAATGCCTTATTTTTTCTCTTGTGCTGCCCCGATAGGCTCGAGCCCTAGCTGTTAACTCTCCTAAAGAAGCAATACTATCCAATAATATTGCTAAAAACAAATCTTCTTTATCTTTAAAATGATAATAAAGCCCTGCTTTAGATATTCCTGCTGCTTCGGCAATTTCGCGCATTGACAAACCTTTGTAACCTCGTTCTACAAAAAGCTTGCTAGCCTGAAGCAATATCTGCTCGTGCAGTTCTTTTGATGAGCGCTGACCAGAGGTAGTTTTCATTTGCTTTTTAGCGCATTCCTGGAATTAGCGTACGGCTCCAAGGAATTGCATATAAAATACTTAGCATAGCTAAACTATAAAAAATTGCTGCCATACGAAATTTTGCAGAATCTGTTGAAGCTCTTTTAGACATTATAGAACCAAGATGAGCTAATACCGCAGCAATAATCATAATTGATATATGTTCAACTGCAAACTGGCGTGAGACTGGGTCTTTCATAGCTGCTGACATATCGGCAAGGGCAGCTTTTACAATTGGGCTCATAAAATATAAACCAAAACCAACTAATAGCTGTAAATCAATAATACCTGCAAAAATACTGCCTGCTATTTTGTCGCTCTTTTCCCAAGTTTTATTAGCAGTCATACCCATCACCGCTTTAAAAATCGCATAGGCACCTGCTACTAAAACCAACCAACGCAACAAATTGTGTAAATCCAAAATACCATTAAACATTATTTTCTCCTTAAAAATCTTCTGACATTTTTAGTCAAACTAAATACAAACTAGAGTCTTTACAATAATATGCTTTGTCAACTAAATAAATGCAAAGCAGGCTAACATTAATTTGCTTTATTTTTTAAAGCAAGAGTCAAAGGCAGCATTGCTAAACTAATAAAGCCTAAAACTATAATTGCCTTTTGATAGCCCTTAGCAGGGATAATTGACGAAGCCGCAATTGCCCCAATAAGCGCACCACCAATTAGCTGACCGCTACTTGTAAAAATGGTTAATAAACCTTGCGAAGCAGCTCGTTCATCTTGGGCAGCTTCGGCTAACATAAGATAGCGTAATGGCGCACCTAAAAGTGAAGACAGTCCTAGACCCACTAATGCACCCGAGATATAAAACATAACAATATTAGACGCAGTGAAACCAAATAATAATAGCCCTATGGCTAATAATAAAAGCCCTGTAAATATTACTGGCTTTACCCCGACTTTATCTAACATTCGCCCGGCTGTTGGCGCACCAAATGCCAAAGCAATAATCATTGGTAACAGCATAAAACTAGCTGTAGACTTACCTACACTAAATAAAGCAATTGCTAAAGCTGGTATAAAAACCATGGCAGCTTCTATAAGACCTGCCCCGATACTAAAAACACTGGCTAATTTGACTTGGCTCGAGCCTAACAGCCCAGGTCGTAAAATGGGGTCACTGGCACGTTTTTCTATCATCCAGAATATTGGCAAAAGAATAATTGCTATTAATAAATATGGAAATACTTGTATTGAACTCAAGCTAGCCCATAATTTTGAGCTGTCTATCGCATTTAGACCCAAAGTCAGAGAGGCCAGTAAAACACTTAGGCTAATTATTCCGGCAATGTCAAAAGCTCTAACATCGTCAGGTCTATCGCTTGGTAATAATTGAAAACCTTGAATAATAAGATAGGCAGCAATCGGCAAATTGATTAAAAATAGCCAATTCCAAGTGCTAAATTTTAGCATCACACCTGCTAAAATCGGGCCCAATAAAAAAGCAAGCCCAAAAACTGCCCCAGTAATACCCAAAGCCTTACCTCTATCTTCTTCGGGAAAGGTATCGGCAATAACAGCAGCAGCAACTGGGAAAATACCCCCAGCACCAAAACCTTGAATTGCCCGCCCAGCTAGTAAAAGCCCAAAACTAGGCGAAACTGCCACCAATAAAGAACCAATTGCAAAAAGACTAATATCTAAAATATAAATACTCCGTCGACCAAATCTATCAGAAAGTTTAGCCATAAGTGGTGAGCCTATCAGGTTAAACAAAACAAAAATAGTAAATATCCAAGCAGATGCTCGGCTATCGATATTAAAAGCATCTTGTATAGCTGGTAAAGCTGGCCCTACAATGGCAATATCCAATGCACCCATTAGTACACCAAGAAATAAAACTCCTAGTATTTGATTGCGTTTTTTCTTATCAACAATCATCATCTTCTCCCTTATCTTACCGACCAGTCGGTAAGATAAGCTATTTTCCTCTATTTTGCTTTTTTTGTCAAGTTTATTCTTATAACGAGACTTATGGAAAAGTCGTATGACCACCAGGAACAATATATCTAAGCCAGCTTAAAGGATTATTAGTTGGTTTGAGTTCAAAGAATCTTTCAAAGGCTGTTAGTTGTTTTATTGGCTTGTGGTTATGCCTCCAAATAGCT
>CAMZLP010000161.1 GCA_947311535.1 uncultured Deinococcota bacterium | reverse complement strand
ACCTAAACTAGCCGCTTCTTTAGCTGTTGTATCTGTTTTAAAACGTATAGTTTTATCAGCAACTACTGCTTTAATATCGCTTGGGCTACCTTGGGCTATTATTTGGCCTTTATTAATCACTATAATTCGGTCAGCGTTTTCATCAGCTTCTTCTAAATAATGAGTACTAAAAATAATGGATTTACCTAGTTTGGCAAAGTTTTTTAAGGTCTCCCAAAAGACTTGCCGAGATTGTACGTCCATCGCCCTAGTTGGCTCATCTAAAAAAACTATATCTGGGTCACCAGCAATTGCTAGGGCAAAATATAAGCGTTGCTTTTGACCACCTGATAGGCTTGCAATACGCGCATTTTGTTTTCCTAATAGATCAGCTTTTTCAAGTATCTCTAAAACTGGCAAAGAATGGCTATAAGTAGCTCTTATTAAATTTATTAGTTCTTTTACTTTTAGGCTATCAGGTACACCAGATTCTTGTAGCATTACACCTATGCGGTCTCTACTAGTAGTTTTATTTGGCGAGTCAGCAAATAGCTTAACAGTACCGCTGCTTGCTTTACGCAAACCTAGCATTATACTAATAGCTGTAGTTTTACCGGCACCATTGGGGCCCAAAAAACATACAATTTCACCAGTTTCCAATGCAAAGTCAATATTGTCTAAAGCCTTGAAGTCTCCATAATTTTTACTTACCGAATTCATTTCTAAAATCTTCATAAATAAAATTTAGCACTCGAGCCTAAACATCTACATGTGCCAAAAGTAATGATTGCTTGTTTTATACCAAACCCAATAAAGATGTAGCTTTTAGCTTTCTTATCATAATTGAATGAGGATAAAGGATAAAGGATAAAGTCCTAGACTGTGAAAGTCTAAATAATTGACGCAGAAAGCAACTTGGGAAATGCCTTTTATAAAATGTAGTTTATCGACTTTGCTATAAAATAATTTTGGATATTTATATTGATGAGCAAAGCCTTTTTTCTTAAAAATGCCAATTATTCTAATCTTATATACACGCTTGCGATTTAAGATTTACTTATGCGTAAGTTTTTATTATTTATCTTATTTTTGTTGCTTTTAGCAGCACTGGCTTTTGGGCTTGTTAAATACAATATTATTCCTAATCCTTTAGTAAACAATCCAATCTTTAATCCAATCGAAGTTGAAGAAATTAGCTTATTAGAAGCGGTGCGAACAAATGACCTAGTAGCAATAAGCGAGCAGCTGGCTAAGGGGGTTAATATCAATGAAGTTGATGAGACTGGTAAAACAGCTTTGATGTATGCTGCAATTGCCAATAATTTTGAGTTAATGAAAACTCTAATTGCAGCTGGTGCTGATATTAATGCTCAGGATTCCGAGGCATGGTCGGTATTAATGCATGCTGCTAAAAATTCTACTGATACTGCTCCGATTCTTTATTTGCTTAATTCAGCTGCTGATCCAACGGTTCTAAGTTTTGAAAATGAGTCTGTCTTAGATGTTGCTAGCTCTGTGGTCAGAAACTCAGCTTTGGGGCTTAGGCTCGAGCAGTTAATTAATAACCCGCCTTTTGATAGAAATTGGCCAAGTGCTTATGTTGTTCCGGTTGAGGGAGCTACGGTTAGCTCAAGATCAACTCATTTGCCAGGAGCAAGGCGAGCTTATCGCAATGGTATACACGAGGGCTTTGATTTTTATTCTGGAGTTGTAAGTGTAGAAATAGTTTATGGCACGCCAATTCATGCGGTAGCTAACGGTAAAGTAATAAGAGCTGATCATGCTTATATAGAAATGAGCGAAGAGGAATATGACAGTATTATTGATGTAGCCAAAAGCAGTTTGAGTACTCCAAATGATATTTTAGATAAACTACGTGGCCGTCAAGTTTGGATTGAGCATGCCGGTGGGTTTATTTCTCGATATGCACATTTATCAGCAATTCCTGACAATGTTACAGAAGGGGTAATTGTAATTCAGGGTAGTAAAATCGGCGAAACTGGTAATTCTGGTACCCTAGAAGCTGTTCAAAATACCCAAGATGACCCACATCCACATGTTGAGATTTGGCATAATAATAGATATCTTGGCGATGGGCTCGAGCCTGAGCAAATTTATAAGCTTGCCAGACAGGTTTTTGGTGAAGATGCGGTCTCGGCTGTAAATAAGTAATATAATTCTGCTATGGATAATGAGATTTCTGAAGAACAATTAGAGCAAGAATATTTTGATGAGAACTTAGAAGAGGAAATTATAGAAGATAATAGCCATGTTTATAAAAACTTTGGTTTTGTCTTTATGATAGCTGGTTTGGCTAGTTTTGCAGTTGGAATTGCCGAGCAAGTTTTTGACTTTAGTTTTTTTACAGGCAGTGTTTATGGGCTAGCTTTATTTTTGTTTATTATGGGTTTGGTTTTGTATAAAACAAATTAAAAAGCAATGAGCTAATCAAAAATCCGTTTCTTAGGTATTTTTACTAATTCTAAAGTTAGTATGGTCAGCATTTCTACGAAACAAGTCTAATTTTAATAAAATCTTTGACTAGATTGATGGTATTTTCACGCTATAAATCCCTGTTTTTCTTCTTGGCTTTCTTTTTTTGTTTTTTGACTATTTTCTTTTTCTTCTTTGCCCCTTGCTTGGCTTTCTTTGCCTTGCTCTTTTTTAACTTTTTCTTTTTTTTTAGATTTTCCTCTGCTAATATTTGCTTTTCTATACTTGCAAAAAATTGCCCTGCAATATTTCGGGCGATGTTATTAAATAGCCTTGCACCCAAAAAAGAAATTCGACCAGAAATTTTAGGCTCAGTTTGATAGCTAACAATTGTGCCTGTTTTAGTCTTAGTTAGTTTTAAGCTAGCAGTTGTGCTTATACTGTTGTTTTTGCTCGAGCCTCTGAGCTCTACTAGCATTAATTTGGGTTTAGCTTCTTCAACTATGTTAAATTCACCGCTATAGCTACCCTTTAAAAAACTAAAGCCTAAGTCAATTTCAGCATAATAAATGCCATTTTCTAAGCTAAGGCTTTTAAGCCCAGGAATTGCTTTCTTTAAGGCTTTGGGGTCTAAGAGGTATTTCCAAATCTTTTTTCTATTTGCTTTTAGTTCTATTGAACCTTTAATTAACATTTTTTCTCCATTAGTCTTATTTTAGCCCATAAAAAATCAATTAAGCCTTATTGGCAACTTTATTGCCAATAATACTATTAATAATTGCTAAAAAGCGTTTAATTCTCAGAAAAAAGATACTTTAGTGAAAAATTGAAATTTGCAGTAAAGGCTAGTAAAAAAACAATTCTTCAGTTTTAAATCTTGCGTAGTATTTATGACTTCGTTTAAGCTTTGACTGACTTAGGCTTAGTAGTTAGCTATCAATTATCATGGCCTTATTTTGATATATTGATTAAAAGGATTTTATAGGACTTTGATTGAAAGGAAAATATAAATGTCTGATGCAATGGATAGAAAAAAACTAGATGATGGTGAACTTGAAACTTTGAATAGGCTCGAGCTTAGTGAGTGGCTTGAGTCCTTAGATTACGTATTGGCAAGCGGTGGCGAAGATAGAGTTAATGAAATCTTAGAAAGACTAGAAGAACACGCCCATAAAAATGGTGTAGAAATACCTTTCACAGCTAGAACTCCGTATATAAATACTATTCCCATAGAAGAAGAAGAAGATTATCCTGGAGATTGGAATATAGAGCAACGCTTAAGACGGCTTATTCGCTGGAATGCTCTGGCTATGGTTGTACGTGCTAACAAATTATCTGATGGTATCGGTGGCCATATTTCCTCTTATGCTTCTTCAGCGACTTTGTATGAGGTTGGTTTTAATCACTTTTTTCATGGACATGATGCCCCAGATGGTGCTGACATGGTCTATTTTCAGGGTCATATTAGCCCAGGAATATATGCCCGCAGCTATTTAGAAAGACGCTTTCCGGTAGAACAAATGCGTAATTTTAGGCGAGAATTACAAGATAGCCCAGGCCTTTCTTCTTACCCACATCCTTGGCTTATGCCCAATTATTGGCAGTTCCCAACGGTTTCTATGGGTTTGGGTCCAATTATGTCTATCTATCAGGCCAAGTTCAATCGCTATTTAGAAGATAGAGGCTTAAAAGCCAAAGAAAAAAGCCATGTTTGGTCTTTTGTTGGCGACGGTGAAACTGACGAACCAGAAACTTTGGGCGCTGTGCGTATGGCAGGTCGAGAGCGTTTAGACAACCTAATTTGGGTTGTAAATTGCAACTTGCAGCGTTTAGATGGCCCAGTTTATGGCAATGGGCAAATAATACAGGAGCTAGAAGCACTCTTTAGGGGGGCTGGCTGGTGTGTTATAAAAATTGTTTGGGGTCGTTATTGGGATAAGCTTTTAGAAAAAGATGATAATAATATCTTGATAGAACGTTTTGATAAATTAGTTGACGGTGAATCGCAACGTTATGCCGCTTTTGGCGGGGCAGAATTACGTGAGCATTTCTTTAATACTCCAGAACTAAAAGAGCTTGTTGCCGGTTGGAGTGACGAAGAATTGTCTCAGTTAAACCGCGGTGGTCATGACCCTCAAAAGATATTTAACGCCTATAAAAGAGCTGTTTCAACCAAAGGCAAACCAACTGTTATTTTAGCTCGGACGGTAAAAGGTTATGGCATGGGCTCAGCAGGTGAGGCCAGAAACATTGCTCATTCTCAGAAAAAACTTAGTGTTGATGAACTAAAAACCTTTAGAGATAGATTTGATATTCCAATCAGTGATGAAGAAATCGACGAGTTCCCATTTTATAAACCAGAAGATGGCTCTAAGGAGTACAAATATTTAATAGACCGTCGCAAGTCTTTGGGTGGTTTTTTGCCAGAACGACGGCTAAAAGCTAAGCCGCAGGCAGCTCCTGATGAGGCGATTTTTGCAGAGTTTTTAAAGGGTAGTGGCGAGCGTGAGCTATCTACTACTATGGTTTTTTTAAACATATTGCGCAAGCTCTTAAAAGATAAAGATTGGGGCAAGCTAGTTGTGCCTATTATCCCTGATGAAGCCAGAACTTTTGGTATGGAGGGTTTGTTTAGACAAATTGGCATTTACTCTCATGTGGGGCAGCTCTATGAACCTGTAGACAGTGATAATCTTTTATATTATAAAGAATCTAAAGACGGTCAAATTTTAGAAGAAGGCATCACTGAAGCAGGTGCTATGTCTTCGTTTATTGCTGCTGGCACCGCTTATGCAAATCATGGTATTAATGTCTTGCCATTTTATACATATTATTCTATTTTCGGTTTTCAAAGAATTGGTGATTTGGCATATGCTGCTGCTGACATGCGTACTAAAGGCTTTATGATGGGTGCAACTGCTGGCCGTACTACGCTAGCTGGTGAAGGTTTGCAGCACCAAGATGGACATTCTTTAGTTTTGGCTTATACTAATCCTAGATTAATAGCCTATGACCCAGCTTATGCTTATGAATTAGCAATTATCATTCATGAGGGAATTAGGCGTATGTATCAGTTACAAGAAGATATTTTTTATTATGTGACTATTGGCAATGCTAACTATCAGCAAGCTGCTGCACCTACTGAGCTAAGCCATAAAGAATTAAAAAATGGTGTTTTAAAAGGCATGTATAAATTTAAGAAGAGTAAAAAACGCAGCAAGTTAAAAGCACAAATATTTGCTAGTGGGGCAATAATGATAGAAGCTTTAGAGGCTCAAAAACTTTTAGAAAACTATAAGGTAGCTGCTGATATTTGGAGTATTACAAGTTATCAGCAATTGCACAAAGATGCCTTGCAGACTGAGCGTTATAATATGCTTAATCCTAGCAAGAGTTCTAAAGAATCATTTTTGTATAGTCAACTAAAAAATGAAAAAGGTGTTTTTATAGCTGTTTCTGATTATATGAAGATTTTACCAGATGCTTTGAGCAAATATGCGCCAAAAGAAATTTATTCGTTGGGTACTGATGGCTTTGGCCGTAGTGAAGCTAGAGAAGAACTTAGAGACTTCTTTGAGGTAGATGCACGTTATATTGCATTAGCTACGCTTAATGCTCTTGCTAAAGAGGGTGAAGTTAAAAAAGGGCTTGTTGAGCAAGCCATTAGTGATTTTGATATAAAAGCTGATAAACTGAACCCATATGAGATTTGATTTTGTTTTTAAAGGAGTATTGTAGTGATTGAATTTAAAATCCCTGAAGTGGGCGAGGGTATAGAATCCGGAACTGTAATTAGTATTTTGGTAAAAGTGGGTGACAGTATTGAAAAGGATCAGGCTGTGCTCGAGCTCGAGACTGATAAAGCTGTTGTAGAAATCCCTGCTGATGTGAACGCTATTGTAGAAGAGATATTAATAAAAGAAAACCAAGAAGCCAAAATTGGTCAAGTGGTTTTAAAATTAAAAAAATCAACTGCTACTAAGACCGAAACCAAAGTAGAAGATAAGACAGTGAAAACTGAAACTAAAGAAACTGAAACTACAAAAACTGTTCAACCTAAGAGCAGAGTAACTAAGACAGAGGCTAGTGCGAGCCCAAGCAAAGATTTAATCCCTGCTGCACCATCAGTTCGCCGTATTGCCAGAGAAAGGGGTATCGACTTACATCAGCTACAGGGTAGCGGTATTTTGGGTAGAATATCTATACACGATTTAGAACTTAAAAGCTCTTCTCAAATTGCTTCGCCACAAATAACTTTGCCAGACTTTAGTAAATGGGGGCAAGTAAAACGTGAGCCAATGAGTGGTATTCGTAAAGCGACAGTGCGTGCCATGGCTACTGCTTGGTCAAATATACCTATGGTTACTCATTTTGATAAAGCTGATAGTGGTAACTTTGAAGCATTTCGCCAACGCTATAAAAAACTTGCAGAAAGAAAAGAAATTAAGCTCACCCCAACAGCAATTTTATTAAAAATTGTAGCTACGGCACTTACTAAATTTCCAGATTTTAATGCTAGTATCGACACTAACTCTCAAGAGGTGATTTATAAAGATTATATAAATATTGGAGTTGCTGTGGATACTCCAAATGGTTTATTAGTGCCTGTTATAAAAAATGCTAATCAAAAAAGTATTTTTGAACTCGCTCAAGAACTCTCAGAATTAGCTGAGAAAGCCAGAAACCGCAAGCTAGGTTTAGCTGATATGCAAGGTGCTAATTTCACTATTTCTAACTTAGGTGGGATTGGTGGCTATGCTTTTAGTCCAATTGTCAATCCTCCAGAAGTAGCTATTTTGGGTGTGTCGCGTAGTAGAATGGAGCCAGTTTACAATAAAATAACAGCTAGTTTTGACCCTAAATTAATGATGCCATTAGCACTTACTTATGATCACCGTTTAATAGATGGTGCAGCAGCTGCTAGGTTTTCTTTATGGCTAACTCAAGCAATTGAAGAGCCATTATTTATGTCTTTAGACTAAGAAGCATAAAACTCAAATTCTAATCTGGGCGTGATAGCATTAGCAATATGGAGTCTGTACAAGACAATAATAATACCGAATCTACGACTACCGACTTAAGTAACGGTAGTCGTGATTATTTTTTAAAGGCAAGTGGTTTAGAAAAGAAGTATTCTGGACGTAAAGTTGTTGATGGGGTTGAGCTTGTTTTGTACCCCGGTGAAATAGTAGCGCTTTTAGGGCCAAATGGGGCAGGCAAAACAACTAGTTTTTATATGACAGTTGGTTTTATTAAACCAGATAAAGGGAAAATCTTTTTGGGTAAAGACGATATTACCAAATGGCCAATGCCCAAAAGAGCCAAAGCAGGTTTAGGCTATTTGGCACAAGAACCAAGCGCATTTCGCAAAATGACGGTAAAAGACAACTTGTTAGCAATTTTGGAATTTCAAGACATTTCTAAAAAAGAACAAGAAGAAAAAGCAAATGAGCTATTAGCTGAATTTAGTTTGAGCTCGTTGGCTAATATTAGGGCAGACAAATTGTCTGGTGGTGAACGCAGGCGTTTAGAAATCGCTAGAAGCCTAACTATTAATCCCGATTTTATATTGCTAGATGAACCTTTTACTGGCGTAGATCCAAAATCAATTCGTGAAATCCAATTGCTAATATCAGATTTGCGTGAACGACGTGGGCTGGGTGTTTTATTAACCGATCATAGCGTCCGTGAAACTATTGCTATTGCTGATAGGGTTTATCTAATGTTTGAAGGTAAGGTGGCTTTTACTGGTACGCCAGAAGAATTTGCAGAAGATGAAAATGTACGACGTTATTATTTGGGTGGGGATTTTCAGCTTTAGCTTGCGGGTGTTTTGAATGGCAAATATTTTTATTTTGATCTTATTGCTAGTGCTTATGTCTGGCTTTGTTGCTTTTATTGGCGATAGGTTAGGAACATTTATTGGTAAAAAGCGTCTTAGTATTTTTGGTACAAGGCCAAGGCGCACAGGCCAAATAATTGGTGTATTAGCTGGGGTTGCAATTATGCTACTCACAATTATTGTTTTAGCGGTTGTAAATCGAGGGGCTGTTAAAACAATATTAGATGCTCAAGAGGCTGCTGCCGAAATTGGTCGTTTGACTGTTGAAAGAAATGCACTTACTGCAAACCTTAATAATTTGAATAAGAGAATTAGAACACAACAAGCTGAATTATTGCAAGCTGGTAATGAAGTAGCTACAGCTCAAGGGCTATTGGATATTGCTATTGATGAAAAAAATACTGTTGAAGCTGAGAGAAAGCAACTTGCTGATGATATTAACGCACTGAAAGCTAGACTCAGTAGCCTAGAAAGCCAGGCGACAATTGTAAGCCAAGCAAATAAGGAATTAAAGGCACAAAATGAAAGCCTGAAACTAGACAATAGTGGATTGCTATCTGAGAAACAAGCTTTAGAAGAGCAAAAGCAGAGATTAGATAATATAAGTATTAATTTAAAAGCTCAAGTAGAAGTTACTAATAGTCAATTGTTGAATGTTGAGTCTCAGGTTACAAGCCTAGAAAAAAAGCTAGCTGCACAGGCTTATGAATTAACTATACTGCAAGCGGAACGACGCTCTGCAAATGAAGCTGGCATAAGCTATCGAGAAAATGAAATTGTTTATAGTGGTTTAATAAGTAGCCAAAATAGAAACGAAATTCGTAGCCAGCTATCTAATTTACTTACCGAGGCTAACAGCGCCGCTCTAGAGCGAGGGGCAGGTGAGATTGAGGTAAAATCAAGCCAGTTTGATGCTTTAGTGAATGATATCCTCAAAACAGCTAAAGACGATATTGTAACTTTGCGTTCACCGCAAGATTATTTTGGCGTGTCCAAAATTGAAGTTGAAGTAGAGAACTTTGAAAATACCAATATTTTAAAAAAGGGAAGCCTGTTATTATCTAAAAAAATATTCTTAGATGAAAATATTAGTACCGAATCAAGCTTGAGAGCTGATATAGCAGGCTTGGTAAATGAAGCAAAAACCCAACTAGTACTCAAAGGTTTAGCTGTAAAACCGATTATAGAAAACCTAGATTCGGAAGGTTTTGCTAAACAATTATTGCGCATGAAAGGCCCTCTGACCATAGCTCTACTTGCCGAGGATAATATTTTGGCGAGTGGCCCTGCTAAAATGAAACTTATAATATTATATTAAGCTAGACCAAGAGTTTTTACAGTTTCTTTATCCTTGGGCCATAAAACATGAAAATCAGCTTTTCGTAGTGATTCTAATAAGCTACTAGGCTCGTTGCTAACTACTCTTAGAACAAAGCAAACAATGTCACTATCAACCCAAGAGGTCATAACCCCATTTACATTAATATTGCGCTCGGCTAAAAAGTTCAGTAGCTTTGCTAAGGCTCCTGGTTGATTTTCTACTTCGATTTCTATTCTTGTAGTTTCTAATTCTCCACCAGTTATTTTTTCTATAGCTTTTAAAAAATCTTTGGCGGTAACTATTCCTACAAGCTTGCTATTATCAATTACAGGCATAGAGCCAATATTTTGCTTTAAAAAGCGTTTTGCAATATCCTCAATAGGTTCTTTAGAACTGCAAGTTTTTACATTACGGGTCATTATTTTACTTACAGGATCTTTTAAACTTGTATCCTTAGGAGCAATTTCATGCTCTGAACTGACGATTAGCAAATCCCTTTCAGAAACAATGCCAACAAGCTCACCATTTTTATTCATAATAGGGAAGTGCTGAATATTTCTTAGCTTCATCATAGTAACAGCATCAACAATTGGTATTTCAGGATCAATGGCTATTACATCATGGGTCATAATATCTTTTATAAGCATTTTAGTCCTTTCATCAAATATGTATAGCTCTATTCTCTACGGCTAAAGCTGCTTCTTTTAGTATTTCTGATAAGGTT
This sequence comes from uncultured Deinococcota bacterium, assembly GCA_947311535.1. Classification (GTDB taxonomy): domain Bacteria; phylum Deinococcota; class Deinococci; order Deinococcales; family Trueperaceae; genus CAMZLP01. The sequence continues at coordinate 18,021 of CAMZLP010000161.1, read as the reverse complement.
GGATGGGCATGAATAGTACGGGCTATATCTTCTGAAGAGGCCCCAAATGTCATAGCGGCTACGGCTTCGGCAATTAGGTCACCAGCCTGAGAGCCTATAATATGAACCCCTAATATTCTATCTGTTGTTGCATCAGCCAAGACTTTTACTTTGCCAGTAGTATTGCCTAAGGCTCGAGCCCGACCATTAGCCATATATGGAAAAACACCCCTTTTGTAGTTAATGCCCAAGTTAGTTAATTCTTCTTCTGTTTTACCAAGCGAGGCAATTTCTGGCTCGGTATAGGTTATAGCAGGCATGATGTCGTAGTTGACATGCCCTACACCCGTTTTTAATATTTCCACGCAGGCTATGCCATCTTCTTCGGCTTTATGAGCAAGCATGGGGCCGTCTATTACATCACCAATGGCATAGATATTAGCTATATTTGTTTGGAATTTATTGTTTACTATAATGCGCCCACGCTCAGTCTTTATGTTTAAATTTTCTAAGCCAAGACCATCTGTATTGGCTATTCTACCTGTTGCTAGTAAAACTTTATCAGCTTTAATGGCAGCTTGGCCTTCTATTTCTACAACTGCTTTTTTAGCAACTACTTTTGCTGAGACTACTTTTGCTGAGAGTTTAAAATCTATACCTTGCTTTTTAAAGACTTTTAGGGCTTCTTTGGCAATTTCTACATCTGTTCCGGGCAATATTCTATCTAAGTATTCTAAAACAGTGACCTTAGCACCTAGTCTACGCCAAACTGAACCAAGCTCGAGCCCAATTACACCTGCACCAATTACTAGTAAATGTTTGGGAACGCTTTTGTAATTTAATGCCTCAGTTGATGTACCGATAGTTTTGCCGTCTAATTCTACGCCTTTTAATGAGGCAACTTTGGAACCAGTTGCAATAATTATATTTTTTGCAGTAATATTTTGAGCATCTTCGCCAGTAATTTTAATATCATTTTTAGCTATAATTTCGGCGCTACCTAAGTAGCGAGTAATTTTATTCTTTTTAAATAAATAATCTAAACCATCAGTATTAGATTTTACAACACTGTCTTTGCGAGCTAGCAATTGCTTTAAATTGAATTTTATATTTGTGGCACTGATGCCATGTTCTTTTAATTTGGTTTTACTGTGCTCAAATAATTCGCTAGATACTAGCAATGCTTTACTAGGTATGCAGCCTACCCGCACACAAGTACCACCCAAAACTTTTTCTTTTTCTACTAAAGCAACATTAAATCCTAGTTGTGCAGCTCTAATTGCAGCTACATAGCCACCTGGTCCACCACCGATAATTACAATATCGTGCTTGTTCATTAATATCTCCTAAGTTGATTTTATACTGCAATAAAAAGGCTTGTTGTTAATAGGCTTGCAAAAAGTGTAAAATCAGCCGAATTGTGGCTTCGGCTCAGTTTTGCGTTTAGTTGTAAATTAGGAGAATTATTATGTCAAGAAAAATACTTACTAGGCTTTTAACAGTTGATGATTTAGAATATTTGAAAGTCATTGATAAGTCCTATACTGATAAATATGGGCTCGAGCCTATAGTAAGCCTAAGAAGTTTAAATTTTTATAGTCGAAGTGGTCATTCTTTTGCTAGCCTAGACAATGATAGGTATAGTGGGTTTATTTTTGCTCATGCTATTTGGAATGGAGCTAAGGCAGTTTTGCAGGTTTCACGGCTAGCAATAAGTGAAGATAATGAAGCTCTAACTAAGGCTTTGATAGAAGCGGTAGTAAAAAGTGCCTATGATGCGGCTGTTTATGATTTGCAAGTTATTCAGCCAAGTAAAGATAATAAAGGGCTTAGTGCTTTTTTAGAAAAGGAATTTCAGATTAACGAAATAACCTTTTTAAGCAGAAAACTAGGTTCTAAATAGTTTGGAGATAAAAATGGCGCGAGTTATGTTAGGCGTAAAAGGTATGAATACCAAAGATAGAATGGCAAAAGTTGAAGCATTGCTATTAGAAGTTGATGGTATCAATAAAGTTAGAGCTCAGCTAGATCAGCAGGTGGCTGTAGAATATGATGAGCACGAAATTACCACCATGGACATTATCCGCCCATTAAGAAGCAAAGGCCTAAGTGCTGGAATGGTTTAAGATTTGGTAAAAACGAAATGCTGCCATAAATTGGACATTATCCGCCCATTAAGAAGCAAAGGCCTAAGTGCTAGAATGGTTTAAGATTCTAATACCAAATCTAAGAAAAATATTTCTTTTGGTTTTCTAATCTCTAAATAATGGACAGAAAAACTACTTGAGGAACTGCTTTTCATAGGAGAATGAGTTGATTGAGTTTGATATAATTTCTAACTTGGCAAGTAGCAGATGCTTATTTAGTTCTGGTATAAGTTTATGGAAAACGCTATTTTATGATTTTAGCTAATGTTAGAATAATTTGTGTTAGGCTCGAGCCCAATCTATATAGCAGTATACATAGCCCGCTTAGAAACTCCTTGGGTTAAAAGTTTAAAAGAAAAACGTTCTATAATAAAACCAATCACCGAAAAATTAAAAAACCGCTTTCCTGTTAGTGTTGCTCGCTTAAATGGTTTAGATAATCACCATTGGGAAGAAATAGGCTTGAGCGTTATTAGCTATGACAAGCTTTGGCTCGAGCAGGTCTTAATAGATTGTGATAAATTCATTGCTGGGCAATCGGCAGTTTTAGTACAAAGTGAACAATCCATAGAAAGATGGGATATTTCTTAGCTTTTGGGTTAGAATGGTTTAATTAAAATTTAGAAGCTCTTTCTAGGAGGAATAATGACCGCTAAGCCAAAGGCAAGTAAAAGTTCACGGATTCAAAAAAAAATCGTAGACTTAGGTAAAAAGAAAACTCGTAATAGTAAAAAAGATAATGTCACAGTTACAGATACAGCTCTGGCTACTATTATTGGGCTGGCAGCACACGAAGTACCAGGAGTTGTTGGTATGTCACCCGCTGGCTTGCGTGAGGGGATAAAACGCATACTTGGCGCTTCTCAATCAGATGAAGGTGTAGTTGTTAGTAGAGACGAAACAGTAAATGTTGATATTAATGTGGTTGTTGCTTATGGGGTTAATATTCCGGCAGTTGCAGATTCTATTAAAGAGAGGGTTTATTATGCATCTGAGAACTATGCTGGAGTTAAAATTGATAATTTAATGATTCATATTGCAGGTGTCAGCCGTGGCTAAGAAAACCGAATTTATTGCTGCTCAGGATTTAGCAAGAGCGTTTACTTATGCAACCGACTGGTTAGCTGTTTATAAAGACGAGGTAAACGCTCTTAATGTTTACCCAGTTCCTGATGGTGATACTGGTACTAATATGTACCTAACCATGCAGTCGGTAAGGCGAGAGCTAAGCCAAGAAGCGCCTAAAACTATGGAAAAGTTTTCTCATGCAATTGCATATGGTTCACTTCTTGGTGCCCGAGGGAACTCTGGCGTAATACTATCTCAGATTTTAAAGGGTTTTTCTGAAGAACTAAAGGGCTTAAAAGAACTTGATGCCAAAAGCTTGATTAAAGCATTACAAACTGCTACTAAATCAGCTTATGCTGCTGTTATGACACCAGTAGAAGGCACTATCTTAACAGTGGTTCGATTGGCAGCTGATGGAGCAGAAGAAAAGGCAAGTTCGAGCCCGTTGCAAGTATTTAAAGATGCCCTAAAAGCAGGCAATGAAGCCCTAGCAAAAACTCCTGAAATGTTACCCATATTAAAACAAGCTGGAGTTGTAGACTCTGGGGGGCTTGGCTATATTAGAATTTTAGAAGGAATAGTAGCCTTTTTTGAAGGTAAAGATTTGCCAGCACCACCAAAAATTAAAATAATTGCTCAAGAGATGTTTGAAGAAGAAGAGTTTGGTTTTTGTACCGAATTTTTACTAAGCGATGTAATAGCTCCGACTGCCGAAATTAAGGAGCTAGTAAAACCATTTGGCGATTCACTGCTTGTAGTAGGTGCCGAAGGTTTTGTAAAAGGACATATCCACACCGAAGAGCCAGAAAAATTACTAGCTGCAGTGGCGCGTTTTGGCAATATGGTTCGCTCAAAAGTAGAGGATATGAGTGAACAACATTCAGAAATTTTGTCTGATATAGATATAACTGATGCCAAGCAAGCAAATGTTGGCTTGGTTGTAGTTAGTGATGGTTACGGAGTTACTAAAGTATTTAGAAACCTAAAGGCTCGAGTCGTAGGTGGTGGACAAACTAATAACCCTAGCGTGCAAGATATAGCAGATGCAGTTAAAAGTGTTGGTGCTCAAAACGTAATTATTATGCCCAATAATAAAAACATTATTATGGCTGCTGACCGAGTGGTGGAGCTTATGGAAGATAAAAATGTAAAGGTAGTTCCTACTAGAACACTGGGTCAAGGCTTAGCGGCGGCGGTATTGTTTGATGAAGCCGGTGATTTTACAGATTTGATAGATAGCATGCAAGAAGCCGCTGATGAATCTGTAACCATAGAAGTAACCACAGCAAGCCGTACTGCGGTTATAGAAGATGTTGATGTCACCGAGGGACAGTTTATAGGTTTAGTAGATGGCAAATTGAAAGTATCCGTCGAGACTCCTGAAAAAGCTTTGAATGAGATGCTTAATCCTATTGTGGAAGACTATGAAATAGGAACACTCTTTTATAATGCTGCAGTTGGGCCAGATAAAGCCGAAGAACTAAAAGAACAATTAGAAGAAAAATACGAAGATTTAGAAATAGAATTGCACGCTGGTGCACCTGACTTGTATCCATATTTGCTTGTGCTCGAGTAGTATTAAAATTTATAGCGAGCCGCCCCATATTTTAATTCAGGATATTCAATTAGCTAATAAAGCAATAAAGTTGCTTTATTGCTTTTTATAACTGAAGTTTAAGGCTTGAGAGATTTAGCGATATTATTATTTTTTGCTAAATGAAGGGGCTTTTAACCAAAGCGTAAGAAAATATACTGTAAAATAGCCTGAAAGATTTTAGGAGGTCTTAAATGTTTAAAAGATTTACAATTTTATTCTCAGTTTTACTTATGGTGGTTGTCCTAACTGCATGCCCAACTGTAGGTAGTAATCCAGATAAGGCGGTACTAAGTGGTGAAATAGGAGCAGGCGATACCCTGACTCGTACATTTATTGTGCCAAAAGATTTACAAGGCGATATTATTTATTTTGAATTAGATGGCAACGTTAATGGGGCAGCTGTTAATACTGCTGGTATTTCGATTGCTTCAAAATTAGAATTGACTTTATTTGATGCCACTGGCAAAGTAGTGGGATATAGTAACAATGCAAAATTCTTTAGTGATACTCCGCCTGCTGGGGCAATTAATACAGCAGGTATTGTTGTAGATCCTAAAAAGGACACTTGCCGTGGTCCATGTATTATTTTTGAATATGACCCAGTAACTCTTATTTCTGGTAATGATCAAGTAAAAATAAAAGTGAAAAATAATAACAGTAGTTCTGTAAAATATGAACTATTTGCTTTTATTGCAAAATATACTGATTCTAATGAATCAAATAATTCAGTAGATTCTTGTAAAAGCATAGCCAGACCTGCTAATGCTGCTGTATCGCCAACAATTGTTGTAGATCCTAAGTTAATTGAAGTAACAGGTTCTATAGAAACAGTAAAAGATGTTGATTGCTTTACAACAAGCGGTGTAGCATCTAAGATTACTATTGAAACTAGTTCTGAAAATACAGTTGGGCTAAGTGTAACTGTCAAAGATAAAAATACTAATGCAACTCTAGGAACAATAAAATTAGCACCTGGCGGTCATTTGTCAAATATTAATGTTGATAACAAAGAAGTCTATATTATTATTAGTTCAAATAATGGCAAGGCAGCACCTGCTAAATATTCTAAATATAAGCTTAGTTACTAAGCTAGTCATTAAATAAAAAAAGCGGCTATTTGCCGCTTTTTTTTATTGCCATGCTTGTCTAGGGCAAACAAGCATTAAAAGATTTTAGTTTTGGGTCTATAATGAAACTTCCTGTTCTTGCCACAAAGGCTAAGCTAAATGGGTGAACGATAATTGTACTTTGGGTTTCGCGTTTAAAATCGGGGTCGTAGGCAGCATTTTTGAGTTTTTCTAATAAAAATAAATCACCACTGACGGTAGCTACCACAAAGTCATTTTTATCTCTTGCTTCTATGCTAGTAGCAAATATCCGGAAATTATCTTCTAGGCTATAGTTTTTTGTTTCTACCACACTAAAGCCTGCAGTTGGTCTTTGGCCTTTTATTTCGCAAGCATAAAATACACAACCGTTTTCAAAAGCTGATTCTATCTAATAAATCCAAATTGCTGCAAAATGTTTTTCATTATTAACCTCCTGTTGATTTATATGAGTATATCAAGCTACCGTCAAAGTTGCGTTAAAATTTGACAAAATATTATTAATAAAGCTCAGTTTGTTAGCAAACTGAGCTTTATATTTAAAATTGGCTAAGATTTATTTGACAGTAATAGCAATACTTGCAAAGACACCACCAACTCTATCGGATTGATAGCGAATTTCATAAGCACCTGCTTGTTCTGGGGCTGTTAGGCTTAGTGGAGAGCCTTCGCGTGTATATTTATAGCTTTGGTAGCTGCCAGCTTTTGCACCAGCTGGTACTATTGTAATGTAATCACGTGGGCCACTAGGGCCTGTCCAAGTTATTTCAAAACTTGGACCAGCATTTACTTGGGTTGGCGCTTGTAGGCTTATTTGCATAGGGGTAACGGTAATTGGTGTACTGGCAAAAATTATACCCCTTTCTCTATCAGATTGATATCTGATTTCATATTTGCCGGCTGTTATTTCAGCAATAAGTGTTACAGGCGAACCATTGCTTGTATATTCATAACTTTCATATGCACCAGGTTCTGAGCCAATAGCCACAATTGTTATATAGTCTTGTGGGCCATCTGGACCAGTCCAGCCTACTTCAAAGCTGGTACCTGCTGGTACAGTTGCTGGGGCAGAAAAAGAAAACTCTGCAGCAGCTATAGTTAAGGATTTGCGAGCAAAAACGCCAGGCTCACGGTCAGATTGATAACGAATTTCATATTCACCTGCGATTATTGGAGCTGTAAAACTTAAGGGGTTGCCATCTTTTGTAAAACCCCATTCATCGTATTTACCGTCTTCGGTATCTATGGTTACCAAGGTAATATAATCACCTTTGCTGTTTGGGCCAGTCCAAGTAATTTCAAAACTTTGACCAGATATCACAACTTCAGGAACAGTCAAAGTAATAGCTGATGCTTCTACCACAATAGTAGTTACTGCTAAAACTTCATAACTATATGCAGCCATATAGCGGATTTCGTAAGTACCAATATCTATTGATGCAGTTAGGCTTACTGGGCTGCCATCTTCGTTGATATAGGCTGTCGGCATAGCTACCTGCGCGGGCTTCTGGTTTTACGATTGTTATAAAATCATCTTTTTGAATATCACCTTCGTAGCTGATGGTAAATGCTTGACCCGATGCAGTTGTAGCTGGAGCAGTTAAGCTTATGGCAGCCCTTGCTACTGGATAACTACATTGTTCAAGCAGCCAGAATCAGAACCATCACGATATTCTCCGCGAATACGCAGCATTTTTAGATTTTGTAGCACCGCCATAAATTCATCTTTTGTAACTGCACTATTAGTTTCACTATTAAGCCAATTATCTTCGCTTAGCAAAACCTGATAGCTAGTAAAATCTAGCTCAGGATTATAGCTAGTATCATAGTTTAAGACAGTATCATCAGATTCTAGAATAATATCGGCACTATCAAACTGACTATTTGTTTGAGATTGATTTAGATAGTAGCTGAGAGTTAGCCCATATGCGTCGCTAATATCACCACTTAAAGGTGCAAGCCAGTACCAAACTCCACCAGCTGCGCTATCTTTGGCACAGATATAACCATCTGAGCTATCGTCTACTGGATAATAGTCTGGCTCAACGATAGCATTTGTCGAGCTATTACCCTGAGCATCACCAAAGACTAGCCAAGCTTCATCATTTGTGTCAAATGGATATTCAATTGGGAATATGGTGTTTTTAATGATGTCTTCAACAGCGGTATCTAGAGCATTAGCTAACTGCTCGGCATTTTCGGCATTTTCGAAAGTACCAACACCTTTAAAGCTATCAATTGCCCCTTGGTCTAAATCAAAGCCTATGATACGGATATCTATATCAAAGCCACGGGCTGTTAATTCTGCTGCTACAGCCTGCAAATCTCCACCGCAGGATTCCTCGCCGTCTGTTACTAAAATAATCATACGTTTAGTTGCAACTGTCGGAAAATCATCAGCGGCAGCTAAGAGTGATTTGGCAATAGGAGTAGCTCCAATTGCTTTAGCAGATTGTACAGTATTTGTTAGTATTGGTTTATTAATACCATTATCAAGTTCTACAAAAAGCTTGCTATCGTTACAGGCTCCAGCATCTAGTGCTGAAATTTCTGAACCATATATACGTAAACCAACATTTAAGTCGCCATCTGGTAAACCGTTTACAAAGCTAGTAAGTACATCTTTAGCAGCTTCAATACGAAAGCGGCCATCATCTAGTTTGTTCCACATACTACCACTGGCATCAAGAATAAGCTCTACATATGTCTGTGAGCTAGCCAGACTAAAGCTGCTAATAAGGACCAGTAGGACAAGTAGTTTTTTCATTTATTAGAACCTCCTTTAGGTTATTAGTTTGATTATATGATATAGGCGTTAAAGAAGCGTCAAAAAAGATGCTTGGTGATTATTAAGAAATATAAAAATCAATTCTCATGGTTTTGCTGCTTTATTTAGCTAGAATTAAATAATGAGGATTTTAACTTTAATTATTATTTTATTTACTACAAGCTCATTAGCTCAAAGCTGTTTTTCTGAGCTGAGCCAAAATTGGACTGAAGAAGAACTAAGTGAGCAAATTACTAATATTGAGGCTGGGTTTTTAGTGAGAGTGGCTGTGGATTTGCTCGAGCCTAATCTCCCGCAAATAACAAGCATTCCCTTTGATTTTGACCTGAGACTAGACGATGAAAACTACCAATTAATTCGTTTTTTAATAGAACGAGGTTTGATGGATTATCAAAATGATTTGGAACTAGAGAATATTAAACAAAGCCTAATAAATAGATTGCGTGCATGGTACAGTTTGCCCGCTATTGAAATTGGGGATAATTTGACTAGGCTCGAGCTTGTTAGCACGCTAAGCACCACTATAAGCTCGGTGACTTTAGCTCCTGTGGCCTTAGTTGCGTCTGCTGATAATAAAGATGAAATTGCTTTTTGGTCGATTATTCGCAATGATTCAATCTACCCACGTATGATTGTTTTTAAACCACCAAATAAAGAAGAGCTTAGTTTGAATAACGGACTCAAAGAACTAATAAGCCATTTGGATAATTGTGCCTACAAGGTAGAAAAATATATTTTTAGTTCAGCCGAAACTGCCAAGCAGTTGTTTTTAACTAATTTTGATTCCAGAATGATAATAGTAGATAGCAGCCCTGACATTTTAGATGGTTATCTAAAAGTAGAACAAGGCCAAGAGGCTGATTATTTTTCTTTTTTAGCTGAGGACTTAAGAACAGTTGATAGCTATGCAGCGGTCTTTACCGAGCAAGAAATTAAACCTTTTAAGATAATGCGCTTACTGCCCAAGGTGCGTACAAATATGAATCCAAAACAGATTTTAGATTTTTTAAAGGCTAAGTAAAAATTGCAATTTGGCATTTTTAACTATTAAATCAATAAAATAAAGAGAAAAATACTTAGCTCAAGAACTAGTAGCAGGGTTAAAATTGAAGCAAGATTTATGTCTAGTGGAGTTAGTGAGCTTTGCGGATTAGCCCTTTTAAAAAGGATTGCAGAAAATTCAAAACCCATAGTAGCAACGAAAATAGGCTTAAAAAGGATATAGCTGATAGCGGCCTGATTAGATGCGCTGCTTAATCTTATTCCTATAAGCACTATTGTTCCTAATATTTCTGCCATAATAACAATCCAGTATTTTACTCGATTTACTATCTTGACTGAATTCATTGTAGGTAATTGTAGCAAAGCTCTTGCAGGTTTGTATTTGCTTACTTGCTAGATAGTTTAGTTTTGATAATTTTATAAAGACTCCAGCCACTACCAGGATCAAAGAGAATTGGCAATACTAAATACCATTTTGGGTTTGGCAAAGGTGCAATTAAAATAGCAATAATGGCAAATACTCCACCAATAGCAAGTGTAAATGAGGCGCTTTTATTTTTTAATAATGCTTCTAGAGCGTGCCAGATATTGCTGCCAATTATTAAAATTGCCATGATTCCAAACATAATAGAATAGAACCATGGCAAAATATCAGCAAGAGTCATTATTTATTACTGATAAGATGCTCTACTGTAATTATCTTCATTATTTTTGAAGAGGCTCGAGAGTATTGCATTTACAATAGATAAAACAAGCGCGCCAACAAGTGCCCCAGCAAAACCAGTTACATTAAGAGCAGTTAGGGCAGCAACTAAGCTGATGCTAATGGCATTAACCACAAACAAAAATAGCCCAAAGCTCAAAATAGTAAAAGGTAGAGTCAAAATGGTCATAATTGGTTTGAAGACGGCATTTACAAAGCCTAAAATTAAAGCTGCAAGTAAAATTGCAAAAATACTTGGGTTATTAAAATATAAGCCAACACCCATCATTGTAGTTAGGTATAAGGCTAGCGAATTAAGTAATAATCTGTTTAAAAAATTCATATTAAAACTATAAGGCTTTTATTAAAATTTGTCCTCATACCAAAGTTGTGGAAGAGTGGAATTGGGAGTTAGGAGTGCAGAAAATGACTTAGCAAAGTTTTCATAAGAGAACTAGTTCATTGAGTTTGCTATCTCGACTCCCTGCGGTCGCTAGACATGACAAAATGAGGCTTTTATCAAGCGTAGTTACAGCTAAAGAGTGCTAAGATTAGCATTTTTAAGACTAATCCTAAGAAATAAAAGCTGAAAGTTGTGAGAAAAAGAATTAAGATTACAAGAGAATATTGCTATGAATTATGAAAATGCTAAAAATAAAAAAAGCTAAAGAATTTTTCTTTAGCTTTTTGGGAATTCTATTTTTTATCAGGCTTTACCATGGCAATGCTTGAACTTTTTACCGCTGCCACAATAACAAGGGTCGTTTCGACCAATTTTTTGAGTATTCCTAATTGGTTTTGTAGGCCCACCACCAGCACCGGCGCCAGCTTGTGGTTTATCGGTGCTAAAGTCTAAGAACATTCCCTGAGTTTTACGTCTTTGCAATGGTGTTTCTTCTTCTACTTGTATTTTAAAGAGTAATTTGGCAACATTGAGCTTGATGTTATTAGTCATCTCTTCAAATAAATTAAAAGCCTCAAAAGCATATTCTTGCAATGGGTTGCGCTGACCATAGCCACGTAAGCCAATACCTTGGCGCAAAATATCCATGTTGTGGAGTTGTTCTTTCCAGTGTTGATCTACAACTTGCAAAGTTACAAAACGTTCTAAATTTCTTAGTAGCTCTGTGCCAACTTCTTCTTCTCTGGATTTATAAGCTATTTCCATTTCTTTGGTAATAATGTCAGTAGCTTCATCGGGTTCTTTGCCACGTAAAGTTTCAAAATCAAAGCTATCTAAGCTAGGAACTGCATCAACTAAAGCGGTCTTTAGTGCAGGTATATCGTGTTCTTCTGGCTCTAATTCTGGGTTTAGATATACTTGAATTTGTAAATCAATATAGTCAGCAATCATATCTAAAACATTTTCAGAAATATCATTACCCAATAAGATTTCGCGGCGCTGCTTGTAAATGACTTCACGCTGCTTGCTCATTACATTGTCATATTCTAAAAGTTGCTTGCGAATACCAAAGTTACGCTCTTCAACTCGTTTTTGAGCGCGTTCTATAGAGCCTGTAATCATTTTAGAATCTATGGGCTGGCTATCATCCATACCAAATCTATCTAACATGGCAATAGTGCGCTCGTTAGCAAAGAGACGCATAAGGTCATCTTCAAAACTAACGTAAAAACGACTGCTACCAGGGTCACCTTGTCTGCCAGAACGACCACGGAGCTGGTTATCAATACGGCGAGATTCGTGCCTTTCGGTACCTATAATATGAAGGCCACCTGCTGCTATTACTTTTTCTTGGTCAGCTTTGGCTTCGTCTCTAATATTGATAATTTTAGGAACAATGTCTTTTGGTAAATCTTCAAAGCGTTTGGCAATTTCCTGAGCATCATCTAATTTATCAAGCATAATTGATTTTATAAATAGCTCTACATCAGTATCATATTTTTCAAAGCCTTCACGCACTAATAGCTGCCTGGCAAGTGCTTCGGGGTTGCCACCCAAAACAATATCGGTACCACGACCAGCCATATTTGTAGAAATTGTAACGGCATTACTACGGCCTGCTTGAGCAACAATATCAGCCTCACGTAAGTGTTGTTTGGCATTTAGGACTTCATGCTTGATGCCTTTGCGTTTTAACATTCGTGATAAAATCTCGGAAGCTTCGATAGTTACAGTACCTACAAGAATTGGTTGACCAGTTTTGTGGGTTTCAATAATCTCTTCTACGGTTGCATTATATTTGCCTTGAATGCTTCTAAAGACAATGTCATTGTCATCACGGCGAATTACTGGTTTATTTGTAGGGATTATTAAAACATCTGCATTATAAATTTCTTGAAATTCTTTTTCTTCAGTTTTGGCAGTACCTGTCATGCCTGCCATTTTGTCGTAGAGTTTAAAGAAGTTTTGATAAGTGACAGTTGCTAAAGTTTGATTTTCACGCTCTATCTTTACGCCTTCTTTGGCTTCTATGGCTTGGTGCAAGCCCTCACCAAAGCGACGGCCAGGCATTAAACGGCCGGTAAATTCATCGACAATTTCAATGTTGCCAGCATCATTTTTTACATATTGTTTGTCTATATGATAGTGTTCTTTGGCACGTAGAGCTTGTCTTAATTTATGACCTATGTCCATATTTTTGGGGCTAAAGATTTCATCAATACCAAGTATTTCTTCGGCTTTGTCTATGCCTTGTTCGTTTAGGTGAATATCTTTGGTTTTTTCATCGGCGGTATAATCACCAGTTGCCGGAACATTTTCATCTTCACTGACTTCACCACGTTCTAAATTATTGGCAAGTTTAGCCATGGTGTAATAGAGGTCAGTTGCTGCTTCGGCAGGGCCTGAAATAATAAGTGGAGTACGAGCTTCATCAATTAAAATTGAATCGACCTCATCAATAATTGCATAATGCATTGGGTTTTCTTTGCGCATTACCAATTGATCTGGTCTAAAGGCCATATTATCTCTTAGATAATCAAAGCCAAGCTCAGAGTTTGTTATATATGTTATGTCGGCTTGGTAAGCTTTTTGGCGTTCTTCTGGTTTGCTGTCATGTTGAATGATAGCAACACTAAGACCTAAACCGCGATAAATTGGCCCCATCCACTCGGCACCAGTTTTAACAAGATAGTCATTAGTTGTAACTAAGTGACTGCCTTTAGCTGGGATTGCGTTTAGTGCCAGAGCTAAGGTGGCTACAAAAGTTTTACCCTCACCAGTTTTCATTTCGGCAATTCTGCCATAGTGCAAGGCAGAGCCACCAATAAGCTGCACATCGTAATGACGCATGCCTAAGTGGCGAAACATGGACTCGCGGGTGAGTGCAAATACTTCTGGCATAAGTTCTTCTAGACTTTCGCCTTCACCATTGTTATAACGATCTCTTAGAGTTTGATAATAATCAGCTAAGTTCTCAAGTTTAGACATTTTAGGCTCGAGCTGATTTACAGCGTCTACTACTTCACGCTCGAGTTTCTTTACTTCTTTGTCGTTATTGTCAAAAATCTTGTTTAAAAATCCAAGCATTGGATAACCTTTCTTTTCTTGGGTTTTTAACCCAAAACCTAATTAAATAGTCTAGCATGACGATATCTTAGATTTGTTATGAGTCTAACTTATTAAGCCTGAATACTTATGAAATATTTTATTTTTTATAAAAAGCTAGGGTATTAAAGCCATATTTCTTTATTTTATAAGGTGTATATGACAAAGGCATAGCTAATTTGCTAGGATATTGAAAAATATAGAAGCCGTCAGAACTAGCAATCTCCGAATCTAAAATTTGCTGAAAGATGTCAACTAAATCCAGTGGATAGGGTGGTGCGGCAAAGACTATTTTATAATCTTGAGAATTATTTTTTATGAATTTTAGGGCATCATTTTTGATTATAGTTGCATCTAGATTTAGTCTTTTGGTATTTGCTTTTAAAATTTTAACTGCTGCAAAAGATAGATCAATGCAAGTCACTTGCCAACCCCGTGAGCTAGCCTCGAGCCCAATTGCCCCTGAGCCACTAAAGAGATCTAAAAAACTGCTTCTTTGCTCGAACTCGAGCATACTAAAAAGAGCTTCTCTTAAACGCACTGGGCTAGGGCGGGTACCTTTGGCTGGGGTATCTAAATATTGACCTTTGGCAGTTCCTGCGATGATACGGGGTTTGGACATGCTTTAACTATAACGTTTTTATTTGAACAACTGGTTTTTGGCTTTCATAAAAATGATATTAAACCCACTTTGCTTTTCTAATTTCCTTTAAACTCTCATAACTTGCTAGTTTTTATGGCAATCCCAAGCAGATTATTTATATTGGGTCTTTGACTGAATAATAAATGAATTAGGACTTGGGCGGAGCTTTAGTTCCACTTCCGAGATATAATTTTTGTTAGGAACTAAAAGAGATTTTGGTATTAAGTCCTAATTCTCCAATTTCCTGATGTAAGTTATTTTTTACTAAGCAAGCAAGCTAACGCCTATACTATTAGCTTGTGAGGGTAGAAGATAGTACATTAGCAAAGCTGGATTATCCAGCAGTAAGAGAAGCGCTTGCCTTGCGAGCCGGAACAACTGCTGGTAAAGAATTAGCCTTAGAACTGCGACCAAACCTAGAGGTTTATGCAATTAGCAAAAACCATGAGCGTATCAACGAGGTTTTAGGGAGCTCTTTGTCTATTGGCGGAGTAAGTAATATTAAGCCATTAATAGATAAAGTGCATGATGGCATTGTGCTCGAGGGTGAAGAGATTTTACAGATTGCCCACACTATGGATTCTGCTGGCTCTATTAAGCGTTCTATTTTAGATTCAGATAGACCAGCTTTGGCAGAACTTGCCAGAATGATGAGCTCTTTTGATTCTAGCTTACGACTTGTGCGTGAACAGTTAGATATTGATGGCCGAGTACGTGACGATGCTAGCCCCAAATTACGAGATATAAGAAAGAGACTAAACCCTTTACGTGGACGTATAAATAATAAACTCCAAGAACTTTTAAATAAATATTCTCAGTACGTGCAAGACCCGATAATCACTATTCGCAGAGAGAGATATGTAATACCGATTGTGGCTAGTTTTCAATCCAAAGTACCTGGGATTGCACTGGATATTTCTGACTCCGGAGCAACTGTCTTTTTAGAACCGCAAGCGGTAGTTAGTATGAATAATGACTTGGCTATGCTCGAGTTTGAAGAGAGAGATGAAGTTAGAAGAATCTTGGTCTCGTTGGCTCAAAAACTGGCTTATGAAGAAGGCTTAGAGCAAACCCTAAAAACTCTAGCAAGGCTAGATTTAATTGCAGCGAGTGCAAGACTAGCCGAAGACTGGCAACTAAGCCCTGTTGAAATCAGCAAAGATACTGAATATTATTTGCCAGAAGCTAGGCATCCTTTAATCGAAAATGCCATTGCAAATACTATTGCTTTAGACAAAGAAAATAGTTTACTAATTATTACTGGCCCAAATGCTGGGGGCAAAACAGTAATGATAAAAACCCTGGGTTTGGCAAGCCTGATGATGCACAGTGGTTTATATATTGCTGCCAAATTTAAAGGAGCTGAAAGAAAACCACAAATACCTTTTATAAATAAGCTATTAACAGATATTGGCGATGAGCAATCTATAGAAGCTAGTTTATCTACTTATGCTGGGCATTTGCGCAATTTAAAAAATATTGTTGATTTTGCAGATGATGATGTTTTGGTACTAATTGACGAGCTTGGCTCAGGCACTGACCCCTCCGAGGGGGCTGCTCTTTCTCAGGCAGTTTTAGAAACGTTATTAGCTACTAATGCTCGAGGGCTTATTACAACTCATTTGGCACCACTAAAGGTATTTGCTTCTGAAACTAAAGGCATATTAAATGCAGCAATGAGATTTGATATTGAAAATCTAATACCTGCTTATAGACTAGATTTGGGTTTGCCTGGGCGTAGCTATGCTTTAAGCATAGCCGAGCGTATGGGTTTGCCTGTTAGCTTATTAGAACGGGCTTCTGAAATACTGGGCCCTGAGGGTGAAAGATTAGAGTCACTTTTGGAGATGCTCGAGCGGCAACGATTGCAACTAGAAGAGAGCCTATTAGAGGCAGATATAGCCAAAGAAGAAGCCGTTAAAGAAGCTGAGATATTGCATAAACAAATTGAAATGCTGCGTGGCAAAGAAGAAGATCTAATTGCTGCCGCAGCAATAAAAGCAGATAAAATGTTACAAGATACCCTGCAGCGTGCCAAAACCCTAAAACGTACTGCTAGTACCGATACTCAGCAACGTTCACAAGCTTTAGAAGAATTGCAAGAACTGCGTAAAACTGTAAAAAAACGAGTACAGCCCAAAATGAAAAAGTTTGCGACTCCAGCTAATAGCGATACAATAGTTCTAGGTAGTATTGTCGAGGTAGAAGAATATAATGCCCGAGGCCCAGTAATTGAAATACGTAAAAATGACTATGTTGTGCAATTAGGCCTGTTAAAAGTAGAACTCTCTAAGCACGAGGCAAAGCTAATTAAATCTAAACCTAAAAAGAAAAAACAAACTAGCTATGCAGCACCAAGTAGCTTTGAAAATGAGCTAAATATGCGTGGCGATAGAGTAGAAGCTGGCCTAGAGAAATTACGTGATTTCATTTTAGAAGCTCATTCCTATCAGCTCAAAAGCATTAGGGTTTTGCATGGCAAAGGCACAGGTACATTGCGTGATGCCGTACGCAAATATCTAAAAAATGAGAAACTAATCCAGCGTTATGAAGATGCTATCCCTTATGAGGGCGGGCATGGGGTTACGGTTGCTTATTTGCGTTATTAGTTTCTAGCATTATTGTCTGAGTTGGGAAGGCAAACTCTATGCCGTCTTTAGCAAACTCAGTCATAATTTCCAAATTAATTTCTTCTTGAGTATCTTTAAATAGGGCATAGTCGGTATTATCTAAATAGTAAACTGTATCAATCATTAGGGCAAAGTCACCAAAGCTTGTAAAGTGTGAGCGGTCAAAGCGAGTGTGTTTATGTTTTTTAATAGCTTTTTCAATTATCTTTGGTATTTTACGTAATTGCTCTGGACTTGTGTCATAAGTTACGCCAATGCTAAAGGCAGAACGTCTTTGGGTCATTCTTTTATAATTTCTAATCCGACTGCCCAATAAATCTTGATTAGAAAAAATCAGCTGCTCGCCAGTTAGGCTGCGTAAACGAGTACTGCGCAAGCCAATATTTTCTATATTGCCTGAGAACTCACCAACTACAATGTAATCACCAATTTCAAAAGGTTTATCTAAAACTATTGACAGTGAGCTAAATAAATCACTTAAGATATTTTGCACTGCCAAGGCTATGGCAACACTGCCAATACCAATACCACCAATTAAGGCTCCTATCTTTATGCCCAAATTATCTAGAGCAAAAAATAATAATAGACTATACAAAACAAGCCGACTAATAAAATTAATAGCAGCTAGCGTGGTGCGTGTGCTCGAGTCTATCTTATCTTTACTCATATATAAGTCTAAAAGCTAACTGAAACACCGAGCCTTATTATTTCCAAAATTGTAAGCCTTGCTCTAATTGCACAAATTTTTATTTGGGCCAATAGGCTAATCAGCTCACTTTTAGACTTATATATGAGTAAAGATAAGATAGACTCGAGCACACGCACCACGCTAGCTGCTATTAATTTTATT
>CAMZLP010000160.1 GCA_947311535.1 uncultured Deinococcota bacterium | reverse complement strand
GCCGTTGCGGCAACCGCATTATTGAGATTAGGGCTAACTGCTGCTACTGCCTGAGAGTTATTTGTTAAGGGTGCTACAACTAATTCGCTCGAGCCTGTTGTAGTACTATTAGGGACTACCCGAGGGCTGCTAGAACGAGGGCTGCTAATTATTTGACTCGCAGATGAAGAAGAGTTTCCACCTAAGAATGAAGGCAATAGCGAAGCATTATTTTGACTTAAAAAGTTAAGCCAAAGATAAATACCTAATGCTAAAAGACCAACACCTAAAAGTATTTTTAACTCACGCGAGGTATTGAATTTAAGCTTCACTGCAAAGCCTCCGGATTATCACCAGTATATACATAAACGATAAATTCATAGCTTGCAGTTATTTGTGGATCATCTGAGTTTTTACGATCAACACTAAGACCAACTTGCTTGACCTTTGTATAACGCTCTAGATTTTCTAAGTTATTTAAAAATGACATTGTTGTACTGTATTTACCATTTGTAGACAAGGAAAAATTCATAGGTCTAATGCCTTCAATATCTGTAATATTTGATTTTGATTGGCTTAGACTTTCTAAAGTAATACCATTACTATTGGCTTCGCGGCGTAGAGTTTTTATAAGCTCAGCAACATCATCTTTATCAGGTAGCTCACTTAAAAAAGCTCTAAATTCGCTATCTAACCTTAGCAATTCTTCTCTTATTTGAGGTAGGTTGGCTTTTGCTTGCTCACCCTTTTTGATTTGGCTTTCTAAGTCTACCTTATGGACTTGTAATTCGCTAATACGAGTCTGAGTTGGGCGAAACATATACATATACCAAAGAGCTGCTAAAGCAATAGTTAAAACCATGATAACAATACTTATGTCACGTTGTTTTAGGTTGCGAATGTTAAAGTTTTTTAAATTCATTCTTCGCTTCCTCCTGCTAATGAACCCACAGTTAAACTATAGCTATAAACTTCAGCATCAGTATTACGAGTAGTACTTTGGAAGTCAACACCAAATTTACTTGAGGATTCAAGTGATTCTATAAAATTAGCTAAAGCTTGAGTATCTTTAACTTGACCACTAACATTAATTTCAGCATTAATTGTTTGTCCTTCATAGCGTTCGCTGTCTGCTCTTGGTGGATCAACCGATTGCATATTTAAACTATCAAAGTCTATTAACGGTCTTTCTGAGCTACCTTGTGCAGGTAAGGTTTCAAGTAAATTACTAATTTGACTTGTCCAAGATATTTGATTACTTCGTACTTGGTCTCTTATGGACAAAAGGTTTCTAAAGCGCTGTGATTCAGCTTGTAGTCTGCGTTGTTCACGGATAGACTCTTGTAATTTTTGATTTTTGATTTCTAAGTTTACAATCTCCCGATTTATACTTTTTTCACGCTGGCTAATAGTAAACTGAATTGCACCTAAGCCCATTAAAACAGCTAATGGAAATAATACTGCAATAAGCTTCCAATGTGCTGGTTCGTGAACCCGCTTTAAATGTTTGGGTAATAGGTTAATATTAATCAAGACTAACACCCCTTAAAGCTAAGCCAATAGAAACGGTATATTCTGGACCTGTTTTCATAAGATACTGAGTATCAAAACGATTTGGGTCAACAGTAATTGGTAACCAAGGGTCACCCATCTCTACTTTAAAGCCTAAAGCGTCACCGATTGCTTCTGGAAGTCCTCGTAGTTTGCTACCACCACCACTTACATACATACGGTTTATGTTGGCGTCACCTGCTTGAACTCTAAAGAATTCAAGACTGCGGCGAATCTCGGTAGTTAAATCAACTAAAATAGGTCTTAGCGATTCATAAACCCTGCTAGGGTTAAATTGCTCACGCTTTGCATCAAAGTTGAGTAACTCTTCTTCATCTTCAGTAGGGATAGTAGCTGTACCATAGTCCAGCTTAACTTCCTCGGCACTATCAAAATCTAAGCCAAAAGCTTTTTGAATAGCCGCGGTAAAATCGTCTCCTGCGACACCAATATTTCGATTCATTAATACTCGTTCACCACGAACAAGTGTTATAGTTGTTGTAGAAGCAGCGATTTCTAAAATAACACCAATTTCACCCTCTTCGGTAAATGAATCTCCGGTCAAGGTAGTCTTATTTAAATGTTCGCCCAATAAAGAACCTTTTAGTGCACGTAAAAGGCTAAAAGGCTTAATATCCATAACAACAGGGTCTATGCCAGCTAATTTTAGATATTCTACTTGCTCAGTAATAACGTCTAGTCTAGCTGCTGCAATTACTACTTCCATTTGACCACCTTCATCTATATCATCAAGGTCATCTAATTGATGATGATCTAATTCAACTTCATCAATTGGAAATGGAATATAACGTTCTGCTTCCCATTTAATTGCTTCTTTGAGTTCCTTTTCGTCCATTTTAGGAACATGAATATTACGGGTTATAGCTTGACGATTACTAATCGCTGTAACTACTCGCCGATTGCTAATACCAGCCTCTTCAAACAAGGCTTTGATTTCTTCAGCAAGACCCTTGGGGTCTATAATCTGATCATCTTGAATTAAACCTGGTGGAGTTGGGCGCATAGCTAGAGCACTTAAGCTAGGCGGATTACCACTTTTTAATTCAACCACCTTAAGGGCATTGGTGCCTATTTCTAAGCCAACTGCATCCTTTTGTGAATTGAAGAGACGCGATATTGATTCGCGTAATGAGGCCATATTGTCCCCTCCTTGTAATCTGAAAGAAGTCTAGCATGCTATTTTTAGCTCATTAAGGAAAAAGTTCGCACTTGGTATTAGTTCTTACAATTATTGCGAACATGTTAATAAATCCACAACATATCTGGATACTAATATTGTAGAAGAAAAATTACTAAGAATAGCTAATTAAAGGGGGTTTTAGCGATGCTTGCTATTTTTACGCTAGCTCCAGCATTGCTAAGAACAGTAACAGCAGAAGCTATAGTTGTACCACTTGTAATGACATCATCGACTAAGATTACTTTCTTATTTTTTATATTAATTGCTTTTAAACTAAAGGCATTTATTAGATTGTGGCTACGCTCGAGCCTAGTCAATTTGGCTTGCTGTTTAGTCTTCTTTTTTCTAATTAATAGCTTGCTATATTTTATATTTAATTCTTTAGCTAATTCTTTGGCAACTAAGCCAGATTGATTATAACCTCTTTCTAAATATCTAGACCAATGCAAGGGGATAGGGCAGATAATATCGATTTGCCACTGGGCTTGTTTTATTTCTTTGGCTAGCCTTTTGGCGAATAGCTTACTAAGGCGATGGCTATTGTGAAATTTAAGGGCTTTTACAGCCCGTTCTAAGTTAGCCATATAATCACCAAGATAAACTAAATCTTTGCTAATTTGGGGATCAAATAAGCTCTTTTGACAAGACTTACAAGCCCCTAATGAGCTACTGGCATTCTCTTTACAAACAGGGCATCTAGATAATTTAAAGAAGATTTCCATAAACTTCACAAATTATAAAGCAAATTTGCTCTATTATGTAATATATGAGTAGGAATATCTCCCAAATAATAAGTTCTTTAGTAGATAAAACACAGAGTTTAGGTGGGGGCTTAGTTGATTCTAGTGGTTTATTAGTACATAGTAGTGGCCATCATGGCAATAAAAATAAAGATGAGTTTGCTGTATATTTATTTGCAATGTCACCAAAAAAACTAGATGTATTTTTAGATGATAATGTCAAGGAATATATCATCTTGTCAGAAAAATATAAAATATATTGTTATTGGCTAGATAACGCTCAATACTTATTATATATTTTGACCAAGGAAACTGCTCAGGGTAAAATTGTTAGAACAAATTTGCACTCTGCGGCTAAGAAAATAGAACAAGATTTAAATCTTAGTTCAGCTATTCCTATAAGCCAAAGACTCGAGCAGCCTAGACATATGAGCAGTGACCGCTGGCCTGCCCAAGATTTTGAAAACATCCTCAAATAATTCTAAACCCCTTGCTGCTTTTACCTCGGCATAATTTTGACTCTGCTCGAGCACATTGTATTTGGCTATTTTTGATAGTACGTAGTCAATATCTGCTTTAGTCTTAGTAGTTCTTTTTTTATTTAAAATTCGTTTCAGTTCTTTTTCTTCTTGCTTACTTGCTTGCTCAAATAATTTAACTAGAATCAAAGTTCTTTTGGCTTCATAAAGGTCGCCCGCAAATTCTTTGCCGTATTCGTCATTTTGGCTTAAATTAAGCACATCATCTCTTATCTGAAAAGCAATACCCAAATCAATGCCTAGTGCTAATATTTTTTTATCAGGTATTTTGTTGGCAGCTAAGGCACCCAGCATTAGTGGATAAACTACTGTATAGTAGGCAGTTTTGCGGCTGACCATTTCCAAATAGTCTTTTTCGCCTAAGTCAAAATTATTATTTTCTATCCAGCTTAGTTCCAAATGCTGGCCTTCGGCAGTGCGATGAATCATTTGCAAAAATTCATCGCGGATTTCAAAAGCTTTTGGCAAATTTAGATTATTTAAAACTTGCCACATATAAACATGCAGAGCGTCACCAACATTAATGGCTCGAGCATCACCAATTATTTTATGCAAGGTTGGTTTTCCACGGCGCTCGTCAGATTCATCTTCGACATCATCGTGTATTAATATCCAATTTTGAAAAAGCTCGAGCCCTACAGCGACATCAAGAGCATCTTGCCATTTTCCAGCATGTGCTTCGGCTGATAATAAGAGCAAAATACCTCGTATTAATTTACCACCCCTTTTGGGATAGTCAGAAATCAATTCATAATAATGATTTATTTCCTTGTTTTTATGGTTTTTTGGCAAAGCTGAAATTATTGCATTGCTAAGGGTAGTTTGCATTTTTTGTAATTCTAGGTCATTCATTCATCAAAATCTCTAATTTTTTTAGGGTCTTGTATTCAGTCATATCTAAATGCAAGGGGCTTACACTAACATAGCCGCTCTTAACAATATGATAATCAGCATCCTTTTCATCGGTGCCAATTGGCTTGCCAGAAATCCAATAATAATCTTTGCCTTCTGGGTCTTTACGTTGCACAACATTATCATCCCATTGATGGGTAGATTGACGGCATAATTTTAAACCAAGTGGTTTTTTAGCAGGAAAGTTGACATTGAGTAGAGTGCGGCTGGCTAGGCCATGCTCGAGCACATGCAAAGCGGTTTTTTTTGCGTATTCTTTTGCAAATTCAAAATTAATGTCATCGTCATCTAAGCCAATAGAAAATGCAATTGATGCTATACCCATAGTGGTACCCTCGGTTGCAGCTGCAACTGTGCCAGAATATATAACGTCATAACCCAAATTAGGGCCCAAATTGATACCAGCTACAATAAGGTCTGGTCGGCCCTCATTATGTACTCCTAAAATCACACAATCAGCGGGGGTACCGTCTACTCTAAAAGCTTTAATATTTGCTGCAATATTACTTAGCTTAGTAGCTTTGTAACGTAGTGGTCTTCGTAGAGTAAGAGCACTACTTGTTGCCGATTGTTCTACATCTGGGGCAACAATTATTACCTCATCAGCTATTTGGGCCATAGCATTTGCTAAGGCTTTTATTCCTGGTGAATAAATTCCATCATCATTAGATACTAGTATCTTCATGTTGAGATTATAACTCTTATTTCCTATAAGAACTTAAGTTTTAAGAGTCATTATTTAATTTAGAACTTGTGATAGCTAGTATTAGCTAGAGTTGATATTCCAGAGCTTGATGCTACAAAAATATGGGGGCTATCTTGGGTCATCAAATCTCACTTTCCCCAAAATGCTCGAGCATAAGCATAACCAAAGCTGTTACTAGCATTAATACAAATGACAATGCCAAAGCGGCCCCATAATTTTGTGCCCCAGGTTTACCTAAACGGTCAAAAATCGCTACGGGGATAGTTGCATATTTGCTTGATATTATAGTCAAGCTAGCTCCAAATTCACCCATTGAAATTGCAAAGGCAAAACTAGCTGCGGTAATAAATGAAGGTATTAATAAAGGCAACTCAATTTGCCATAATATTTGCAAAGAGTTTTTACCCAAGGTTTTGGCCGTATCACTAAGGTTATTTGGTAGTGAGCGTAAAGCTGGCAAAATACTGCGGCTGACAAGTGGAAAGGCAATAACTGTATGAGCCAAAACTAAGCCCCAAATACTGCTCCGTAAATATGGAAAGGCAATTAAATATCCAAAACCCAATGTGACTGAGCTAGTAGCCAAAGGCAAAAGACTGCTGGCATCTAAAAACTTCCAATTACTCCGCACCACCGCATAAGCAAATGCAAAACCTACTAATAAAGACAAAAGGGTGCTCAGTAGTGCAAATTGTAAAGAATTTTTAATGGCAGTGATAGCTCCAGGAAAGCTGATAGTTTTTTTTGCATTTAGCAGATAATTGAAATTATCTAAACTAAAACCATTGTTAAAAAATGTTTTATAGCTCAGGGCAATTAACGGGGATAGAATAATAATAGCTGCTAAACTAAAATGGAAAAATATGAAAACCTTGTTGGTATTATTTGCTTTTATTGCAAGACTACGGCTTTGTTTATGTTTTAGGGCAGTTTTTGCTTGTAAACGAGTATAAAAAATACTGGCTATTGTAATTACTATTAATTGAAGCAAGGCTAAAACAGATGCTGCTTCTAACTCGAGCAGGCTCGAGCCTGCTCTATATATTTCCACCTCTAAAGTTGCAAATTCGGGTTTTGCTGCTAAAATTACAATAACCCCAAAGCTAGTAAAACAAAAAATAAAGGTCAAAGTAGCAGCAGCAATAATTGCAGGCATGGCCAAAGGTAAAGTTAATTGCCAAAATTTTCTAAACCAACCCACTCCAAGTACATCAGCAGCCTGATAGATTTCTGTACCCATTGCTTCTAAATAGCCGCTGACAATACGCAATACTAAGGCATAATTATAAAAAACATGAGCTATTAAAATAATAATAAATTGGTCTTTTAAATTAATCCCAGCAATGCCATTTGGTCCAATTAATACCAAAAAACCAATTGCCGCTACGACTGTAGGCATTACAAAAGGAATAGTGAAAATAGTTTTTATTAACCTCTTGCCAGTAAATTTATATTTTGCAAAGTAAACCGCACTGGGCAGTGCCAGAACAACTGTAATAATTGTTGATAAAATAGCCTGATAAAAACTAAATTGCAATTTTTTAAGGTAATAAGGATTAGTTAAAACATAACTTATAGTTTGCCAAGAATTAAAACTTCTGACTACTATTGTTAATAAAGGATAAGCCAGAAATACTATTAGAAACCCTGTTGCAAAGATACCAAAAATATGCCCAAGCCAATTTCGTTGCTGCGAAATAAGCCAATTGTTTTGCATGAGATATAGTCTAACCCAAAGAAGCATTTATGTTTATCATTTATTTTTACTATTATTTAAAAAAGCCTTAGATTTTAGTCTTTTCTTTTATTAAGTTTCATATAGCCATAGTTTGGGATAATTTATCATATAATTGATTATTATGCTTGCTAAAAAACTCTTATTAATCTTTCTTATATCTTTTTTTAGTTTTATATCAGCACAAACTATTACAAGTATTTCAGGCTTAGCAGAAATACGTGATTCGATAAATTCACCTTGGCGACCAGCAATTGTTGGTGAAGACTTTGGCCTAGGGGCTTTTTTACGCACTTTTGATGCTAGCTTAGAATTGAATTTTGAAAAGGCAGTAATCAAATTAGATAAAAATAGTTTGTTAAAAAGGCAGACATATTATGCACAATCATATGAGCTATTAGAAGGAAATGCTTATATTAAAGGCCAAGAAACTATCTTTTTTATAGATGGTCCTGTAGAGATTGACGGAGAAACTATATTTACAACTAAAGATGATCTGAAAAAAGCAGTGGTTTTAAACGGTAAATTAACAGTTTTACGCAAGGCCAAAGACTTTGAAGTATCAGCAGGTGAACAGATTAGCTCCAATGCTGGTGAACTAAAAGTTCAGCAAGCCTATCCGGTATTCCCATGGTACGAGGGGCTAGCTGTTGTTGATACAGGCACTGCTAAAGTAATTGGTTTTGACGGTAGTGCCAGAATTAAAAAAGATGAATGGCAAGATGTTAAAGTTGGTGATGAACTAAATATCACTGAGAGCATTAAAACATTCTCTGATTCATGGCTAGAACTTGCCTTTGGAGAAAGCCTAATTCGTTTGCAATCAGATACTGAAATCTTTTTAAAAGAATGGTCTTCTTTTGAAGACGGCTCTTCTAGGACTGTGATCGAGCTTAAGCAAGGTAAAGTTTGGGCTATTATTAATAACGATGGTCAACCATTTGAAATAGATACCCCAGGTCTTATTGCGGGTGTTCGGGGTACAAAGTTTCGATTAGATTCACCAGTTGATGATGCTCCACCACTAATCAAAACTTTTAAGGGCAATGTTGCTGGTATTAATGATAGCGGTTTTGTAGAGATTGAAGCTGGCAAACAATATGACCCTAATAATGGTTTAAAAGAATTAGAATTAGATGATTTAGATAGAGAAAACTTGGATAGAGATAAGCTTTTTGGGCAGCCAAAACTATTTCTTAAAAAACTCAATTTTTACACTAAAGAAGCCAAAATACTAATTGTGGGTATTAGTGATGCCGAAATGGTTTTGATTAATGATCAAGAAGTTGAAATAATAGACTATAGGTTTAGCCTCGAGCTTGATTTAGATTATGGTTTGAACTATATAGAAATTATTGCCAAAAACCCAAGCTCTGATGGTGAAATAATAGCCACGCAGGCAATTATTCGAGCGGGGAAATAGAACATTTTGTAGGCAATGATATAGGGTTTATTTTAGTTTATGCGTAAATACTGGCCCAGCCCAAGCACAGTCATACTTAGTTTGATAATAATAGTTTTTTATATTTCTGGTTGGAGTAAAACTACCGACCTATTATTTTTAGATGGAAATTTTAGATTGCGTCAAGTTATAAGTAGTTTTTTGAATATTGAGCCAGATAACAAAGATATTGTGATTATAGGAATTGATGAAAAATTTATATCCGAATACAGTTACCGTATTTCTGAATTAGATAGGCTTTTTTATGCAAGAGTCATTAATAATTTAAAAGATGCTGGGGTAAAAGTAATTGCCCTTGATATGTTTTTTCCTGAAAGCTCTCAAGCAAGCTCAGATATTGCTCTTGCTGAAGCAATAAATAATGCCAATGTAGTATTGCCCCAAATTAGACAGTCTGTAAAAAAATTGGGAGATATTGATATTAGTGAGGGTTTTATAGAATTTAATCCATTACTTAATAATGTGAACAGAGGCATTATAAGCCTAGATGAGTCAGCCCGCTATATGCAAGCGCTTGTCAATTATTCTTCTAAGCAGTACCCCTCTTTTGCTTTAGCAGTATTAGAAACCGCTAATATTAAGCCTAAGTCTAATATTTCAGAAGCTTTTCGATTGATAAGCTATATTGGTCCAGAAAAAAGTTTTCAATACTATTCATTTTTAGATATCTACCGAAATAAGTTTTCGTATACCGAATTGAAAGATAAAATAGTTTTGATTGGCGTAACGCTAAAAGGTACAGATAGAGACCAAATAATTAGCCCCTTTGGAGAGATTTCTGGTTTAGAAGTGGAAGCAAGCCAAGTCTATAGCCTTTATAAAAGCAATCTAAGAGAGCTGAATAAATTTGTATATTTGTTTTTATTATTAGCTTCAGCCTTTTATTGGCCACAGATTAGCCGCCGTAAGTGGGGGCATAGGTATTTAATTTGGACAGTGTTAGCTATCTTGCTATTAAGTTTTATAATATTTATTGCTGGTCTTTTTGTTCCACCTTTAGCCCTAATTTTAATTCCTATATTTAGCTACATTGCCAGCAGCTATAGCCTTTTAAAGAAACTGGATAAAGAACTATCGCAAAAAATAACTTTTACCCTAGATAATGCCTTTCATGCTTCACCAAGTGATGATATTGCCAAAGATTTGGAGCGTGGTTTTGCCCCTAAAACTTATATGGCAGATACTAAAGATATGCTCGAGTCTTTGGTAATAAGCCTAAATGCCAGTGAGGGAGTATTAATATTTGAATCCAGTATTACAAAAACCAAAGATTATGTTAGCCAAGATTTAATAGATTTTGCTAGCGAGGCATTTTTTAGTGCTAAGGATAGCTTGGCAAATAATCGCCCCTACTACCTTGCTAAGGTTATTAAAGAAGATGAAAAGGTGATAGGGGTTTTGGCTTTAAATTTGCCCCATAAAATACCTTTAGAATTACTCAAATTACTAGAAGCATCATTAGATGCCTTTAGGCAAATGGCTAAATATCAAAATTTAAGAGACAGAACTACCACTTTTGCTAATACTCTGTGGCCTTGGCGAGAGCAAACTAGCTTAGATAAAATTAATGCTTTGGCAATGTTAGGTGATTTGCTAGTAACCGAGCGAAGCTGGTTGGGCACATTATTAGAAACCTTGCCTCAAGCGGTATTTATTATGAGCCCATATGGCTATAGCATCTATAAAAATGCGGCTGCTCGTGAGATTTTTGGTGATAATAAAAACATGCTAGTAGCTATTCCGCAGTATTTGACAATTGATAATAATCGCTTTCAAGAAAGCTATATAAAAATGGTTGAATTAGCTGATGAATTAGAATTTGGTTTGACTGAAAGAAGATCTAACCACCCATTATTGATTAACCTAAAAGTGGTTCGTGATGATGATAAGGTCAAAGGAGTAGCAGCCATTATTAGTAAGCTAAATATTGTTGAAGAGCTAGACCGAAAACGTCAAGAGATGACCGCTATGATTGCCCATGATTTGCGCTCACCACTAACAAGTATTCAGGGATTTACCCAAGTTTTATTGGCCGAAGACAAAGAAAATGAGTATTTACAAATAATTAATGATGAAGCTGCCCGTATGAAACGTATGACAGATGTATTTTTGGATTTAGGCCGTTTAGAGTCTGAAACTTTTGTGCTCGAGCCTAGATTAATAAATTTAGCTGAGATTGTGCGTAATTCAGCAGCTATTATTAGTACTCAGGCAGTTCAAAAAAACATTATTTTGGAGGTAAAAGCCTTAGCCCAATTAAATATGATGGCTGATAGTGACTTGTTGAGTAGGCTTTTTATTAATCTACTAAATAATGCCATAAAATTTTCAGCGGCTGATAGCAAAATCGAGCTATCTTTAAAAAGAGATAGTAAGTTTGCAATTGTAGAAATAAAAGACCAAGGTTATGGAATGGATGAACAGCAAGTAAAAGGTTTATTTCAAAAATATAAGCGTGTTGATGAGCATCGTGTTGGTGGAACTGGCTTAGGGCTTTATGTTGTTAAATTAATAGTAGATGCCCATCAAGGAACTATAGCGGTTGAGTCTAAAAAGGGGATAGGCTCGAGTTTTACAGTAAAATTGCCAGCTAATTTTGCCTAAATTAAGATTTCTGTTAGAGCTTATTATTTATAATGTGACCAATGAGGATAACCAGTTTTTAATTCTGGTTAAAATTGTGCTGTGTGTGTTATGACACGAGTAGTCTAAAAGGGGGAGAGGGTTTATAGCTCTCCTAAACTAAAACTACGAGACTGAGATAACTAAGTCTCAACATTTAGTTGTCGATTGGAGAAGTATGTTTAAAAATAAAATCAATTTAATGCTAGTACTGGCTTTGCTTGGACTAATATTTAGTAGCTGCTCACAGCCAGTAACACCCAAGCAGGTAGATAACAAAATCTATGAGCTAGCTAGGTTAGATCCACAAGCACCAACTTTAACCTTGGATTTCAGCTCAGCTGATAAACGCCTATATGAATTGGCACCACTCGAGCAGGGCTCGAGCCTAACTACCTTAGCTGCCCCTACTGGCAAACTAGAGATGAAAATCTTAATTATTAGTGCAGTAAGTGATGATTCTGATTTAAATGCAGCAAAGTCTATGCTTGATGAAATTGGTATTCCATATGATGTTTTAATTGCTAGTAGCCAAGCGTTAACAGCTTCAAAACTAGCTAAAACTAATGGTGATGGTAACTATTATGGCATTATTCTTGCCGAAGGTGGCTTGCAGTACGAAAGTAATGGTACTTACCCTAGTGCCCTTAGCAATGCTGAATGGTCACTTTTACATCAATATGAGCGTGATTATAAAGTAAGACAATTAACCATGTATACCAATGGTGTTGTTTGGGCTAATGGTAGTCTAATAGAAGACTATGGTTTGCGTGTTAAAGCAGCCTATCCTAACGACCATGTTGACACCACTAACCAAGCTTACAATGTCAAATTTACTTCAGCAGGTAGAGCTGTTTTTTCTAGTTTAAAAGTTAATGCTATTATTCCAATTCGATATGCCTATACCTATTTGACCAAATTAGATTCTAGCGGTGGAGTGAATGCCACAGCCTTAATAAATGACAATGCCGGTAATATTTTAGCAGCTTCTTCAACAACTGCTGATGGCCGTGAACGCTTAGCACTTACTTTTGCTAATAATCCTTATGTTATTCATGCCAAAGTGCTTAGTTTAGACCTTGTGCGTTGGTTGACCAAAGGTGTTTATTTAGGTGACAAACAGTTTTATTTTGGTTTAGATCAAGATGATTGGTTTATACCTTCTGATAGCTGGGACGCCAATACAGGCGGTATAAACGGTACTTATCGTCTAAATGCGCATGATGCAAAAAATGCAGCTAATCAAATGCAAATAATCAAAAATCGCTATAATTTTGTAAGAAATTCATACTATCCATTTACTTATACTATGGCCTATAATGCTACTGGCTCAAACCCTAGAGCTCCTAAAAGCTGTAATGAAAATGTGCAATCTGTGGATCCATTAAGCAGCATGACAAAGTGTGTAAAAAATAGTTTTTATTGGGTGAATCATACTTGGTCTCATGAATATATGGATTGGACAGACTTCTGGGAATCATATAAACAACTTTATTGGAATCAGTATGCTGCGTACTATTGGTTTGGGTTTCATCAAAATGCTCGTATGGATTTTTCTACCTTAGTAACTGGCGATATATCTGGCTTAGGCTGGTTTAATCCTGCTGGCCCTGATGATCCTGGCCCAAAACAAGACCTTGGCTTAAACCGCTCAAACCGTAGATTTTTGCGTGCTGCCAAGTACAGAGGCATTCGTTATGTTGCTGGTAATATGAGCGTTAAAAGCTTAGAGCCAGATTGTAAGGGTTGTGGAATCTATCACCCACTAGAAAAAAGTATTTTAATAGTGCCACGTTGGCCAACCAATGTTTTTTATTCTGTAAATACTCCTTGGGATGCAATGGATGCTTATAACAGAATTTATGGC
Source organism: uncultured Deinococcota bacterium (assembly GCA_947311535.1). GTDB lineage: Bacteria > Deinococcota > Deinococci > Deinococcales > Trueperaceae > CAMZLP01. Next base: position 6,121 of record CAMZLP010000160.1, on the reverse strand, counting down.
CCAAATGGTACTAAGCCGTTTTTTGATCATGATCTTAGTTATGAAGAATTTTTAGATTTTGAAGCTAATATCGCTTTTGGACATCTTCTTTCAGGCCAGCAGTATTCACATTATCAGCATGTTGGTAACCTAAGAGATTATGGAAATGGTAAGAGCTTAGCTTATGATTGGACTCGAGCAATTTTTGATAAATACGAAAAATTCTATAATTTGCCAATCATTTCACTTTCTTGGCGTAATATTGGCAAACGTACAGCTTACAGAACCTCTTTTATGAAATCTGGGGTTAAAGCCATTTGGGATACTACTAATAACACTATTTCAATAACAACCAATCGACCTGCTTGGGTATATATGAGCGGTATAGGTTTGCCAGGACGCACTTGGACTTATGGTGATGTACAAATATCAAGATTTGTAGTTCTTGGTTCTAAAACCATCTCATTTAATCCAGCATTACAAACCCAGAATCTAAGTAATCAAAACTATGAAACATTTGATGAAGAGCTTGATATTGGAACTTTATCCTTATCAGGAGACTATGAATTTGAAGTAGACTTAAGCCAAGAAGTTGTCCCTGAATCAGAGAATCGTTAGTAAAAGAAAGTATATTGGTGCTATGCGGATATTATTTATAGCTGAAGGAACATATCCATATGTAATGGGTGGGGTAAGTACTTGGTGCAATCAAATTGTCCAAGGCTTACCCGAGCACCAATTTACAGTGCTGGCTATTACCGGTCCGCTTCCTTCTGTGGCTGCTTATCCTAGGCCTAAAAATGTAAATAAGCTAGTAACCTTGCCTATTTGGCGACCTAGAGATTTGCCAGCTGCTAGTAAAGCTGATATTGCTATATTTGATGAAGCAATAGTAGATTTTTTAGCCTTTGTTGAAAAAGATCAAGATAGATTTGCAAATGCTTTAGTAGAACTGGCTAGATTAGGTGATAGGGTAAATATATGGCCGCTTTTTGAGCGAAGAAAAATATGGCATATTGTCCATAAAAAGTTAACTCGTGAGCTTAAGACTAAGCCACCCTTAGCAGAGATAGCCATTGCAGTTAATTGGCTAAAGTCTGCATTGTCGCCGCTATTGTTTATTCCTCCTAGGGCTGATGTAGCACATACTGTTAGCAATGGATTAGCTTCTTTAGTTGCTTTTGTTGCTTCTAGAGTTCATAATATTCCGTTAGTTTTAACAGAGCATGGAGTTTATTTGCGCGAGCGTTATTTAGCATTTTCAGACGAAAAAGACCCTTATTCAGTTAAGTATTTTCGTTCGGGATTTTACCAAACCTTGGCAAGGCTTGTATATGCTCGAGCCGATCTTACGCTGTCAGTTAGTGAGTTCAATCGCAAATGGCAACTAGAACTTGGTTCTGCTGAAAAACGTACCAAAGTAATCCCAAATGGGGTTGAAGTAAATAGTTTTGAAGATTTCTCGGAAAAGGAAGAAAAACAGCCAACAATCTCTTGGATTGGTAGAATTGACCCTTTAAAAGATTTAGAAACTCTAATTACTGCCTTTAGTATTATTAAAAAAGAAATTCCTGACGCTAAATTGGATTTGTATGGTCCAATACCTGAGGGTAATGAGTACTATTATGAAGGCTTGCTCGAGTTGATTGAAGAATTAAACTTAGATTCTGTTAATTTTATGGGTCGGGTGAATTCTTCAAAGATTGTTTTTGAAAATAGTGACCTTATGGCAATTTCTAGTGTATCTGAGGGCTCACCATATGTAGTTATAGAAGCGATGATGTCGGCTCGAGCCGTTGTTGCTACAAGGGTTGGTGGAGTTGGTGAGTTATTAGCTAATACCGGGATATTAGTTCCTGCTCAAGACCCCAAAGAATTTGCAAGGGGTCTAATAACAGTATTAAAAGATAAAAACTTTAGAAAAGTATTAGGTAAACGAGCCAGAGAACGGTCTCTTAAATATTATAGCTTAGACAAAATGCTAGCTAACTATGACAGAGTTTATCGTAGTTTAAGGTCGATTTCTAAGCACACAGTATCTGATATTTATAGCCCTATGCCTCAAAAAACATCCGACTTTAATGACAATCTTAGAGAGGTAAAAATTTGAGCCAGATAGGTAGATATAAAAAACCTGAGCTGATAGCGAGTTATGAGAGCTTTGGTTCAAATGAGCGTAGCCTTAGGCCTATAAATAGGCTTGCACGCAGTATGTTTGATATTACAAAGAACGCTACAGATGTTTATGAAATTGCAGCTCATCTAGAAGCTATAGGCTATAACGGCTATCGTGTAAAAAGAGAATTTGGTATGGATAATCCTTTTGAACTTGCTCGAGAAATTCAAAATATTACTCCAGCTCAAAAAACCGAGGACTATTTTTGGCAAAAAACATTCAATACTATGTGGTTAAAGCAGCTAACTATTCTACTAGCTATTTTTGCTACTATCATTATTCAAATAGACTCTGTCCCTCAAAACTGGTTAACCATTATCTGGCTGATAATCTGGTCTGTTATAGGTAGTAAATTAGTTAATAAAATGCATACTGAATTATCTTTAGAAAATTCTGGGCGAATATTAGCTATTCTATCTTTTTTAGGGTTTGTAGGGCTTGTTTCAGTTTGGGCTTTAGAGTTCCCAAGCATGACCGAGGCAACAGTTAATTTACTTTGGTGGATTCTTACATCTTTATTGTGGGCAGAGTCTTTATTACAAAAAACTACTTATAAGGGGCTGATATTAGTAGCAATTGCAGTTTTGGCTATATTACCAATTCCATTATTTGCTCTAGCTTTTCTGCTAGTAGCGGTGGGTATATATTTTTTATGGCCTATGCTTAGTTTTCCTAGTTTAGAGTCTTGGCAATGGTTAGCTAAATCCATCCAGTCAGCAAGTATTTTGATTCCTTATAGTTTTGGAATTGGCTTATTATTAGTAGACTTATTCCAAACGCATAGCAAACATATATTAATTGCCGGCGGTATTCTTATTGTTATGAGTTTTGCTTCTGAGTGGTTGGTAATTTGGTTAAGAGATAAGTTAGCAGACTCTTTATGGTCATCAAAGTCTAATGACGAATATATTTCAAGAACAAATGTGATTACGATTACGATTGGTCTTTTATTAGCTTTTGCTGCTCTGACGATTTTAATTTTTAGTGTTTTTAGCACTAGCTTAAGTCTAACAATAACAGTGGCCCATTTCATACTTTATGGGCTTAGTTTAAGCTTCTCTTTAATATTATTGAGTTTGGACAATGTCTTATATCTTAGTATTGGTTTTTCAATTGTAGTTGTTTTAATGTTTCTTGGTGTAGCTTTAAGCATTGTTTTAATTTTATTACCAGTTATGCTGACAATAGCAACATTTTTTGCTCTACAAAATCTAGAAGAATATGGGATTTATGTCATCTAAGCCAGCCATAGGTTTTTATTATGGCAAAGGTGATTTAAAAAACTTAGCAAACTATGAAGCAGTTATTTTACAGCCAGAGCATTACTCAGCTCAAGAAATTAAACAGCTTGCTAAAATTAGCAAAACCTATGCTTATATAAGCTTAGGCGAAGATTCAGCAAAATCAGGGCCATGGCAATTAAAAGAGCGCAACTTAGACTGGGATACATCATATGTGGATATAGGCTCGAGCCTATGGCACGAACATATTTTAAAACAAGCAACTAGCTATTTTGCTCAAGGTTTTCAAGGCCTTTTTTTAGACACTCTAGATGCAATCGATAAATACCCAGAGCAAAGAAATAATTTATTGCAGTTAATTTGTCAATTAAAAGAACTAGCGAAAAGCAAAACTCTAATTGCAAATAGAGGTTTTAGCTTAATGCCAGAATTGCAAGATTATATTTCTGCTATTGTCTTTGAAGGTTTTTCTTGTATTTGGACAAATGACGGTAGCTATAGATCTTTAAAAGCTGATGAGCTGGCTTGGACAAAAAAAATTGCCAAAGAATTACAAGCAAGTGGTTTAGATATTTATGCATTAGATTACGCAGAAACAGAATATTTAAAAGAATTTGCTAAAAAACGTGCAAATAACTATGGTTTTATTTCGATTGTTAGCAATCGTGAATTAACAAAAATCTAATTTTTTCTTAGGCTATCATTTGCCCTAAGCCTGCGTTCACCCTCACGAGCTGCTAACATTTGCTGAATTAATTTTAGCTCCTCGTAATAGCTTTGTAAATCTTCTGCAGATAGTTCTGGGCTGCTTATTTGCTCACTAACCTCTGTCATACGAGCAAGTAATTTAGCACGCATGTTTTCTTTTTCGGTGTTTAAATATAGCTCCCGTAAGCTAGATAATAAATTATTTAAGTGCTTGTCAATATTAATCTTAAAGTCGCTGTTAGAATCTTGTGAAAACAACCTTTCAAATAATATTTTACCCTCATCACGGTTTCTATATTCTTCTAAAATGGCATGGTCATCATAATTATTTAATTGACAAATATTCATAAATTCAGCTAAAATACTAAGCTCTTCATTAGGTAACGAGGATTGAATAGTAGCAATATTATCTTTTAAACTTTCAGGCTCGAGCATAACCAAAGCCATAATCTCTAACTCAAATATGGTAATTTGTGAACTCTTTTTAGTACTTTCTAAACCTTTTATTTGGGTTTTGTTTAGTTTGATTTGTTTCTTACTATTCAAAAACCTATCCAAGCGTTGGCCATCAATGGCTAAATAATCAATTACCAAACGCCGCATCTCAGCAGCTACTGGGTCAAAAATCCCTTTTGGTTTAAGGCTGACTAATAAGTCATTCAAAATTTTTTGCTTGCCTTCAGTTGTTTTACTATCATGTTTTTTGAATACAGTTTTAAAACGAAACTCAACTTCAGATAAGCCATTTTCTAAAGCTTTTCTAAAATCATCAATATTACCGTCCAAAACAGCATCAGCAGGGTCTTTGCCATAAGGCACACTGACCGCTTTAATCAAAAACTCATTACCAATTTTTTGATCTAAACCACTCAAAATTGCCCTTTGCCCTGCCTCATCAGCATCAAAAGCCAAATATACTAAATTTACATCCATTCGTTTTAACGCAATAGCTTGCTGCATGCTTAGGTTAGCACCAAGGGCTGCTACGGTATTGCCAAAACCAGTTTGTTGCAAGGCAATAGCATCCATAAAGCCTTCAACCACAATTGCAGTTTTAGCTTCTCTAATAGCATGTTTGGCAGTATCTAAACCGTAGAGTAATTCAGCCTTTTTAAAAATTGCTGTCTCGCTGGTATTTAAATATTTAGGCAAGCTGTCATCAATAACTCGTCCCGAAAAACCAACCACCCGCCCCAAATAATCTTTTATCGGGAATATAATTCTATTTCTAAAATAATCATATGTTCTATTATTTTCATTTTTACGTATCAAGCCAGCATTTAATAGTTCTTGTTCGGTTATATTTTTGGCTAAGGCAAATTTTAAAAAGCTATCCCAGCTATCAGTTGCAAAGCCAATTTCAAATTTATCTATACTCTCTTGGCTTAATTTACGGTCTAAAAGATAGCCATTCACCTCATCATTTAAATTATCTAAGAAATATTTTAAAGCGATTTTATTAAGTTCGTACAAGTCTCGCTTTTTTAAGTCTATTTGGCTTGGTGGAGTTACCTCTATGCCGCTGCGCTGCCCTAAAATCCGTAGGGATTCACTAAAGTCAATCCCTTGGGTCTGCATCAAAAAATCAAAGACATCACCTTTGGCATTGCAGCCAAAGCAATAATAAAAGCCTCTATCTTGGTTTACATGAAAGCTTGGGGTTTTTTCATTGTGAAAAGGGCATAAGCCTTTTAGTTGACCTTTACCAGCAGCTTGTAAGCTAACAACCTCAGAGACCACTTCAGCAATATCAATACTTGCTCTAATTTTTTCTTTGGCGTCTATCGACATCACTCAATCCCTAATTACCAAGCAATTTTGGTAGTTGTTCATTGTAGCATTTTGAAGCTCTTAATTCTATATAATTTTTTCCTATTGGGTGCGTCCAAGAAATCGGGGAAAAGTAAAAAACTGATAAAACTAGTAATAATAAGGGGGAAATAATAGGATATAAATTATGTTTATGAAGCGATATAGTAATCAGATAAGCAATTTTGAAGCGAAATATGCTTCTTTT
>CAMZLP010000159.1 GCA_947311535.1 uncultured Deinococcota bacterium | reverse complement strand
GCCAGATTGGGTATGAGATTTTACTGCTAGCGTGGGATAGAAAGAAAAGAACATTTTCTTGGCTTTGATATTATTTTGATTGGCGACTATATTGGTAAATTTTAAATGCAAATAAAATACGAAAACTGGATAGTTTTCAAAGACTTGTTACAAAACTGCCTCAAAATATTGGCGATAGAGATAAGATTTTTTTATAAAAAATTGCATATTTATACGTTTATGTTGACATAAACTATTTAAAACTGCTAAGATTACCGCTAATGAACGCATTCCCTACAAATTCTAGAGAAGATAATTTGAGCTTAATTGGGGTCTAGCGCTATATAAATTTTGCTTATATAACCCCAAGGTAAAACACCTTGGGGTTTTTATTTTCATAAGGAGAACGAATGTTAAAAGATAGAGTATTGATAAAAGATTTGCCCGAGCATTTAGAGCAAGAAGTAATAATGCAAGGCTGGGTGCATAATCGCCGTGATTTGGGTGGGATTAGCTTTTTAATATTGCGTGATCGCAGTGGTATTGTGCAATGTGTTTATGAAAACACCGATATACCATTGCATGAAAGTAGCGTGCAAGTAACAGGTAAACCTGTAAGCAACAAGCGCGCTCCGGGGGGGTTAGAGATTCATGCAACTAAGCTAGAAATAATAACTGAGGCCAAAGAACCACCGCCAGTGGAGATATCAAAAGAAGAATGGCATGTAAACCCTGAGACTTTATTGGAGTATAGGCATATTTCTATCCGTGGTTTAGAAGCTAGGGCAGCCCTTAAGGTTCAAGCCGAGTTAGCAACTGCCATGCGTAATTATTTAAATTCTCAAGATTTTACCGAGATATTTTCACCAAAAATTGTAGCTGCAGGTGCCGAGGGCGGAGCTAACCTTTTTGAGGTTGACTATTATGGCAAAAGAGCATATTTGGCTCAGTCACCGCAGCTTTACAAGCAGCTTATGATGGCAGTCTATGAGCGAGTTTATGAAATTGCACCTGTTTTTAGAGCAGAGCAAAGCCATACTAGCAGGCACTTAGCTGAGTATTTGTCATTAGATGTTGAAATGGGCTTTATTAAAGATGACCATGATGTCATGGATTTAGAAGAAGCTTTATTAAAATCTATGATGGCAGATGTCGCTAAGACTTGTCAAAAGGAATTAGAGATTTTTGGAGCAGAAGTTCCTAACTTAGCAGTGAAATTCCCACGGATTAGCTTATTTGAGGCTCGAGCCTTAATCAAAGATAAATTTGATTACGAAACGGGTGGTAAAGATTTAGACCCAGAAGCTGAAAGACTATTAGGAAAATGGGCAAAAAGCGAGCATGACAGCGACTTTGTTTTTGTAACTAATTATCCACAAGCTGCCCGACCTTTTTATACTTATCCAACTGAAGATGGTTTGACTTTAGGCTTGGACCTTTTATTTAGAGGCCAAGAGATAACCTCGGGTGGGCAGCGGGTTCATGAATATGATGTATTGATTGAAGAGCTCAAAAAACGCAAGATGGATCCAGAAGCATTTGCTGGCTATTTAGAGATATTTAAACACGGCATGCCGCCACATGGTGGTTTTGCTATTGGGGCCGAGCGACTAACTGCCCTTTTACTGGGTATATCTAATGTAAGGTTTGCTCGAGCATTCCCTCGTGATGGCAGCAGATTGCACCCTTAGGTTGTGATAGATAATTGAGAATTACTCCTTTTGCTAGATTTTGAGGTTTTAGTTTTTAATTAATTCAAAGAGAAAGGACTAAGAGCAATGACAGTTCAGGCTATCTTAGCTTTAATATTGGCGCTTAGTATTTTTGTTGCCTCACCGGGGCCAGGGGTATTTGCGGTGATTGCTCGAGCCTTATCCCATGGATTCTTGGCTTCGCTCTCTTTTATTATTGGGGTTATAATTGGTGACTTAACATATTTGGTTTTGGCTATTTTGGGTCTTTCGGCAATTGCCACGGCTTTTGGGCAATTATTTATTTTAGTTAAAATTTTGGGCGGTTTTTATCTTATCTATTTGGCTTTAAAATCAATAAGAACTGCCAAAGATAGTAGTGAATTAAGCGAGACAAAAAAACAAGGCTTGCTAGGTGGTTTGTTGCTAACTTTGGCTAATCCTAAAGTGATTTTATTTTACTTAGGTTTTTTGCCAAGCTTTGTAGATTTAAATAATTTGACCTTGGATTCTGCTGCAATATTAGTTTTGATTGTCGCTTTGGTGATTTTATTTGTTTTAGGCAGTTATGCATTTTTTGCTGCTAGGCTCAGGGGCTTTTTTCAGAATGAACAGGCTCGAGCCCAACTAAAGCGTGTTTCAGGAGTCTTCTTGCTAGTGATTGGTATAATAGTCATTATAAAAAAATAGCGACAAGTTCTAGCTTGTCGCTATTTTTAATGCTCAGGTCTACTAATTCTTTTTACTTTTTTTAGCAGCTTTTGCTTTTATTTCTATTTTTCTTACTTTTGCTTCGGGCACTTTTGGCATTTCGATTCGTAAAATACCATCTTCAATGCTTGCTTCTATTTTTTCAAAGTCAACATTTTCTGGCAAAGTCAAACTTCTTGAGAATTCTGTACGAGCAATGTTTTTCAGCCAATAATGCCGCTCTTTGTCTTCTTTGACATCTTCTTCAATTATTTTTCCTCTGATTGTTAGCTGTCTTGCTTCTACACCGATTTCTAAATCTTCGGCTTTTAAGCCTGCTGCAGCCATTTCTAGTATTACTTCATCTTCGGTTTCATACAAATCAATTGGAAAGTCAGAGTTTTCTACATTGACTACGCGGTTATAAAATGGCGCTGACAATTCATTGAAAAAACTATCAAAATCTCTCAAAAGATTTTCTTGCTTTGCTACTCTTGCTACTTTGTTTATATTTGGGTTCAATCTTACTAATGGCATAATATACCTCCAAGTTTATTTTTAGAAGGGCTAAATAAAGAGCTTAACCCTTGATGTTCTTATTATAATACTTGAGTGTGTTATTGTCAAGTTTATTGTTTCTTCATTATCATCAATAGTGATTGTTATGTTGTGCATTGAGGCTTTTTTTTGAGTTTTAAACTATTATTAACAATTTATTTATTTTTTAGCTTAACTATGCCTTTTGAATCTTCCAAAAGGCATAGTTAAGTTCATATAATAATTTATGAACGAAAGTCAATTTTCTCAAAAAATGTCAAAAATAGCAGGTATTGCCACTTGGTTGGCAGTTGGAGTACCTGAAATTATTGATTTTACAATATCTAGCAAATTCTTTATTTGGCTAGCTGCCTATTTACTATTCATTATAATATTTAGTTTTTATACAGCAAAGATTTTTCAGAAAATATTTAAAAATAAGTTTGTAGTGCTATCAGCACTTACGGCTTTGGCGACAATTACTCAAATCTTAAATGCTGATTATGGCCTTATGCCAATTCTATTTGTTTTGACAGCGGTAATTGCAGCATATTTTATGCCGGTAAAAATGGGTTTTTATTGGGTGATTTTTCAAAGCTTAATAATATTTACTTCATTAATTACAATAGGCGTTGAGCTGTTTAATAGCTTTGTGCCGACAATTGCATATTTTGGCTTCCAGGCCTTTGCTTTATTTTCTACTTATGCCATGCTCAACGAAGTAAAAGCAAAAATGGAACTGGCTCAGGTCAATGCAGAATTGCGAGCAACTCAGGAGCTAATAAAAGAAAGTGGCCAAATGACCGAGCGCTTGCGAATAGCCAGAGAATTACATGATCTAATCGGTCATCAACTAACTGCTCTTAGTTTAAATTTGGAAGTGGCAAAACATCTATCAGATGCTAAAGCCAAAGAGCATATTATAAAAGCTCAGCTTATGAATAAAATCCTACTTTCAGATTTGCGAAAAGTGGTAAGTAGTATGCTAGATACCGAAGAGATTGATTTAGTTAAAGTTTTGAATGGTTTAATAGAAAATGTACCAAAACCTAAAATTCATTTTGATATTTCTGAAGATTTAATTGTCCGAGACCCTAACCGTGCTCATGTAATTGTGCGCTGCGTTCAGGAGGTTATTACTAACTCTATAAAACATTCTAATGCCGAAAATCTATGGTTTAGTATTGAAATTAAAAACTACAATATAAATATTAAGGCTCGAGACGATGGTAGGGGAGCCCAAGGCGTAAAAGCTGGCAACGGCTTGACAGGTATGGCAGAAAGATTAGCTGAAGTTGGGGGCAAGCTTAGTTTTGCATCACAACAGGGGCAAGGCTTTAATATAGAGGCTAGCTTACCGGTGGGTTTTTAAATGATAAAAGTATCTTTGATTGATGACCAGAGCTTGGTTCGGCAAGGCATAAAAAGCTTACTGGAATTAGCCGAGGGAATTGAAGTAGTCGGTGAAGCCAGTGATGGTATGGCTGGGCTCGAGCTTATTGCCCTAAAACGCCCTGATGTTGTTTTGCTAGATTTGCGAATGCCAGTTTTAGATGGTATTGGTACCTTAGAAGCACTAAACCAAAGTGACTATTTTCCACCTGTTTTAATTCTTACAACTTTTAATGATGACGAATTAGTTTTAAAAGCTATAAACTTAGGCATAAAAGGCTTTTTGCTAAAAGATGTTTCTTTAGAAGATTTAGTAACTGCTATAAAAACCTTGCATGCCGGTAAAACCTTAATTCAACCTGCCCGCACAAGTAGGCTAATGCAGGGTTTAAAACAATTAGATAATAATATAAATGCCTTTGAAACCCCAGAATTACTCACCGAACGAGAATTGGAAATATTACGCTTGCTAGCTGCTGGATACAGCAACAAAGAGATAGCCAAAGCTCTTAATTTATCTGAAGGTACTGTCAAAAACCATGTTTCAAATATCTTATCTAAAATGGGTTTGCGTGATAGAACCAGAGCAGTATTAAAAGCTCTAGATTTAGGGATTATTTAGTGTGGATTTGAGGGAAATCAAAACCTGCATGATTTTCATGCTCGTAATAGGCATCAATCTCGGCGGGTATGGTGCTAATATCATCAACCAATTTAAATAAATTTAGGTTGCTCTTAGAAATTGCCCCTTTGGCTAGCAGGCTGGATTTCATCCAATCTATTAAGCCGCCCCAATAGTCTGAATCAATCAAGTAAACAGGGAAGGGTTTGATTTTTTTGGTTTGAATTAGGGTCAGAGCTTCAAAAAGTTCATCTAAGGTGCCAAAACCACCCGGAAAAACTACAAAGGCAGTTGAATATTTTACCAAAATCACTTTGCGAATAAAGAAATAGCTAAAATCAATAGAATCAGTTTGATAGCCGTTGTGGTCTTGCTCAAATGGTAGGCTAATATTAATACCAATGCTCTTGCCTTTGGCTTCATAAGCGCCTTTGTTGCCAGCTTCCATAATCCCAGGGCCGCCACCAGTTAGCACAGCATAGCCACAATTTGCTAGCTCCCTGGCTAGGCTTTCAGCTTTTTGATAATAAGGATTATCTGACTTAAATCTGGCAGAACCAAATATTGTAACGGCTTTGCCGACATCTGCCATTTCTTCAAAACCTTGTACAAATTCGGCCAAAATTTTAAATAAGCGCCAAGATTGTTCACCCAAATCATCGATTATATATTGCTTTTCCATTTTTACATCCAATCTTTTTTGATTGTAACTTTATT
>CAMZLP010000158.1 GCA_947311535.1 uncultured Deinococcota bacterium | reverse complement strand
CTTCATCATAGTGCCTACCTCCTAAATTTAAAAACTTATACATTTTAATAACCCTTCAATCTTTCTTTTTAAATGTGAGATCAATTACATTGGAATTGATTACAATTGATTATATTATACAATTGTATAGTAAATAGTAATTAAGTTTACTATTTATAATTAAAAAAGAAAGATTGAAGGGTTATTAAAATGTATAAGTTTTTAAATTTAGGAGGTAGGCACTATGATGAAGTTAATAGCAAATTTAGTAACTAAGAAAAGTCGCTTTGTTGTAGCTGCTTTCATTCTTATTACCGCATTTTTGGCAATGGGTTTGCCAAAGCTCGAGATGGACCCCACTATGAATGCTTTTATACCTGATGATTCACCAATTGCGGAAATAAGTGCGGAGGTAGAAGAGCTTTTTGGTTTAGATACGGTGACAATAGCTATTTTAGAGGGAGATATTTATACTAAAGAATCTTTAAATGCTATCAAGCAAATCACCAAAGATCTTAAAAAAGTAGAAGGCATCAATAATATAACAGGTCTTGCAGATGCTAAGCGCATGGAAGATGATGACGGTTTTTTAATTGTTGAAGATTTAATTCCAAAACGTTTAAATGATGAAAAAATTGCTGCTATAAAAAACTATCTTAATACGGCCTATATTTATAAAGATGGTTTATTGGTCAGTAAAGATGGCAGAAAAGCCACTTTAATTATTGAGACTGATGCAGTAGATGTTGACTCTTTGGCGGTAGTTACTGCCGTAAGAGAAAAGCTAGACAGTGATTGGAACGGAAAATATTGGCTAGCAGGTTCTAATCTAATTACAGCTGAGATGCGCCAGACTATGCAAAGTGATTTGATATATCTAAATCTATTCGCTGCATTTATGATTTTAATTGCCCTATTTTTTAATTTTAGAACTCTCCGCGGAATGGTTTTACCTCTATTAACTGTAGTTACGGGCATTATCTGGACTATGGGTACTATGGGCTGGTTCGATATTATGATTACCTCTATGAGTGTAATTGGTATTGTGGCAATTTTGGCTGTTGGTAGTTCTTTTGCACTACATATTTTAGGGCGTTACTATCATGAAATAGCTATTGGTAAAACTAATAGAGAAGCTGTTTATAACACCATGCAAGAAACAGGGCTAGGAGTTTTAATTTCTGGTGTTGCTATTTCGGTTGCTATGACTACCTTTTTCTTATCAAGCATGCCTGCTGTTCGTTTGCTGGGTCTAATAACTGCTTTAGGGGTATTTGGGGCATTGATGGGTTCAGTTCTTTTGGTACCCTCAATTTTAAGCCTGTCACCACAGCCAAAACATTATCCAAAACTTGCTTCTGATGGGCCAATTTTACGGTTTTTAAAAAAACTAGCCTACTGGGATGCCAAGAATAAAAAGGCTATTTTGATAGTTTCGGCAGTTTTAGCTGTGATAAGCATATTTGGAATAGTAAAAATAATACCTGATTCGGCACTTATTAACTATTTTAAAGAGGGCTCGGTAATTAGGACTGGTTTTAATGTTGTCGAAGATCAATTTGGAGGCTCGAGTCAATTCACAGTGTTAGTAGAGGGTGATCTAAATGACCCCGAACTATTAAAATCAATGTTGGAGTTAGGCGAAAGATCTAAAGAGATAGATGGGATAGGCTCGAGCCTATCCATAGCAAATGTAGTCAGAAACTTGCACGAGGTACTAACTGGCGAAGAGAACTTACCAGATAGCCGTGAAGCCGTTGCCCAAGAACTGCTAATTTACCAAATGTCTGGTGATGTTTCTGATATTACTAAATTTATGACCCTAGATGCTACTAAAGGTAAAATGAGTGTTGGTATGAAATCGGTTTCTACCCAAAGAATAGAAGAAATCTTAGATACCTATGAAAACTTAGCTGACGAAATTATAGGTGATAAAGCAAAACTTCAATATACTGGTTATTCTTTAGAGCAATTAGCTATTCAAGATGCAATTTTTCATGACTTTAAAACAAGCTTAACTCTAGCTATTTTGCTAGTAATTATAATTGATAGCTTTGTTCGTTCTTATAAAGCAGCTCTTGTTACTATTATTGCTCTATTATTGACTATTGCTTTGCAATATGGTTTTTTAGGATTTTTAAATATCCGTTTAGATTTATCAACAATGCTAATGGGTGCGCTAGCAATAGGGGTAGGTGATTATGCCATCCACTTAACCGTTAGGTACATGGAGGACAGACGCAATGGGCTCGAGCCTGAGGCGGCTATGACCTCAGCGATATTAACCTCGGGGCGCTCAATATTTTTCACAGCTCTGACTTTGGGCGCTGGTTTCTCTGCTCTGATGTTTTCAGATTTTGTGCCAATTCAAACTTTAGGTAAATTAATGTCTTTTACAGTTATAACTGTAGGCATTACTTCACTCACTTTACTGCCTGCAGCAGTATTGGTATTTTTACGTAATCCACAAGGAAAAGCTAAGGAGGCTTTAAATGTTTAAAAAAATTACCACCCTATTATTTCTCATCGTTGTTGCTTTTGGCTCTGCTCAAAAGTATGAAACTGGTTTAGAACTTATGCAAGCTTTTGACGCTAAAGAACAACCGAAATCAACTATTGCAACTACTAAAATGCTCATAACTAGCGGCTCGGGCCAAAGTTTATCTCGTGAAATGCAGATGTGGTCATCAGGCGACAACCAAATCATAAAATTCTTAGCTCCGGCTGATATTAAAGGCTCGGGTTTTTTGTCGCTCACAAAAGATGATGGTAGCTCAGAAACTATGATTTATTTACCAGCTCTTGATCGTGTACGCCGTATATCTAGTGATAAG
>CAMZLP010000157.1 GCA_947311535.1 uncultured Deinococcota bacterium | reverse complement strand
TCAATTGCAGAATTAAGCAAAGTAATTGTAACTAGTACTAGCTACAAACCTTCGGCTCATGGGGTTAGCCAAGAAATATACTGGGCCGTAAAAGCTAAAAATAAAAATGTGATTTTAGACCTTGATGGTGAACTAGATATTGCTAATAAACACGCTGACAGTGAACTGATAATTACCGTTGGTGGTGACGGTACTTTGCTTTCTACGGCTAGGCGTTTAGTTGGTGCCGAGATTCCAACTATTGGGGTAAATATGGGTAAACTTGGCTTTTTGGCTGAGCATTCACCTCAAGATGTGCTCGAGTATATCCAAGGTAAAAGACCCAAAGACTGGTTCATAAGCCCCAAAATGATGTTGCAAATTGTAGTTAATCAAAATGAGCAAACTCATTATGCCTTAAATGATGTCATGCTCTCTCAAGGTATAATGACCAAACTTATCAATATAGACATGGATATAGATGGCAAACATGCCACTAAATATTTCGCTGACGGGGTAGTTATCTCAACTCCTGTTGGCTCTACGGCCTATTCTCTTAGCTTAGGTGGCCCCATACTCAGCCAAGGCTTGCAGTCTATAGTAATAACCCCAATAGCACCGCACAGATTAACCGATAGGCCTATTGTAATAGAGGGTAGCAGTAAACTAAAATTCACCATTAGATCCAAAAGAACAGCTGATGAAATAGCCCTTGTAATTGACGGTCAAAAACGAATTGACTTAAAATTAGATGACAGCTTTTATATCTCCGCTGCACCAACAAAATTTATCTTAGTTTCATCGCATAAGCGAAGTTATTTTGATATTTTGCGGCATAAATTGGCGTGGGGACAGCAGCTAAATCGGAAATAGCGTATGCTAGCAAAATTAGCCTAAGAGAAGTTATAGGAAAATGGAGGGATTGATTAAGGAATTAGGAATTAGCTATCTTGCTTTGCAAAAACTTTTTGCTCATCACTTTTAATCTTCTTCCCTTTCCCTTTTTTTAAAATGAACTTTCTAATCCTCTCCAACGGCCACGGTGAAGACACAATCGGGGCGAGTTTTGCTTTTGAATTGTTGCTTCAAAAACCCGATGCAATTGTTTCTGCCTTTCCTACCGTTGATGACGGCAAGATTTATGAAAATTTGGGAATTGAGATTTTGGGTGAGCGAAAAATAATGCCTAGTGGTGGTTTTATCTTTCATAATTTTGAGCTTTTTAAAAATGATATCAAAGCTGGTTTTTTGTCAATGACTGTTCGACAAATTTATGAGCTAAGCAAAATAAAAACCGATGTTTTATTAGTGGTTGGTGATGTATATGCTTTATTTTTATCCAGCTTTATAAAAACTAAGCAACGCTTCTATTATCAATCTTTGGTTTCAGTGCATCATGCCAAAAAAGAAGCCGGCAAAATAGCAAATCGCTATTTTATGGAGAATTTTAGCTATTTTGAACGCGCTTTGATGCGACATTTGCTAAAACATGCCTATTTGCGTGATACCGCTACTGCAAATTATCTTAAAAGCATAGGTTTAGAACAAGTTTCAGCATTAGGTAACCCAATGCTGGATAGTTTAGATGGAAAAGCCATGCTCGAGCATAAGCAAATTTCAGCAACTATAGGTCTACTGCCAGGTAGCCGTAAACACGCTAATAAAGCTATGGAAATAATGCTGGCGAGTTTATCTCATCTAAAATCTGGGCAAGCCTTGGTCGCTTGGCTTGGTGATTATTCGTTTAATACTGTTGGCTGGAAAAAAACATTGTTAAATAATCAAAACGGCTTGATAATGACTTTAGAAAAAGATAACTTTAAAGTCTTTTTTTATCAAAATCGCTTTGCTGATATTCTGGCAACAGTAGATATAGTAATTGGCAACGCAGGTACTGCTAACGAACAAGCTGCTAGCTTGGGTATACCTGTTATTAGCTTTGCGGTTGAACCCACCTATAAGCGCAGTTTTATTGATAATCAAAAAAGGCTTTTGAGTCATGCCTTAAGTATTTGTAAAACAGAGCCAAGAGCGATTGCCGCTAAGCTAATAGAGCTGCTTAATAACAAAGATTCATATAATCAAGCTTCTAAAGCAGGCCAAGAACGCATGGGCAAAGCAGGTGGAACAAAAAAAATAATAAATGATATTCTGGAGAAGATAAATGAATCGGATTGATAGATTGCTTGCGATTGTGCTCGAGCTGCAAGCTAGAGACCGCATTACTGCCGAACAATTGGCAAATATCTTTGAAATAAGTAAGCGCACTGTTTACCGAGACATTAAAGCTCTTAATGAAACAGGTGTGCCCATTGTTTCTGCCCCTGGGCAAGGTTATTGGCTGATGGAGGGGTATTTTTTACCGCCAATATCTTTTAGCGCTAATGAAACAACTATGCTTATTTTAGGTGCAAACTATATGCAAGAAAACTTTGACCAACAATATGAAGAAGCTGCAACTTCAGCAATTAGAAAAATAGAAGCAGTACTAAAAGCAGAATTACAAACAGAGGTAGAATACTTAAGGGAAAATATTCGGTTTTTTAGCACCAAAGCTTCGAAGCAAAGTAATATTATATTAGCTAAGCTGCGTCGGGCAATTATTGAGCACAAATCAGTTGCTTTTAATTATGTCAAACGCTATGGCAAAGACAAAGGTGAGCCCATTTACCGAACCGTAAACCCTCATAGCTTGTTTTCTTTAAACAATATTTGGATGCTGCATGCTTTTTGCCAACTTCGCAATGATTTTCGTTTATTTAGATTAGATAGAATTGCCGATGTCAAAGTTTTAGATATTTATTTTAAAAGGCTAGATAACTATATTTTAGAAGAAAGAAGAGAGTATTTACCAATAGAAATAAGGCTGCTATTTAAAAAAGAAATGGCACGCTGGGTCAAAGAGTCAGCTTCATATTTTATAACAGATTGGCAAGACCTAGATGATGAGTTTTTGCTTATTTTAAGAGTGCGAAATATTGAAGAAATAATACACTGGGTACTGGCTTGGGGTAGTGGGGTGATTGTGCTCGAGCCTAAAGAATTAAAAGATGAGCTAGCCAAAGTAGCAAATCATTATCAGAGCCACTATTAATTTTAGAATGAATGTACGCTTAAATTGCTTAGTTTTTTAAAAGCGATATCTGTTGTTATTAAAGTAGCAGATTGTTCCAATGTAGATGCTGCAATAATAGCATCAGGTAGTTTTAATTTTTTACTCCGTCTTAAATTTATTACTTCAATTAACAAAGCACTATTTTGCTGATTTAAATCAATTACCTCAACCCTTTTAAGGAATTTTTGAAATAGTTTTTGGTCTGATAATGTTAAAGCTGGAAAAGATAGAAATTCTAATTCTGTAATAATTGAAATACCTACCCAGTTAGCCTTCCCAAGTAGTTTGGCTAAATCTAAGTTTCCTTGTAATAAAGCAATTACTGCATTAGTATCTAGTAAATAACGATTACCACTCATCACGTAGTTCTTGTTGAACCTTTAATATATCTCCTTGCCATTCTAGTTTGCCCACAAGGTCAAAAAAATCATAAGAAGATTTACTTTCTCGTTCAAATTGCTGTAATCGACTATAGTCTTTAGGACTTATAAGTACTGCAGCTTCTTGGTTATGGCGACTTATAACAATACGCTCATCACCATAATGAACGCGGTTTATTAATTCATTAAAATTCTTTCTAGCTTCAGTTGCAGTAATAAGTTCCATTATAAACCACCTCTGTACAAATTATACAAAATGTACGTTTCTATATCAATTAAAAAGACTACAGTACGTTTTTAGAAGAGCCCAGATAACCCCAGATAAAAATCTAATCCAGCACAAATCCCAAATCTTCTAAATCATTCTTTAAATTTGCCCTTCTAACTGTTTCTAGTTTTTTAGAAATAGGCTCGCTCCAAGCCTTATCAGCCTGATTAATGCCCATTTTGTCATAGTGTTTGGCAAGTTCAAGATCATATTCTTTTACTAATTCTTCGGCCTTGCTTGAATCATAAACTTCATTATGGATAATCAATTCTCTGGCCATACGTGGTTTTTGAGCTGGCAAAATGCCACTTTTAGGATAGCCAATACACATGCCATAAACTACATAAGCGCCTTTTGTTAAATTGAGTAATTCAGAAACGGCTTTAGGATCATTACGTATGCCACCAATCATTACTACCCCTAAGCCATAAGATTCGGCAGCGGTATTGGCGCTCATACCCACAATAGCAGTATCAACTGTCGAGACTACGGTTAGTTCGAGCCCTTTGGCTAGTTTTCTATTATTAATTTTGCTGGCAATTTCTATTCGGCTAATATCAGCACAAAATGCCAAAAATACAGGACATTCCTCAACATGCTTTTGATTTCCAGATAATACTGCTAGTTTTTTCTTAGTTTCAGCATTTTTGACTACAATAATGCTGTAGGCTTGTAAATTACTACCAGTTGGTGAGCGCCTAGCAGCCTCTAAAATATTATTTAATATCTCATCAGAGATAGCTTCCGAACTAAAATTACGTACCGTTACATGATTGTTTAGAGTTTCTATTACTTGATTTTTTGTTTCCATAGTTAAAATAATATACTACTCAAATTATCTAACTGTAAGCTAAAAATAATTTAGGCTTCTTTAAAGTCTTTTCTGTATTTACTCACTGCTGCTAATTCAAAACCGGTATGTAACATGCCCTCTTGAGACAATTCTTGTAATTCTTCAAAATTAACCCATCTAATGGCCAAGATTTCTTTTCTGTCAAAATTCAGTTTGTTTGTTCCAAAATATCTAGTAGCAAAGACTTTATGCCAAGACTTTAGATAACTATAATCAGCAATTTCGTGCCAATGGGTTAATTCAATTTTAAATTCCTCTAAAATCTCACGATTTACCGTTGCCAAAAAATCTTCACCCTTATCTATATGTCCACCCGGTAAGCCCCACTTGCCGATTGTTTCGGGTCGGTGGTTATTGTGCTGAGCCAAAAGATAGCGGTCAGATTTATCTAAAATACAACGCACGGTTTTATATTTCATAAGTCTAAGCTTTGAGGTAATTTAGGAATGTCGACAGCTTGCCAGTTGTTACGGATAGAATAACTAGCAGCAACCCCAGCAGCAACGCTCATACGGCCGGCTAATGGTGTAGCAATCGGTTCTTTGTCATCTAAGACCATTTCTACAAAGTCTTTAGTAATTACCGCGTCAGCACCGCCATGACTACCTTTTTTTGTTTTTACATCAATACTGTGCTCGGCCAAATTTTGCCAACGCTTTGACCTATCTCGTAGTTTTAAAATAATTTTTTTACTGTCATCAAAATTTTCAATACGTCCTTCGGTGCCAATCACTGTGTAGTTGCGATGGTAATCAGGTGCAAAATGGTTTTGCATATAGCTGGCTTTTATGCCATTTTCTAACTCCATCATCATAATACTGTTATCTTCTACATCTACCTCTTGCCTAAAAGCACATAAATCCATGGCGTTGTTTCCATGTTCTTCGTTTATGTCTTGATATTCAACACAGCTATCTTTTTCATCACAATTACTACAGCGTAAATCGTTAGGCTTATTGCCACCATAGTAATCAAGGCTGCCCATTGCCACTACTCGCTTAGTGTATTGACCTGTTAGCCAATGGATCATGTCTATATCGTGCGAGGCTTTTTGCAAAAGCAGGCTGGTAGTATTTTTAGATTGAGCGTGCCAATCATGATAATAAAACTTGCCGCCTGGAGCTACAAAATGCCGTACCCAAACTGTTTTTACTTCGCCAATTGCCCCAGAGTCTATGGCATCTTTCATCACTCTAAAAATATTCATATAGCGCATATTAAAGCCCACCATAAATTCTTTACCACTCTTTTGCCAAGCTGTTAACATGCGGTCACAGCCTTGAGTAGTAATGGCCATTGGTTTTTCAGTAAAAACATGTTTACCCGCTTTAAAAGCAGCTATGGCATATTCTTCATGACTGTAATCAGGGCTGCAAATTGCTATGGCATCAATATCTTTGTTTTCTAATAAGTCTTGGTAGTTAGTTGTGCAAAGAGCTTTATTGTTTACTTTATTTCGAAATTGCTCGAGCCCAATTTCACTAATATCAGCCGCAGCTACCACAACACTTCTCCCATTGGGCTTATGCCAATGCTCAGCCAAAGTTCCACCTCGTCCAGATGCTCCTATTAAACCTATACGTAGTTGAGTCATAAGCTATATAGTAACAAAATAAATTGATTTAGCTTGCTTAAAGCTTGCAAATTATTAGGTGCAAAAAGGGCAAAGTAAAAATGAAAAGTGAAAAAGTATATTTATGGTTATGGCAACTAGCCGATAACAGCTGTCGTAGTTTAATGAGTTAGAATTTTGGTTTTTGACCTTCTTTAAGAATCTTATTAAACTAAACGCACGTTTCGTGAAAATGCTATTGATTAGCTTTGGTTTTGGGGTATTCAAATATCGTCTTAAAGACTATTCAGTAAGATTTTCGTTAGGTGCATTGTAATATAGTGGCTTTTGTGGCCTAAGTCGGCAATGAAGTTATTTTTTTTAGGCTAAAATTGGATATAGGTAATTTATGCTAAAAACAAACTCAGACCCTGTTGGAAAAAATGAACTTACAAGTAGCTTAGTTGATTTAACATTAGAAAAACGAAGGCTTCCAAAGCTTCCGTGGCTTTTTATATTAGACATTATCGGCTTATTTTTGGCAAGCGGCTTGGCAGTGTGGCAAATAGATGATGCTTTATTAGAGCCTCAAGTAAGAGTTTTTGTAATGTTGCTTATCGTTTTTGGTTTTAATACCCGAGTTTTTCTTGGGCATATGAAGTCTATTGAGACTTTGTTAAATAAAACAAGGCTAATTTTATTACTGGCACCAGCAATTGCTGCAATTTCTACCATAACTGTGCAAGCCCTTGGCCGTTCGTATTATTCAGGCGTGGTAATAATAATCTTTGTTAGTTTTTGGACTATTTGGCTATTTATTGCTCGCAAGATTTACTATCATAACTCTCGGGCATTAAATATGCTTCTTATTTCACCAGCTAATTTCAAAAGTGAGTTTGACGCGGTTGATAATATAAATCTATCAGTTCGTTTAGACCCTCCCAAAGATTTTAGTAATTGGGATGTCGCAATAATCGATCCATCGGAGCAATATTCAATAGATTGGCTGCAGTGGTTATCTCACGCTGATATGTATGGAGTTAGGACAATCTCTGCGCCTTTGGTCATAGAAACTTTAACAAGTAGAATTCCATTAGATATGTTGCATGGTCGCTGGGCATTTGAGATACTTAAGGGAGACTCGAGCTATAGAATTGCTAAGAGGTTTTTGGATCTGGCCGCAACTATTCTAGCTAGCCCATTTATTTTATTGCTGTCAGCAATTGTAGCAATTATTATTAAATTAGATGATGGTGGACCGATATTATTTTGGCAAGAGCGTATTGGCTTAAATGGTAAACCATTTCAAATAGTCAAATTTAGAACAATGCGTACTAATGCCGAGGAAAACGGAGCAGCTTTTGCATCTAAAAATGACTCACGCACTACTAAAATGGGCCCACTTATGCGCAAGTTTAGAATCGATGAAGTCCCACAGTTTTGGAATGTCTTAAAAGGTGAAATGAGTATAATCGGGCCACGCCCAGAGCAAAGAGAATTTGCTGCTCAATTTGCCGAAGAGATACCTTTGTATAACCTAAGGCACAATGTAAGACCTGGCATTACTGGTTGGGCTCAGACTGTTTACGGCTATGCCAGCGACTCTGATGAGACCAGAGAAAAACTTTGCCATGACTTTTATTATGTCAAACACTTTTCGCTAGAGTTGGATATTAGGGTTGTCTATCATACCCTCATTACAATCCTTACAGGTTTTGGAGCTAGATAAGCTCTTTATGCCTAAAGCAATCTATGCTGTGGTCATTAACCATACCTGCCGATTGCATAAAAGCATAAACTGTGGTTGAACCTAAGAATTTAAAACCACGTTTTTTTAAGTCTTTGGCAAAAGAGTCAGATTCTTTAGTAGTAGCAGGTACTTGGCTGCGGTCTTGCCAGTGGTTTATTTTGCTTTTGCCATCTACAAAACTCCAAGCATAGTTGCTAAAAGATAAATATTCTTTTTGTATTTTTATAAAAGCAAGAGCATTATTTACCGCGGCATTTATCTTTAATCTATTGCGAACAATGCCTTTATCTTCTAAAAGTTCAGCAATTTTAAGCTCGTCATAGCTAGCAATTTTTTTATAATCAAAATTGTCAAAAGCTGCCCTAAAGTTTTTACGCTTTTTTAAAATAGTAATCCAACTAAGCCCCGCCTGAAAGCTCTCTAGGGTTAATAATTCATATAGCTTTTGCTCATCATAAATAGGTAGGCCCCATTCTTTATCATGGTAGTTAATGTAAATTTCTTCTTGAGTTACCCAAGCGCAGCGTTTTTTCATAGAGGTAAAATATATTTGTACATCATTACAAAATGACAAATACTACCTGCTAAAACAAATATATGCCATAGCTCGTGATAACCAAATACATTTGGGATAAAATCAGGCTTTTTACGAGCATAAACTGTGGCCCCTACCGAGTAAAATAGCCCACCGGCCAGCAGCCACAAAAATCCACCAGTAGGCAGCGATTTGAGAATGGGTACAATTGCAATGACAGCAGCCCAACCCATTAACAAATAAAGCCCTACCGAAATAAAACGTGGTGCTTTAATCCAAAATAGTTTAAATACCACTCCTAAAACAGCAATGCCCCAAACTACTCCAAAAATTGACCAACCCCATGCTGGGAAATGGCTCCTTAGAGTAATTAAAGTAATAGGTGTATAGGAGCCAGCTATCAGAATAAAAATAGAAGCATGGTCAAAAATCCGTAAGATGTTTTCTTTGTTTTTGTTTACTTTTAGGCTGTGTAACAATGTGCTTGCTGTAAATAAAATTATAGAAGCCGCACCATAAATAGAAAAGCTCACAGTACGCCAGACCTCACCCTTAGATAAAACTACTAGCACAACAAGAGCAACAATGCTTAGGATAACTCCAAGTAAATGAGTTAGGCTATTTACTGGTTCTTTTAGGTAGCGATTTAAACCTTTTGGGGCTATATTAGTCATATTTGCATATTAGCCTAATTTAAGGCTTTGGATTTATTTTTAGCTTACGGATTAATATCTTACTTCTTTTCTGTCTAATAAAATAGCATTTACTTTTAAGGTTTTTATCAAAAGTAAACTTCGAAACCTTTCTAGCTCAAGTAAATCTAAAACTTGGCCAATAGGATTAATCTTTACAATCGAGTTTTGATTTTTAGTGGTAATTATTTTATAGCCTTGCTCAACTAGTTTTAGAATTTTATTAAAATTTTTTTGCTACATAGCTGTGGCCATAAGTTTTAGTTTTCATAATTCTTTACTCATCAGATGCCAAGACTGCCAAAAATGCTTCTTGGGGTACTTCTACCGAACCTAATTGTTTCATTCTGGCTTTGCCTTTTTTCTGTTTTTCTAAAAGCTTGCGTTTTCTGGTAATATCGCCGCCATAACATTTTGCAGTAACATCTTTACGATATGCTCGCACAGTGGCTCGAGCCAATATTTTTCCACCAATTGCTGCCTGAATGGGCACCGCAAACATTTGTCTTGGTATTACTTCAGACATTTTATCTACAATTTTACGCCCCAAAGAATAGGCTTTTTCTCGGTCAGAAATAATAGATAAGGCGTCAACCTTTTCATCATTTACTAAAATATCTACTTTTACCAAATTGCCAATACGGTAATCCATAAATTCATAATCCATACTGGCATAGCCACGAGTAGCACTTTTTAATTTGTCATGAAAGTCGTACAAGATTTCACCAAATGGTACTTCATAATGCAGCTCAACCCGTTTGCCATGGTAAACCATGTCTTTCATCTGGCCACGTCTTTCTTGCACCAAACCCATAGCACTGCCTACATATTGCTCGGGTAAATAGATATTGAGCTTTACATATGGCTCATACATTTTTTCTATAAAAGTCGGGTCTGGTAATTCTGATGGATTTTGAATAAGTAACGTTTCATCACTAGTAGTGATAATTTTATATACTACTGCTGGGGCTGTGGCAATTAGGCTTAAGTCAAATTCACGCTCTAAGCGACTTTGCACCACGTCAGCATGTAAAAGCCCCAAAAATCCACAGCGAAAGCCAAAGCCCAAAGCCTCGCTGGTTTCTGGCTCAAAGCTAAAGGCGGCATCATTTAAGCCTAGTTTTTCTAAGGCTTCACGCAATTTTACATAGTCTTCAGAATCAGTAGGGTAGAGGCCACTAAAGACAACTGGCTTCGCCTCTTTAAAATCTGGTATTACCAACTCGGTAGGTCTTTCACTATGGGTTATAGTATCACCAGTTTGGGCATCGGTAATTGATTTAATACTGGCAGTAAGCCAACCCACATCACCAGGATAGAGTTTGTCACTTACTGCTAAGCCTGGCTCAAAGTAGCCTACTTTATCTACTTCAAACTCTTTGCCGGTATTGACCATTTTTATCTTATCACCCTTTTTAACTGTGCCTTCAAATACCCTGATAAAAGTAACAACTCCTTGATAGCTATCATAAATTGCATCAAAAATTAAACATGATAATGGGTTTTCTAGTTTTCCACTAGGGGCGGGTAAGTGTTTGACAATAGATTCTAAAATCTCTTCGACATTTTCACCAGTTTTTGCAGAAACTTTGACCGCATAGTCACCCGGAATGCCTATAATTTCTTCTAGCTCTTCTACAGCACTATCGGGGTCAGCATTGGGTAAATCAATTTTATTGATTACCGGCAAAATTTCCAAGTCATTGTCAGTTGCTAAATAAGCGTTTTGAATTGTCTGGGCTTCTACGCCTTGGCTAGCATCAATTACTAATAAAACACCTTCACAAGCACGTAGTGCCCGTGATACTTCATAGTTAAAATCAACATGTCCGGGGGTGTCTATTAGATTAAATAGATAAGTTTCGCCATCTTTAGCTAAGTATTCTATCCGTACTGCGGTGGCTTTTATAGTTATGCCTCGCTCGCGCTCGAGCTCGAGCGTATCCAACATTTGGTCGCGCTTGTTGCGGTCAGATACAGTTCTAGTTAGTTCTAAAATTCTATCCGCCAAAGTAGATTTACCGTGGTCTACGTGGGCAATTATAGAAAAGTTTCTTATTTTGTTAATATCATGAGCATTCTTCATTAATAAATAGTCTACCTAAATAAAGATTGCAAGAAGGCTAAACCCATTACCCAATCGTAATCGTAGAGACAATGTATCGTTTTTCTACGATTACGATTGGGTAATATTATTTTCCTTCAGAAAGTGCAAAACCGCGCATAAATTGTTCTTGCAATAAAGTAAACACCAATAACGGTGGGATAATAGTCACAATAGTTGCAGCCATAACATAGCCCCACTGTACTTGCTCACCGGTACCAATAATTAAATTTAAGCCTACCGCTACTACTTGCATATCTTCACGGCGAATAATTACTTTTGGCCACAAATACTGATCCCAAATATATATAAATTGAATTACAGCCAAAGCACCAATAGTATTTACACTCATTGGTATTAAAATACTTGTTAAAAATTTAAGCGGGCTAGCACCATCAATTCTGGCAGCATCTGCTAAACTTTTGGGTATAGACATAAAGTGCTGCCTAAACAAAAATGTACCTGTTGCTGATGCCAAGAATGGGACTATAATTGCCCAATAAGTATTGGCCCAACCAAATCCATATTTAAGCGGCTCTAATAAAACCGCTCTAGGGTTTCTAAACCATAGCCAAAAGACTTCCCAAGATGGTGGTGGTTTTTTAGAAATCAAGTCAAATAGAGGTACAATTAATACTTCAGTTGGCATCATCAAAGTTAAAAGAATAAAGCCAAATATGAAATTTTTAAATCTAAAACGAAAAAATACCAATGCGGTTGCAGCTAGTAAAGAAAGAATTGTTTTACCAAAGGTTACAGCAATAGCAATTATGAAAGAGTTTTTCATAAATACACCTAAGTTAGCAGTAAACCAAGCTCGTTTTACATTTTTTATAAATTCTCCACCAGGTATCAAGCTAGGAGAAAGCACCATAGTTGTAGTTTGGGTGGCTTTAATAGTTGCAAATAAAATTGGGAAGGTGACAAAAATACAGGCTATTGTTAAAATAATATGGATTATCCAATTGTGTTTTTTATTTTGCATATTTAAGCTCCGTACTGCACATCTCTGCTACCATAGCGGAATTGTATAAAGGTAAGACTTGCCACTATTAATAAAATAAGATTGCCCATTGCAGCAGCCAAACCAGTATTGCCACCGCCACTAAAACCATCCTTTGTTACCTGATAAATCATAGTAGTAGTGAGACCAGCATTATCAAATGGTGCTGGACCAACAGGGCCACCAGCAGTGATAATATCAATTATAGAGTAGCTAGCAAAAAAGCTAAAAGCCAAGTTGGTAAAGACTAAAAAGAATGTCATAGGGCTAAGCATTGGTAAGGTTATTTTAAAGAATTGCTGAAAGGGCGTAGCGCCATCAATCGCTGCGGCTTCATTTAGTTCGCCAGGGATATTTTGCAAGGCTGCCAGATAAAAGACCACATTATAGCCAAGATTTTTCCAAACTGCAGCAGCACTCACTAAGAAAAACGCCAAGATAGGGGTATCTAACCAACGTGGCCTAATTCCAAACAATGAATGTAAGACCTCGTTTACTGCACCAACTTCGGGGTTAAATAAAAATAAGAAAATTGTGGCTGCAACAGCAGGAGACAATGCAAAGGGCCAAATTAATAATAATCTATAAAACCTGGCACCACGAATTTTTTGGCTAGCAAGGACTGCCAAAACAACACTTAAAGAAAGCCCTAAGCCAACAACAAGTGTACTAAAAATAAATGATTGACCAATTACTTGCATATATTTTGGTGCAAATTTGCCAGTGAAAATTCCAAATTCACCGATATAGTTACCAAAGCCAATAAACTTTCTTAGTCCTAAAAATATATTCTCTCTATGAAAGCTAAGAATCCAAGCTTGAATCATTGGATAATATAAAAATATTACCAATATTATCAATGATGGCGTTAACATTAGCCATGGCAAGAAACTACCTTTAAATACAGATGAGCTATCTTTCATAGTGCAGTATAACTCTTTAACGAGGTTTATGGCTAGCGAGTCTTGTGTTTTTGAGGGTGGAAAAGAAATCTAAAGGAATGAGACAAAAGATAAAAGGCCTAAATTATTTTTTGTCTTAAACGTATTTTAATTTAAGAATGACGATAATAGCTACCAAAACTATGGAAATAATATTTCCAATTACTAATGACCATGATCCTATAGCCAATCCATATATAAACCAAAGACTGACCGTTGTAAGAAGCACGACATTGGCTAAAAGGGATAGTGATTTGGTATCCTTTGTACGAATAGTTTTTAGGGCTTGAGGTGCTCAACCAATTGTACCTATAATTGCTGCAAGAGCGCCTATAACTTCAATTAACCATGGAGGCATTTTTAGTATCCTTTTTTATTTTGAGAGCCATAATAAAATAAAGCGACTTCATAATTGAAGTCGCTTTATTAAAACTTGATTTACTTATTGAAAGTTTGCGTTATATTCTGCAACTTTTGCGTCAGCAAGGTCTTTTGCTTCATTTAAAGCGTCACGGGCACTTGTACCAGTGATGATTTTTTCCATAGCTGTTTGGATGATAGCACGAGTATCTAAGAAGCTACCCATTAGTGCTCCGGCAGTGGCAGCATTTGGATAAGTTTCTAAGAGTTGATCAAATGCAATTGCTAAGTTTGGATTTTCTTCAAACCAACCTTCGCTTTCTAAGATGTCAACTGATTCGCTACGTACAGGATAATAGCCTGTTAGTTTGTGCCAGCTAATCATATTTTCAGCGTTAGTCATGTAAAGAATGAAGTCACGAGCAACTTCTTTTTCGGCGGTTGGGTGATCTTTTAGTACCCAAACACTAGCACCACCAATTACAACACCGTTACGAACGATACCGTCTGCAATAGGAAGTTTGCCAATTACAACATCAAAGCCATGCTCCTCTTTAGCATTTTTAGGAATAATTGCAGCATCAGAAGTAGATGTGATGTGGAAAACTACGTTTTGGTTATAGAAGATAGCATCAGAGCCACCCCAGTCACCTTGTTTGCCAGTGTATTGATAGTAACCTTTTGTACCGATTTCACTTAAGAAATCACCAATTGCCATAGCAGCTGAGCTATTTGCATAAGTTTCTGTAACTCTAGCAGTACGACCATTACTATTATTACCTAATAATGCACCTTGGTTAGCCATCCATTGCTCAAATAACCAGCCATGAAGAGGGAATGTTAAGCAGCTAGTATCTACGCCAGAAGCAGCGATAGTTTCACAGGCGGCAATAACTTCAGAAAATGTTTCTGGTAATTTACTAATACCAGTTTGAGCCATTAATTGCTTATTGGCATATAAAACAGGGCTAGAAGAGTTAAATGGAATTGAGTTAACAGCGCCATTAATTGTGTAATAGTTAATTACAGGCTTAATATAGCTGCTTTCGTTAATACCACCCAAGTTACCAATTGGCTCAAAAATGCCAGAATCAATAGCAAGCTGGCTACCAACTTCAAAAAGTTGTGCCAAATGAGGTGGAGTGCCTTGGCGAGCGGCTAATACAGCTGCTTGAAGAGTTTCTGAATAGCTGCCTTTACGTTCACCAGTTACACGATAAGAGCTTCCTGCAGCCTCAAGAGTTTGGTTGTATTCAGCGATGCGGTCTTGAATCCAATTTGAGCGTGGCTCATCACTAAATGCATACC
Source organism: uncultured Deinococcota bacterium (assembly GCA_947311535.1). Classification (GTDB taxonomy): domain Bacteria; phylum Deinococcota; class Deinococci; order Deinococcales; family Trueperaceae; genus CAMZLP01. Next base: position 6,105 of record CAMZLP010000157.1, on the reverse strand, counting down.
AAAATTCAATATTGGTTTGCGCGCTAGCGACACCCAATAGAACTAGTAATGCAATTAAAAATCCGATGCGTTTCATATCTACCTCCCAGTAGTTATTAACTAAGCTTTATTACTAAAACACTCTTTTGTAAAGATTGTGTCATGTAGTAATAAGTAAAGTTACCAATTCATTTTAACTTGATATGTACTCTATTTGGCAAGTTTATAGGACTTTATTAAGATAATTAAGCAATAATATTGCATTTGTTGTTTATAAAAATACTTGGCAGGTATATTAATTTTTAAGACGGAGTTGTGTCCTTTGTGATTTATAGCTAATTAAATTGCTAAACTATAAAATTGTGCTAACTAATTCCAATATTCGTATCTTAGGCCTACCCTCGGTAGCTCGCTTAACTATGTTTGCAAGATACCCCCAAGCTGCTATATTATTGACAACTTTGGACAGGCTCGAGCTTTTTCAAAATATAGCTGTGTTTGGCAAGGCCACACTGAGCCCTAATATTCATAACTGGCATGATAGATATGAGAAATTAATTATTCCTATTGAGGATTTATTTAAGGCTTTTCCTAAAAACCCAGATGACTATAGCTTTGAGCTTGTTTTAGGAAATAATTACAAGCGAGAAGCGCTTTTAGAAATGCTACTAAAGCTAGGTTTTGAGCGAGATGAAGAACCGGGGTTTGTAGTAAAAGGTGACACACTCACAGTTTATTTTAGTTTAGAAAAGACTTTGCGTTTAGAATTTTTTGGTGATGAGCTAGATAAAATCAGTTTTAAAGATAAAGAATTAAAATCTTATTTATTAAATCCATTAAACGCTGTAGAGCTTGATAGTGAAACTTGGGATAGCAATCTTTTAGCACATATTTCAGGAACTTTCTTTTTGGATAGCCCAGAGCTTTTTGAGGCGACACTATTGCAAGAGCAAAATGAAGAGCTAAATTTATTTTTGACCAAGCAGCAAGTTATATCTTTTGGTCGAGATAGGCTCGAGCTGACTGATATTAATCCTGAAATAGAAAGCCTAGGCTATTACCGCGCAAAACTAAACGATTTTCATAATGATTTAGAACTCTGGCTAAAAGACGGTTACAGTGTAACTTTATTACTAAAATTTGAAAGAACTGGTAGATATTTACGAGAAAAGGTCATTGACGATTTAGAAAGCCATTTTCACAATACCGTTAGGCAGCAGCCAAAAGAACTAGGCTTGGTTATTGCCCCAAATGCAAGGGGCAGTTTTAGAGATAGTGAAAATAAAGAAATTATTTTAACCGAAGACTTGCTTTATGGCTATCAAGCTGTACGAAAGCTTGCTCGTTTACCAGGGCGAGCTGTCTCTGATGCTGTTCAACTGGGTGTGGGTGACTATTTGATACATCCTGATCATGGGGTGGCTAAATTTGTTGGGCTCGAGCCTAGGCAAGTTTTAGGCACTGTACGTGATTATCTAATTTTAGCTTATGCTGCCGAGGGTAAATTATATTTGCCCGTAGAATTATTGCCATTTTTACGCAGGCATCCAGCTACTACCGATGACCCACCTAAGCTATCAACCTTGGGCACTAATGAGTGGGCAAGGGCTCGTGAAAAGGCTCGAGTAAATGCTCAAGAATTAGCCTTAGAACTCACTAAGAATTATGCCAAGCGGCAACTTAGTAAAGGTATCTCATTACCCCCAATAGCCGATTGGGATAAATTAATAAATGAGAACTGTCCGTTTGAGCTCACAGTAGACCAGGCAAAAGCTGTTTATCAAGTCTTAGAAGATATGGCAAAGCCTGTCCCCATGGAAAGGCTTATTTCGGGCGATGTTGGTTTTGGTAAAACCGAAGTAGCAATTAGGGCAGCTCACCGAGCAGTTGGCCATGGCAAACAAGTGGTTATGCTGGTGCCAACTACGGTGCTTAGCCAGCAGCACTATCAGAGTTTTATAGAAAGATTTGAAGGTGTGCCTGTTAATATTACCATGCTGTCCAGATTTTCTAGCAGACCCAAAACAATAATTAATGGCATAGCTGATGGCTCTGTGGATATAATAATTGCCACCCACAGGATTTTAAATGACAGCATTGTTTTTAAAGACCTTGGTCTTTTTATCATTGACGAAGAACATCGTTTTGGCGTAAAACAAAAAGAAAAAATCAAAGCTCTACGCTCTAATTTAGATGTTTTATCATTGTCAGCTACACCAATTCCACGCACACTTTATATGAGTTTAATTGGCCTACGCGATGTCTCACAAATTATGACCCCACCAGCAGGCCGCAAGCCTATTCAGACTGTTTTACAAGCCTATGACCCAATGTCGGTTAGAGAAGCCATTATGTTCGAGTTAGAACGTGAGGGCAAAATATTCTATATTCATGACCGCATAGCATCTATGGGCATGCGTGCCAAAACTTTGGAACAATTAGTCCCCGAAGCCCGTATAGCTGTAGCTCATGGCCAGATGGATGCTCAATCATTAGAAGAAATAATGCTTGGTTTTGCCGAAGGTGCTTTTGATGTTCTATTGGCTACAACGATTGTTGAGTCTGGGCTTGATATTAGTGGCGCTAATACCCTAATTATAGAACGTGCCGACAAATTAGGACTTGCTCAACTCTATCAGTTGCGAGGCAGAGTAGGCCGCCGTAAGACCGAAGCTTGGGCTTATCTTTTTTACCCAGGTAGAATGGCCGAAAATGCTCAACGCAGGTTATATGCCATTGCTGAACTTAACGATTTAGGTAGTGGGCATCTTTTAGCCGAAAAAGATATGGAAATTCGTGGCGTTGGTAACTTATTAGGTCGTGAGCAGCACGGCCATATAAGCACTATTTCTCTGGAGGTCTATACAGAAATCTTAGCTGAAGAGGTAGCCAAACTGAAAGGTGAAGAACGCAGTCCGCGCCGTAAAATTAGCATCGATTTAGATATTGATGCTCGCCTAAGCCCGAGCTATATTAATCAAGATGCCAAAAGAATTGAGTTCTATGGCCGCTTAGCCGAAACTGAGAGCCACTTAACAATTAGCAAAATCACTAAAGAAATGCGTGAGGCATATGGACCACTTCCGCCCGAAGTCAAGGCATTTATTGCTTTAGTTAAAATACGATTACTTGCTTTTGAAAAAGGCGTGATTTCTATTAGAGAACATCTTACAGATTTTCAAATCAGCTTTGAAAAAGATGATTTTAACTATGATGCCAGTGAAATTAAAAATTTGAATTTTAAAGCAGAGCCTAGTCGATACCCACCAGGTTTTTCTATTAAAAAGAAAAACTTAGCTAAAACGGATATTTTAAGCGCGCTTAGTAAACTGCTCTACCTTTGCGAGTGATTTTTGTAGTTGATAAATTTTAAGGCGGATAAGCTGGTGCTATTCCGCCATTAAATATAAACCCAAGGCTTTCTAAATACTATAAAATCTATTGAAAATGATAATTAAAACCGAGTCTTAAGGCTGCACCTAAACCAAAATTATTTGCATAAGCATTGCCTACATTTACTTCTCCAAATATACCGTAGTCAGTAAACCTGTACTCAGCTCCAACAACGCCATGGATATCAATATTAAAAGGTAATAATGCGGTTGTTGCCCCTATATAGACTACTCCACCCAAGCCACCACCAGCATAAACGCCTAGCTGTGGGTCATCAGGGTTGTCAAAGTTATAAAGTAAATCTACACTAATTCCTAAGATCATTTGCAAAGGACTAAAGCTACCAGCAAGTAAACTACCATTAAATCGCAGGTCTAAATCTTGAGTAATTATGTTATCAAGCCCATAATGCATATTTATGCTAAGTGGAAAGCCTGTTGATACGCCAAACCATTGGGTCTCTAAAGGACTTTGGCTAATAGCTGGGTTGCTAGCAATTTGAACTTGCTGACTTGGCTGATTAGTTTGATTTAGTGGCACAGTTTGCAGCTGACCTGTTTGTGCCATAGTGAACGATATAAAAGCTAAAAAAACGGAAACAATAATTAATTTGTAGTTCTTCATAATTCTCCTCCAAAAAACTATCTTAAATCCTTTTATATCATTAGCATTTGTAATGGGCAATAGACTATTTGCTAAATGAAAGATAATTTACATTTTCATAAATTTCACATAATTAATCCTTTAGATAAAGCAAGCTTTGCTTATTTTAGATTGTATAGAAAAATATCAAACTAAGAACTTAGTAGCATTTTTACAACTGATTGTAGTTTTGTGATGTAGTGCTCCAAATAAGTTTTTTAGGCTTATTGAAAATTTGGCTGAGTCGAAGCTTTTTTGCTATTACCAAAGCTGGAACTTGAGTACAGTCGAAAACATAGCTGTTAGGGCTCTATAATGACATGGAAATTTAAAAATATTGAGATTATTTTATTGGCTGCGTTCGCTATATCTCTTTAAAATATTCCTAACAATTGGCGTAACCGTGTTGCACCTTGGTATTGCACCGTTATTTTTTAAAAACAAGTCAATATGGTGTGCTTCATCAGCTGTTGGGATACGGCTAAATTCATAACGCCAGTAGTGCGCTATTAGGCTAATACAATTTTCTTTTTGCAAGTGCTGCCTAATTCTATTTGGGACATCTTTAGCTGATTGGCCGATATAGATTATTTTTTTGTCTATATTGGCAATCTCATATATACCAGGCAAAGCATCTCGACCACGGCTTTTTGGTAAATTTGCTAATTTACGCCATTTTGCAAAAATTGGCATGCTGTTTAGCCTGCATAACCTAATTCTATTAGGGCATTCATATCTTCGCGCCAGTCTTTATGCACTACTACTTCCATGTCTAAATACACTTTGGCGGCTAATAAAGTTTCTAATTGTTTTCTTGCCATACGGCCAATTTCTTTAATCATTTTACCACCCCTGCCTATAACCATTCTGCGATGGTTTATACGTTCAACCCATATTTCTGCATGAATATAAATAGGCTCATCTTTGTTTTTAGGGTCTCGCCATTCGTCAACTACAACAGCTATGGCGTAAGGTAGCTCTTGTCTTAGATGAACCATAGCGCTCTCACGAACAATTTCACCTGCCCAGTTTTCACGACTTTGGTCACTGCGAATATTATCAGGAAAAAAGAAAGGGTTTTTTGGTGCGATTTTTAACAAGTCATCTCTTAAAGCATAAACGGCCTTTACGTCGTTAAGTGCGCTCATAACATATGTTCTATCAGCCTTAAAAAGATCTTGATAAAGTTCTAAGGCTTCTTCAGGATATTTTGCGACTTCTACCTTATTTGCAATGAGATAGATTGGTACCTCGTCATTAATTTTTTTAAGTAATCTTGCCACACTTCTATCTTCATCATTTGGTGGACGCCTTAAGTCTACTAGCCACAAAGTAGCGTCAATTCCTTCTAGATTATTTCTTACCTGACGATTCATAAAGTCACCTAATGCATCATGGGCTTTATGAAAGCCGGGGGTATCAATAAAAACTAGTTGTTTATTATCCTGAGTATAAATTCCTCTTATTCCTGTTCGGGTAGTTTGAGGCTTGGGGCTAATAGGTGCAACTTTTACACCTAATAAGTTATTTAACAAAGTAGATTTGCCAACATTGGGTTTGCCAACTATAGCTATAAAGCCAGAGTAAGTTTCTATAATTTCTTTTGCTTCATTTAGGTCATCAGACATATATGTCTCCTTATTTAAATTATTTTACGGTATTTTTATAAAATATTAAAGCTAATAAAAAAGGCCTCTTAAAAGAAGCCTCTTTATATTTTGGTTGCGGGGACCGGATTTGAACCAATGACCTTCGGGTTATGAGCCCGACGAGCTACCAAACTGCTCCACCCCGCGTCGTAAAGCAAAGGTAAGTTTACGCTTAATTCGTTACTATGTCAAGTAGCTGTCTGACATAGCCTAGTGATTGCTACAATTAAGATGTATATCCTGCCAAATTGCAAAATTAATTAATTTTGCAATTCTTTAGAAGCTTTAATTGGTAATTTAAATTTAACCCAATGTGCAACTTTAATAAGAAATTAAGCCCTCAAAATCAAGAGGGGATCTATTAAGTTGCAAATTTATAAAAACACAAACAGTATGAGCAAGAACTTTGCGAGTAATACGATGTTTATAATGCCATAAGTCT
>CAMZLP010000156.1 GCA_947311535.1 uncultured Deinococcota bacterium | reverse complement strand
TCAACTTGACAGATAACTGTTGAGTATAGCTAAAAATCGCCAAAAACGCAAGCGACTAACAAGCCAAATCGAGTTTCAAAGCTAATTTCCTTTATTGGTAAAATGCTGATTAGTGTTTTTATTTGAGCTACAGTACAAAATCATTTTATTATTCAAGCTATATTTTGTATTAAATTTTAAGGATTTCCTCTATCAGGATTAGGCTTAGACAAACCTAACCCAGGTCTATCTGTTGAACCGGTATCAAAATTAAACTCACCTGAAATATGACCTTTGGCAACTACATCATTACTATCCAGATAATAAACAATTATATCACTTTTTAAAATATCACTATCTTTTTTACTAACAGCAGGGTTACCATATAAAATAGCTATGCCATTCTCGTCATCATACTCGAGCTTATCTGCGGTACTTATCCTACCATCTGAGTCAATTTTGACATTTCCTGTCAAAATTATCGCATTAGTATCTAAATCTACATCTAAAACATCTGCTGTAGCATTTAGGTTATTAGCTGGATCTTTAGCTTCTCGTAATAAAGAAATAAGGCCTTTCATTTTACCAATATTATTTGCCTGATCCAAAAAGAAATTAACCCCTTTTACTGTTGTCTTTCCTTGCTTTAAGCTCACATCTGGGCTAGCACTACGTACTACATTTTCAGGGCACCTTGGTCTATTAAACTCCATAGTTCCACCAAAAAGCTCTAAGGTTTCAGCATATTCTTCAGAGCCTTCTTCAACTTTGAGCTGTTTTTCAATCAAGGCTATTTCAGATGTCAAAGTGGTTTTGTCACTAATTGTTTCAACACGGCTACCTGGTGCATAGAAAATTCTGGTTGTTATATCTTCTTTGCAATTTTTATTACTCAAAATTGATTTAGCACCGTCTGCACTGCTGCCAAAATTGGTAATAATGATATTAGTATCATCTCTTTTAATGCTTATTTGGCTATTAGTTTGAGCAATAACAACTAGCCCTAAAGCAATTAGGCTCATTAGGGCTAGCTTATACATAATTTACTGCTCTCTTGAAAGAATAAAAGCGTCTTGATTAAATTCACTTTTGACAGAGGCATCAATTACTTCTACAACATCATATTCGATATCTTGTAACAATCTATCACCTTTAACAGTGACACCCTCAGTGCTATCCACCGAAACAGCCGGACTGCCTATAATTTCGGCAATGTTTTTCTCATCATCAAAGAATACAGAATCACCAGTTGTTATTAAGCTGCCATCAATTACTGATACATCACCGCTAGCAAACAGTAAATTACTATCAGTTAAAACTCTAATTTCTTGGGCAATAATTGTAATTACACTACCATCATCATCTAATCTGGTAGCCGTACATTTCTCTTCGCAGGTTAATACACCTAAGGTCCGCTCTTCTTCATACTCGAGCTCATCTGCTTCAGCTCTTTGCTTGCCATTTACTAAGTTTACATTGCCTTTACTAATACTAATATCTGTATCAACATCAAATTCAACCTGATCAGCCGTAATAAGAACTGGCTCGGCATCGCTTGTTTCATCTTTTGGGCTTACGGTTATATCTGCGCCGCCAGTTAGAACACCTAAGCCAGTTGCTTCGTTGTAACTAAGAACTGGGCCACTAGCTTCTAAACGAGACCTGACAATACGTACACCATTAGGGAAAATTGCAATACGCTGACCTTTTGCCTTGGCCAAAGTAATACGCTCACCCTCGGTTTCTGGGCCGCGTAATTCAGCCTTATTGGCAAATATCTCTAGATTAGAAACTTTTGCTTTTATACCTTCAGCTTCGGGGTGCTCAAAAATGATTGGACCATAACGAATATTACCTGTTTGGGTACCACCTGACGAATCTATACTAATAATTCTTTTTTCGCTATCTTGAGCTAAAACAATGACTGTCAACAGCAGTAATACAACTAACTTCTTCATAACTTTCTCCTCATTGTGAATTCTTAATTTCAAAGCTGGCATAGCCAACTGTACCTTCTCCACCTGCTCTAAATTCTTCAATTGCAAAATCAGTAAATACATTTTCATATATTTGCTTCATACCTTCAGAAGTCATAAGCAAGCGTGGAATCTCAAATTCACCTTGTCTTTGATTAATTAAAACCTGGCGATTATTTTTGGCTTCCATATCCAAAAAATAATCGTCATCAGGATCATCTTTATCGCCAATAATCTGAGCCCTTATTCTTTCGCCCCAAATATTGTCATCACTTGTAATAACTATTTTATCTGACTCAATTGTAAAATCAATTTCACCATCTAACTTGCGTGCTGCATCTTCTATATTGTAAAGAAGCGTTTCTCGGCTTTCTGGCTTATACTCTACAGAAGGTGACTTAAAATCCCAAACAGCTTCAGGATCTTCTTGGGGATAGAGGGTCAAATGCACATCGGCCAATTTAATTGCCTCGTCTGGAATTGGTTGTTGTGTTTTTGGTAATAGTGATACCACAAACAAAACTGTAAATACAGTTATAAGGGCAATAAAAGACAATCTAAGCATCTATATATAATTTAGCAATTATTTTGCGTGAGAAGGGTGACATATAGTTAAAAAACCAATAATTCTGCGCCTTTTTCAAGATTTAGACTTATATATCCATTATTAGCATCAAATATCTGCTCTGTAAAAAAAGATTTTGCGGTTTTTCTTTTAAATCTAGCTTCTAAATTGGAAGTTTTATTTCTGTTATAGCAGCCTGATTTATTATTAAAACATTTTCATTTGCTAAGGCTCGAGCAAATCCTAATATATCCCATTACTAAAAATCATCGCAATAAGAAAAAGCCTAGGAACTAGCCCTAGGCTTTTTTAAAAACATTATTTTTACAATTTTAAAGCAAGCCTTATTTCTTTACCATCACGCAATATAACTAAGTCTAAAACATCTCCAGATTTCTTAGTATTCAAAGCATCTTTTAAATCACTAATACTAGTAATAACAGTATTGTCAGCTTTTAAGATAATATCACCACCCAATGAATATTGACGGTCATTGTAATTTACACTAAAACTACTTGCCTGCAAAGCTGCTTTGTCAGCAGCGCTATCAGCTTCAACATCTACCACTAATAAGCCATTATTTGGCAATGAAAATTGCTTTTTAATAATCTCAGGATAAGAAGCCAACTCTTCGACAGTTATACCCAAGTAGATGTTGTTATCCACAGGCTGTGGATAACTTGGATTTTGCTGAGCATTGGCATTAACAACGGCCAAAGTTACAGGCACATTGATAATTTGACCATCACGCCAAATTTTAAGATTAACTACATCACCTGCATTTTTACTAAAGACCAGCTTGATTAATTCATCAGTATTGGGTGCTTCCAAATTATTAGCCGCGACAATAATATCACCACCAAATGGTACTTTTTGACCATCAATGTCAATATCATATTGAGCACCTATTAGACCAGCCCTATCTGCTGCACTACCGGGCTCTACATTCAATATTGCAATACCTTTAGCTGGTAAATTGAGGTTTAGGCTGTCACGAACATCATCATAGATATCTAAATTTGTAATTCTAATACCCAAGCGTGGTTTAGTATCTAAACTACTAAAACTAGCAGCTCGGAGGCCTGCTAAGCTTTCTGATAAAAATTGACTAGGTACTGCAAAACCAATACCAATATTACCCCGTGAACCATTAGCAGAGACACTAGGAATAATTGCAGTATTAATACCAATTAGTTCACCACTGGAGTTTAGCAAAGGGCCGCCAGAATTACCTGGGTTTATGGCTGCATCAGTTTGAATAAGGCTAAGGTTATTTTGACCAATACCATCTAAGGATCTATCAATGCCAGATACAATGCCTGTGGTAACAGTAGAGGCAAAACCAAATGGATTACCAATAGCGATTACTTTGCTACCTACTAAGGCTTCAGAATTAGCAATGGGAATTGCCTTAATATTAGCTATTGGATTAGGTTCTTCTAGGCGTAAAAGGGCTAAGTCATAAAAAACATTAGCACCAATGACATGGGCTACTAGCTCTTCATCATTACCTGGAAAGACAACCGTAATAGTTGCACCTTCTAATTGCTGAACAGAATTATTTTCTAAGGCATCTTTAACAACATGATAGTTAGTTATTATTTCTGAGCTATCCCCAACTACAAAACCGCTACCTGCACCTTGTTGTTTAAATTCTTGGGGCTGCTGAGGCATTTGCTGAAACTGAAAGAACTCTCTGAATTGCGGGGGGATTTGCTCGAGCATACCGGGCGGTAGCTGATTATTAAAGCTTGGGTTCATCCTTTGCCCTTTTATCTCTACATGGATAGCCACAACACTAGGCCCATAGTCATTGACAATATCAACCGTATTACGCTCATCTTCAAGTAAGGCTCGATCCTGCCTAAAGCTAGTATCTTGAGCTCTTACCACGCCAAAACTAGTTTCTTGATTTATACCTGCATAAATCCCAAAAGCAAGAATTATTGCTATGAGAGCCATATATAGTTTTTTCATAAATTTCTCCTTTATTTAGTTGTAAAAATAGAACATTCGCTTCTATATGAACTAGTTTAGATGGTTTTTATGTGAATAAAGATAATTTTATATGATAAAGATGAGTGATTATATTTGAGTGTATTAATATCAAATTATATAATAATAGCATAGTAGTATAAAGGCAGTATTAAGACATAATAGCTTTATTGATATTATTCATCGAACAGCTAAAAGCATTATTCTTGTCACCTCATAAAATTTGCCAAAGATAAAGATTATTGCTGGATTTGCAATCTGCGATTTATTCTTTTTTCTAAAAATCATTAAAGCTAACAAAGAAACACAGCTTAACTGAGCTTGCCTATTAAAAACTATCTCAAAATAATTAAGGCCATAAAATAATAGGTAACAGGTACGGCAAAAAGCAGACTATCAATTCTATCTAGCACGCCACCATGCCCCGGCATTACATCGCCAGAATCTTTTACTCCGGCCCAGCGTTTTATTAAAGACTCGAACAAATCACCTAATTGAGAAGCGCTAGCAACTAATATTGAAAATAAAATTGTGTCATAAATATCAAGAGATAAATGTAAATAATACTCGAGCCCCCACATAGTTAAAGCTACAACCAGTATCGCAAAACCCAAGCCACCAAAAGCACCTTCTAAGGTCTTATTTGGGCTAATTCGTGGTGCTAGGCTGCGTTTACCGAATATTCTACCAAAGCTATATGCACCTATATCAGAAGCAATAATTGCCAACAGCGGTAGAAGTAAATAATAAACCCCTAAAACCCCATCAGGTGTATAGCGTAAGGTAATTGTATAGCCCAACAACCAAGGAATATACATATATGCAAAAAAACTAAATACAACTGTATACAGGCTATTTTGATTGGGTTTAATGACCTCTAAAGAAATTAAATAAAAGATAAATAAACCAACTAGTGCTTCTCGCCAACTCACTCCTGCAATTAGTGGCTGCATTCCGGGATAAGTAACTGGTAACGATGCTGGCAATGTCAGTATTGTGGCTACAACTAAACTACGCCGTCTAATAGGAATATTACGAATATTCATCATTGTAGAGAATTCGCGTAGAGCAAAGATAGACACAAACAAATAAGCTGGTGCCATAAGCGGCAAACCAACCCAGATAACAAGCATACCAATACTAAACGCTAATATTGCTGAAATTATGCGTTTAGATAGGTTAGACACAATTTTAGCCTATCATTTTAGCTAAAAATAGCAAAATAAAAAAGAGGATAAATAAAACCCTCTTAAATGCAAAATATCTATTTGAATAATTAAACTTCTAAAATATCTGCTTCTTTCACTTTTAAACGCTCGTCTATTTTTTTAATAAAACTATCTGTAATTTCTTGTACTTTTTCTTTACCTAAACGCAAATCGTCCTCGGTAAGTAAATTCTCTTTTTCCATCTCTTTTAGTTCGTCATTTATATCATGACGTACATTACGAATAGAAATACGGCTTTCTTCAGCCATGTTTTTAGTAGTGCGTACCAAAACTTTTCGGCGTTCATCATTTAAAGCCGGAACATTAATAAAAATATTTTCACCCTGATTATTAGGGTTAAAACCAAGATCGCTTTCTAAAATGGCTTTTTCAATTATTTCCATAATTGATTTATCAAAAGGGCTAACTACTATTGTACGAGGATCAGTTGCAGAAATATTAGCCACTTGGTTCAAAGGCATGCTCGAGCCATAGTAGTCAACATTTATCCGATTTAACACCGCCGGATTTGCCCGCCCAGTTCTTACAGTTGAAAGATTGCTTTCAAAGGCCTCAAAGGATTGTTGCATTCTCTTCTCGGCATCTTTTAATACAGATTTCATAATTACCTCCTACAAACTGCCTTTAAATAATAACATATTACTGGGTCTATTTTACAAAACTTGTCTTAATATCTTTTTTAACTTCGGTTCCTATCGGTTCACCCATTAGAATTTTTTCTAAACTACCCTCTACTGAAATATTAAAAACATATATAGGCATATCTTTATCCATGCACAGGCTAAGAGCGGTTGTATCCATTACTCCTAAGTCTTTATTAATTGCATCTAAAAAGCTAAGTGTCTGATATTTTTTAGCAGATTTATCGGTTCTGGGGTCAGCATTATAAACCCCATCAATATCATTTTTAGCCATCAGCAGTGCTTCTGCTTCTATTTCTAGCGCTCGCAAAGCACCCGCAGTATCGGTTGTAAAAAATGGATTACCAGTTCCACCACCAAATATTACTACTCGGCCCTTTTCTAAATGCCTTAAGGCACGTCTGCGTATATAAGGTTCTGCAAGTTCTAAAACAGAAATTGATGTTTGCACCCGAGTATCAACTCCTATAGCTTCTAGAGCATCTTGAAGTACAACTGCATTCATAATAGTGCCAAGCATCCCCACATAGTCTGCAGTTGCTGGATCCATACCAGAACCTTGCTGGGCACCCCGCCAGAAATTACCACCACCAATTACAACAGCTATTTGAACGCCGCGACTATAAGCCGCGGCGATCTCTTTTGCAAATGATTGAGTAGCTTCCAGTGAAACCCCAAAACCTTGGTCACCGGCTAAAAATGCACCAGACATTTTTATAAGCACACGTTTCATTTATTCTCCAATTGATATGCGTGAAAACTTACCAATTTGCATGTTTTCACCCATTGTAGCAATACCTTCTTTAACAAATTCTTCTACGGTCTTTTTATCATCTTTGATGTAGGCCTGCTCGAGCAGACAGATTTCAGAATAAAACTTGTTAATTCTACCCTCAACAATTTTTGCAGCTATATTTTCAGGCTTACCTTCTTCTTTAGCCTGAGCTAATAAAACATCTTTTTCAGCATCAACAACTTCTTGAGGAACATCTTCTCTTTTTAAATAACTTGGGTTATTCATAGCAACATGAATAGCAAGGTTTTTAGCTAATTCTTGGAAACCTTCAGTTCTGGCAACAAAATCAGTTTCACAATTTAGCTCAACCAAAGTAGCAATTTTACCATTGTGGTGAATATAGCTACCGATATAACCTTCGCTTGCTTCGCGATCAGCTTTTTTATCTGCTTTGGCGATACCCCTTTCACGCAAAAGAACTGTTGCTTTCTCTATATCTCCATCAGTTTCAACTAAGGTATTTTTTACATCCATCATGCCTGCGCCAGTCATTGCACGCAATTTTTTAATAGCTTCCATAGTTACAGCCATCTTATTCTCCTTTTTATACTACTTTTATTCAGTAGCTTCTTGACTTGGTTTTGTTTCTTTTGTTGCGGTAGCCTCTGCATTAGCAGTCATTTTGGCAACATCTTCAGCAGATACCTCAACAGTCTCGGTTTTAGCTTCAGCCTCAGCAGTAGCTGCTTTAGCAATTTCCTCGCTATCACCCTCAGCACCGCCACGAATTTCGATAATTAAATCTGCTAAGCGAGCAGTAACTAATTGAATAGAACGAATAGCATCATCATTGCCAGGAATTATAAAATCTAAAACATCTGGGTCAGAATCAGTATCAGCTAATGCCACGGTTGGTATACCTAGTTTATTAGCTTCTTTTACCGCAATCATTTCTTTAGTTGGGTCAATTATAAATAATACATCAGGCAAGCGATTCATATCTTTAATGCCGCCTAAGTATCTACTAAGTCTAGTTTTTTCTTTATTTAGCTCAATTTGTTCTTTTTTGCCATAGCGCAGATGCTCTTCGGCTTCAAACATTTTTTCTAAATCTTTTAGTCTCTCTACTCTGCCACGAATAGTCTTAAAGTTTGTAAGTAAGCCACCCAACCAGCGCTCATTAATAAATGGCATACCAGCTCTTTTAGCTTCTGCAGCTAAAATTTCTTGGGCTTGCTTTTTAGTACCTACAAAAAGAACCGTTCCCCCACGCATAACAACATCTTTTAAGAAATCAAATGTTTTTTCCGATTCGATTAGTGTTTTTTGCAAATCAATAATAAAAATGCCATTGCGCTCAGCAAAAATAAAGCGCTTCATTTTTGGGTTCCAACGTTTTGTTTCGTGACCGAAATGCACACCTGCTTCTAGCAGTTGCTTCATACCTAAATACGACATAAATCCTCCAAGGCGGAACGTTGAGAGAAAGATTGATTTTGTTCTACCACTACGTTTATCATAGACATTCCGCTACTATGCAAACAGGCAAACGTATTAGTATACGCAATCAATTAGCTTTAGTTCAACTAAAATTGCTACAAAAAAAAGAAGCTAGAAGCAATTTATAAACTAAGGAATGCATAAATGGCTAGTTATTGCTTACTGAAAGTCTATGGCTTTATAGCTGAGCTAGTTCTTTTATAAAAACTTTCTCAAGTCGCTTTGTAAATTCATATTTTAGACTTTCGCAGTCCGTGGCTACGTTAATTTATTCCTCTATTTGGCAATCACTAGCTAGGCTTAAATTGTTTTTGTTTTTCTTTGACTATTTTTAATCTTTCATTGTGGATTAATTGTAAAAAATGGCTATGGCTTTTTGATTTTGTTTCTATTTTTAAATAGTTGATATTATTAATTTCATCTATCATTTCCAAGATTATATTTAATTTTTCAAAGCCTAAACGCGGTTTTGCATTTTGAGCATTACCTCGGCCATTATTATCGGCTATGGATATTAAAAGTAGTTGCTGGAATCTGGCTTTATTGCGATAGGCTCGAGCCTGTTCAAAGAATTTTAAAATAGTATTAGCCTTCAATTCATTTAGCTTATGAAAATACATATGATAGCCAGTAGCTAAAACCCCCATTTCCTTATATTTTCTGGGCAATTTTAGACGCTTAGCCATTTGCTTTACAATAATTACTCCATTTTCTGGGTGAGCGTACATTGGCTTAATAGCTTTGCCAATATCATGAACCAAAGCTCCAAAACGTGTAATTGGGTCAGTGCTAAGGTCACTAATTTCATCTAAAACCAAAAGCGTATGCGCCCAAACATCACCTTCTGGATGGTATCTTACCGGCTGTTCTATGCCTTTTAAAGCATCTAATTCTGGAAAAACCAGTTCTAAGGCAGCACAACTATCTAAGACCTTAAAAAATCTACTTGGTCTATCAGCTGCTAATGCCTTTTGAGTTTCTTTCCAAACTCGTTCAGGACTAATATGCTCGAGCATGCCCGCGTTAGCAATCTGCTGCATAAGCTCCAAAGTATTTGCATCTACCCTAAAACCCAATTCAGCTGCAAACCTAGCCGCCCGCAAAACCCGCAAAGGGTCATCAGCAAAGGCACGATTAATATGCCTAAGCAGTTTATTTTCTAAATCTTTTTGCCCGCCAAAATAATCAATAATCTGGCCATTTTCATCTTCAGCCATAGCATTAATTGTTAAATCTCTTCTACTCAAATCTTCTTTTAAGCTTACTTGCTCATAATTACATGTAAAATCTGTATGACTACTACCAGTTGATTTCTCTGTTCTTGCCAGAGCATATTCATTACCATTTTTTAAAAATACTTCAAATCCTTTCCCAACAGGCTTATAGCCTAACTCCAATAGTTCCGAGCTTTTTGAACCAAGCACCACATAATCTAAGTCCTTGGGAGGCTTTCCAAGCAATTTATCTCTTACAGAACCACCAACTAAATAAACCTCCATAGCTGTTAATTTAACATTTTTAGTAGAAATACAGGCAAAAGCTATTTTAAAACCATCATTGTATACAAACTTGATACAACCACACTCATATCTATTGACAATAGTACTATTTTTCTGCTATACTTATTTTAATTGCAGATTTGCGTCTGTATGTATCAGATTAATTAATATTAACAATGATATTCAATAATTTTTAAGGAGCAATCACATGGGAAAAGCAGTAGGAATTGATTTAGGAACAACTAATAGCGTTATAGCTACAATGGAGGGCGGAGAGCCAACCATTCTAGTAAATTCTGAGGGTGGCCGTACCACTCCAAGTGTTGTTGGTTTTAAAGATGGCGACAAACTTGTTGGCCAAGTAGCCAAAAGACAAGCAGTATTAAACCCCAAAAACACACTTTTTGAAATAAAACGGTATATGGGCCGCAATTGGGACGAAGTAAAAGAAGAATCTGACCGCTCGCCATATGAAGTAGTAAAAGGTAAAGATGGCGGAGTTCGCTTTGTTGTTGATGACAAGCAATATAGCCCAGAAGAAATCTCAGCAATGATTTTACAAAAACTTGTTGAAGATGCTATTAAAGCAACTGGCCAAACCATTAAAGAGGCAGTAATTACTGTACCAGCTTATTTTAACAACTCACAGCGTGAAGCAACTCAAAATGCAGGTAAAATTGCTGGCATTAAAGTCTTGCGTATTGTTAATGAGCCTACAGCAGCGGCACTTGCCTATGGTATGGATAAAAAAGGTAACGAAACAGTCTTAGTCTTTGACTTGGGTGGCGGTACTTTTGATGTTTCAATTTTAGAAGTCGGTGACGGTGTTTTTGAAGTTCAATCAACTAATGGTGATACCCATTTGGGTGGTTCTGACTTTGATTATGCAGTTGTAAACTGGCTAGCTGATGAATTCAAAAAAGAATATAATGTTGACCTTCGCAAAGACAAGCAAGCCTTACAGCGCTTAATAGAGGCATCTGAAAAAGCTAAAATAGAGCTTTCTGGCATTCCAGAAACTACTATAAGCTTGCCATTTATTGCTATGGATCCATCATCTAATGCACCGCTTTATTTAGAGAAAAAACTAAGCCGTAGTAAATTTGAAGAACTAATTAGCCCGTTATTAAAAAGAATTAAGGGTCCTGTAGAAAAAGCTTTAAAAGATGCTAAATTATCTAAGAGCGAAATTGACGAGGTTTTGTTAGTTGGTGGCTCAACTCGTGTACCTGCTGTACAAAAAATTGTAAAAGATATATTAGGCAAAGAACCAAACCAAACTGTTAATCCTGACGAAGTAGTAGCCCTTGGTGCTGCGATTCAGGCAGGTGTTTTAACTGGCGAAGTTGATGACATTGTTTTACTGGATGTAACCCCCTTGTCACTGGGTGTTGAAACTAAAGGCGGCGTATTTACCAAACTAATCGACCGCAATACAACAGTTCCTGTTAAAAAGAGTGAGACCTTCACAACCGCTGAGCAAAACCAAACCGGTGTAGAAGTCCATGTTTTACAAGGTGAGCGTACAATGGCACATGATAATAAATCACTTGGTCGCTTTAAACTAGATGGTATTCCACCAATGCCAGCAGGTAGAGCCCAAGTAGAAATTACTTATGATATTGACTCAAACGGTATTTTACATGTTACTGCCAAAGAAAAAACAACTGGCAAAGAATCATCGATTACAATTCAAAATACTACCACCCTATCAGAAGATGAAGTAAACCGTATGGTTGAAGAAGCTAAAGCAAATGCTGATTCAGACAGGGAAATAAAAGAAAAGGCTGAATCTAAAAATCAACTAGAGTCTTTAAAAGCGCAAGCTCAAACCATTTTAGATGAAAGTGATGCTGATGATGCTGCAAAACAAGATTTAAAAGATGCTATTGCAGAAACAGAAACAGTCATAAATGATGGCAGCAGTGATAAAGACGCTTATGAAGCAGGCGCTAAAAGCTTAGCTGAAAAGATGCAAGCATTCCAAACAGCTAATGCAGCAACAGCAGATACTGCTCCAGACTCTGAAGCAAGTGATGATGCTGACGATGAAGACGTAATAGACGCTGACTTTAAACCAGCCGACTAAGATTTAGATTATGGCAAAGAATAAAGAAGCTCAAGAACATATTGATAATGAATCAGTGGAGGAGCAAGTCTCCTCTGCTGAAATCATAGAAGAAGAAAATATTGTGGAGTTAAGCGAAGCTGAGATATTGCGCACCGAGCTCGAGCAACTCCAAAGCCAGCTAGAAGAATACAAAAACAAACATTTGCGTGCTCTTGCTGAAACCCAAACCGTAAGACATCGCTTACAACAAGATATAAAACGAGCTAAAGAAGAAGGCACCGATAAAGCAATTTTATCAGTTTTGCCAGTTTATGATGATTTAAGACGTGCTTTGGATGCAGCAAGTGCTGACCCTAGCAATATTACTGAAGGCATTAAAAAAGTTTTGGATAACCTAAGCCGTAATTTTGAAAGCTTAGGAATTAGTGAAAGTGCTAAAGTGGGCGATAAATTTGACCCCAATATCCACGAAGCCTTAACCGCAATGCCTACAGATGATGATGAAAAAGATGGTACTATTGCCCAAGTATTTGAATCTGGATTTACCAAAGATAATCGGGTAGTAAAAGCTGCTCGAGTAGTTGTTTTTCAAAAATGAAATAAGAAAGGGGGGGCAAAATGGCAGATTATAAAGACTATTACAAACTTTTGGGTATTTCTAAAAGCGCAGATCAAAAAGAGATAAAAAAGGCTTTTAGAAAGCTAGCTGCAAAATATCACCCAGATAAAAACCCAGATAATCCAAAAGCTGAGGATAAATTCAAAGAAATTAATGAAGCTTATATGGTTTTAGGTGACGAAGAAAAACGCAAGTATTATGACCAATTTGGTACTGATGGTCCCCCTCCATTTGCTGCTGGTGGTAGCCCGTTTGCTAACGCCAATCCAGAAAACATGGCAGATATGAGTGACTTTTTCCAAACTCTCTTCGGTGGTGGATTTTCGGCTAACAATGTGAATTTTGGTAATGCTGGCTATGCTGGCGCTCACTATGGTAACGACCCATTTGGCCAACGCCAACCCAGACGGCTAGCCAATGTAGAAGCTCAGTTGGAAATCGACTTATTGCAAGCCTTTGAGGGCGATACAACAACTATTAGCTTGGATAATAAAAGACTAGATGTCAATATACCAAAAGGTATAAAAGATGGCTCTAAGCTACGCTTAAAGGGGCAAGCCCCAAATGGTGCTGACTTAATACTAATTATCAAATTACGCAATCATCCTGTTTTTAAATTAGAAGGTAATGATATTAAGGTGAAAGTAGATGTACTAGATTATCGCGCAGTATTGGGTGGGCCGGTACGAGTACCAAGCTTAAGTGGTGATGTTGAAATGACTTTACCCAAGGGTACTCAAAATGGCAAAGTTTTGCGTTTAAAAGGCCAAGGTTGGCCAGATAAAAATGGCAAACGTGGTAATGAATTAGCTGAAATAAATATCGTTGTTCCTAGTGATATTAATAAGGATAGGCTCGAGCTTTATAAAAAGCTTGAAGAGCTAGATTCAAAATAATTAAATACAAAGTAAATATTTAAAGGCTCAATCTTTTGAGCCTTTTTTTATAGGCATTTTTTAGCTCAGATATTAAATACTAGCAGTTTCATAATTCATATAGCTAGCTCACTTTAGTTTTCAATAAAAGCTAATAATATCTCTATCTAAAAAACGACTTGCAAAAATATTAAAAACCCCCTTAAATATTACTCAATGGGCGGGGCTTCAGCCCTAATTTCGATGTGTGATTTTAAAATTTATGCTTAGTTTGATGAAAATACCATGTCATCTTATGCCGATTTAGCTATACCAATATTTTATTAAACTTCTTACAAATGTCAATTTTCAATCCCTGTTCAAAATTCTCTTGTAATCTTGACTTTTATTACCACAGCTTTCAGTTTTTATTTGCTGGAGTTAGCCCTAAAAATGCTAATGTTATTAATTACTTGCAAACCAGACCAGACTAGACCATACTGTAATTAACACAAAGAGAAAGGGTTACTAGCTATGCAAATAAACAATATCTCTGAAGCGAAAGCAAGCCTGTCAAAATTACTTGAAAAAGTTCAAAAAGGAGAGGAAGTTATTATTGCTAAAGCAGGAAAGCCTGTTGCCAAGCTGGTCCCTTACAATCTAGATGAACGCCCTCGTGATATGACCGTTCGTATATGGGAAGGTGAAGTTTGGATGGCCGATGACTTTGATGAATTACCCGAAGACCTCTTAAAGTACTTTACTGGTGGAGTTAATGATGAATTTACTTCTTGATACCCACACTCTAATTTGGGTATTTGATGGGGGTAAAAATCTCTCAGAAGAAGCAAAACATGCTATTGAAGATGGTCGCAATCTTATTTATGTAAGTGCAGTAACTGCTTGGGAAATTACTATTAAAAAATCTATCGGTAAATTAAGATTAAAAGGCGACTATCTTAACGGTTTGAAGCAATATCGTTTTATCTCTCTAAATATTACTACAGAGCATAGCTTAGCAGTTGAGTTTTTAGCAAATCATCATAAAGACCCATTTGATCGCTTACTTATTGCTCAGGCAATGCATGAAAAACTTGCAATAGTGACACGAGATTCTCAGATTATCAAATATCCTATTAGTACTATTCTTGCCTAGCTAAAACAATATCTAATCTATCAACCACAAAATCCACATCTTTTTTAGTAAAAATAATCGCTGGCTTTATCTTTATGACATTGTTGTATGGCCCATCAGTACTGAGTAAGATACACTCTTTTTTCATTTGGTTTACAATTTTGGCAGCCTCGCTGCTTGCAGGTTCTCTGCTTTCTTTTAGCAATTCAAGCCCAATAAATAAGCCTCGACCCCGCACATCTCCAATAATTTTATGTTTGGATTTTAAGAGATTTAATTTTGCCAAAAAATAATTACCCACCTCTAAAGCATTTTCTTGCAAATTTTGTTCTTCTATAAATTCTAAAACTGCCAAACCAATTGCCGAAGAAACAGGGTTGCCACCAAAAGTATTAAAATATTCCATACCGTTTGCAAAGCTATCCGCAATTTTTGAGCTAGTTACTACCGCAGCTAATGGATGGCCATTACCAATGGGTTTACCCATTGTTACAATATCAGGCACTACCCCTTGGCTTTCAAAACCCCAAAAGTGGCTACCAATACGCCCAAAACCAATTTGCACTTCGTCAGCTATGGTTATGCCACCTGCGCCGCGAACAAGCTTATAAGCCTGCTTAAGATAGTTTGAGGGCAATTCTACTTGGCCACCGCAGCCCAATAGAGCCTCGGCAATAAAACCTGCTATACCTTTGCCTTTGGCTTCTAAATTAGTAATGATTTGACTAAGCTCGAGCATATATTCATCAATATTCTTAGAACCTCGATAGTCGTCCGGCATAGTTAAAATATGAGTTGTTTTAGGCTTGCCTTGACCACCTTTGCCATTAAACTTGTAAGGGCTAATATCAATTACGGCATTAGTATTACCGTGATATGCATGGTCAATTACTATCATATCTTCTTGCTTGGTATAGGTTTTAGCAAGTCGTAAAGCTAGCTCATTGGCCTCGGAGCCAGAATTCACAAAAAAGCAAACATCTAATTCAGCTGGGAACTTAGCTAAGAGCTTTTCGCTATAATTGATAATATTGTCATGCAGATAGCGAGTATTAGTATTCAACATTGCCATCTGTTCTTGACCTGCCTGCACCACTTTTGGCTGACAATGCCCCACATGGCAAACATTATTTACACAATCCAAATAGGCAATATCATTTTCATCATATAAATACTGCCCCCTGCCTTTTACGATTTTCAGTGGCTCTTCATAAGACAAACTAAGGTTTTTACCTAAGTGTTTTTTTCTGTATTTAATAAGTTCTTTTTTTGAACGATTAGTCATCTATTTTTTCCCTCAGATAAGCATTTGCAATATCTTTATCCAAATTTTGATATTTTTCTAAAAATTGCCAAATATCTTTTTTAGAAATACTAGCATAAATATTATTTGGCTTGTTTTTCTTAGCCTTTGCCGACATTGTCACACTTAGGCAAAAACGTAAAATTATAAAGCTATATAAATTATCTATTTCTATTTCTTCTAGTGGGTATATTTTATGATAATTAGCAATAAACTCAGCAGCAAGCTGAAATGGTTTTTGATTAACAAGCATCAGATAGCTACAAGCAACCGCTAATTCATTTATTAGGTATGTTTTCACACTGTCTCCAAAATCAATTATCGCAGTAATTTTTGTCTGCTCTATATTAACTAAGACGTTGTAATCATTAGCATCATTATGAATTATACTCTGCCGCAATTTCGGAAAAATAATTTCTAGTTTATCCAAAACTTCTGACAAATAATAATCAACAATAGCCAATTCTTTTTTTGATAAATAGTTTTTATTTGCCCTTATATTTTTTAAAGAGTGCTTGGCATCCCAAGCGATATATCTTTGCTCATTTTTATGACTAAAGCAGTTTAGAGCCTGATCTATTTTAGCCAAACTAGTGGCAAAAGAATTTAATAGCTCAGAGTTAGGGTTAGTAAGCTTAGCTAGGCTCGAGCCTTGACAAAAGCTAATCATCCTCATAAGGTAGTTTTGCCCGTTTAGGCTAACTGAGTTAATACAAAGCCCATTTTTTGCTTTTATTAGTTTTGGGATTATTTCAGAAAAAGCTTCTTGTAAATAAAGCATAAGAGCATTTTCAAATTCTAAGTCACTAGCTTTAGCTTGGTTTAATTTTAAAACATAATTACTACTATTGGCTTCAATTTTGAAATTTAAATCCTCATAGCTTACTAGTGGATAGGCTCGAGCCTCTACGCCATAATATTCTTTAACAAGCTGCTCAATTTTAATAATATCCACCACTGGCAATAATCATACGCCAAAAACTAGCCCTATGAAAAGCCTTTAAAAATGAACATTAAGGAATCAGGAAGAAAAAGAATAAAATTAATAAATGCCAGCATTGCAAGAACAAATTTAAAATAAAAGCCTAAAGAACAGTGGTATATTGAAAAGCTTCTATTTGTAATTAGTAATTTGCCATTCCTAATTCTCTTTATATCTTACAAGAGCCCGCCCCAAAAGCTATCATTAGGAACCTACGCAGCCCCAATAATCTGCTAAACTATCTCACTATGCGAATTGGCTTTATCACTCAACTACATTGGAATCGCTACGGGGATTTTTGGCAAAATATAATAAGGGATACAGGTGCAGAACTTGTATTTGCAAATAAAGAAGAAATACTAGCAAATCTAAAAGATGAGCGTTTAGAAAATATTGATAATCTCATTTTCAAAGTAGCAGCTGCCGAAGCAATTGCCTTAAAAGATGTTGATTTGATAATTGCTCCTGATTTAAATCAATATAAAGAAATAGCCAAAGGTGGTGGTCAAGACCCATGGCTGGCCAATTTCCCAGAAACTTTGCAAACAGTGGTAAAAGGTTTAGCTAAAGTTTATGGAGTAGCTAGTCAAAAAACGCCAAACGCTCAGGAAAAAGCCATAGAACTACTGATGGCACTTAGCCATAGTCCTGGAGTTTCTAAACAGATTTTGAGCGAGCATTTGGCAAAACTAAAAGCCCAAGACGCTGATATAAGGCATATTGATAAATATAAAGACGTGAAAGCACTGGTAGGCCAAGCTTGGTTAGTTGAAAGTTTTGCTGAACTTGCCAATAGTGATTTTGACCTTATAAAACAAACGACCATAGCTCCCCAAATCTTAAAAGATGAAGCAGCTCGCCACGACAGCCTAATTGATACTGATGCCGAGGTACTGGGGGCATGTTATTTATTTGGCCGCAAAGCGGCTATAAATAAAATTTTATTTATAGCCGATAAAAATTCTGCTAATGACCTCTGGTTAAATCGCCGTGCCAAAAAGATAATCCACAAAGATTTTGAAACTATTTTTATTCAGGATTTATTAAATGATGAGGATTTAATAATAGAATTAATAACTGAGCCTAGTAAGCTAATGCCCACAATACTTTTAGAAGAAGAAGAGATAGAAAAACAGGAAAACGAGGACGATGATTCTGACAATTCTAGCCAGCCTGCTTAGCCTTGTTTACGCTTTTGTAAATGGCTTTGGTAGCTGGATGGTAGCCAGGCGCAAGCCGTGGATTTCAGCATTATTTATGCTAGCTGCCGCTTTTTTGATAGTTGCTTTTGTTGGTTTTATCAAAGGATTTCCCCACAACTTGTACATTTTGGCAGCTGGGCTTATTTTAGCCTCAGCGACTTCACTAATTAATGCTTATATAGTTTTGGGCAAAGTTACTTGGCGGCATCATTTGTATAGATTAGTTGCTGGTTTAGCCATTTTTGCAATTGCTTACTTTGCTTTAAATTAAGTGCTTCAGCTTTTCAAGTGCTTTAAAGCGCTTGGATTAAATTGTCTAGGCTCGAGCCGTCTCTTCTATTAGCCAATCTACAACATCTTTCAAATCGCCAGTCTTTTCAAAAATAGCTAGTTGTTTATCGGCACTAGTGCCTTCTTCTAAAATCTTGTAAATATGCTCTATTTCTTTGCGGGTTCCAAGCTCATCAACAACATCATCAACAAATTCCACTAATTCTTCGATTAGCTGCTTGGCAGGCAGGCTCTCTTGCTTGCCAAAGTCCATCAAAGTACCATTAATACCATAGCGAGAAGCACGCCATTTGTTTTCTTCTATTAGCAAATTGGGGTATTGCCTAAAACGGATATTATCTACCCGCATTTTGTAGTGCTTTAGTACCAAGGCTTGCAGCATGGCAGCTATGGCAATGGCATCGTCAACTGTTGTAGCAAGGTCACAAATTCTAAATTCTAAAGTAGGGTAAGCGTGGTGGGGGCGGGCATCCCAGTATATGCTCGAGCCGTCTTTAATAGTACCTGTATTAATCAAGAATTCGAGCAATTTATCATATTCAGCAAAGCCAGTTAGATAAGGCGGTATGCCTGTACGTGGCAAAAATTTAAAAACATTAGCTCGGTAACTCTTAAGGCCAGTGTCACGACCTTCCCAAAATGGGCTCGAGCTTGACAGTGCCAAAATATGCGGCAAAAAATATTTAACGGTGTTCATAGTATCCACAACATGCTCACGGTCAGAAATACCAATATGAACATGCATGCCAAAAATTAGCAGCTGCCGAGCGGCATCTTGCATTTTTTGAATAATGCCTTGATAACGGTCAAAAGGGGTAATATCTTGAGTAAGCCAGCTAGAAAATGGGTGAGTGCCCGCAGCAGCAATACATGCTCCTTGGTCAGCAGCAATTTCACGGACAATCTTACGTAATTTTACAATCTCTGACCTTGCATCTTGGATTGTTTTGCAGGGCTGCGTACCTACCTCTACTACACTTTGCAATAGCTCGGGCTTTAACTCCACTTGCTTTAAAATCATACGGTCATCTTTTAAAAATTGGGTAATGAAGCTTTTTAGCTCCCTAGTTTCGGGGTCTATAATTTGATATTCTTCTTCTATACCAATCGTGAGTTCTGGTCGTTTTAAAGCCACGCATCACCTCCAAAAAAGTATTATTACAAAGTTTCTAAGACCATTTTAACCAAAAATAAAAGATTTTGGCAAAACTTTAGCGCGGTTGTACTTTTAGCTTTATAGGGTGGCGGGGTTTTAAACTGATTGATACTTGCCTGGCGACTTCTTTAGTTAGTATTTCAAAATCTAAATTCAATACTACTAAAGCTATTATTAAACTAGTCTCCAAAAGGGCCAAATTTCTACCGACACAAAGCCTCTCCCCCATACCAAAAGGCATATAAGCTGGTCTGGCAATTCGCAATAAAAATCTTTCTGGTCTAAAAATCTCGGGCTTTTGCCAGTATTTTGGGTGCATGTGATTTGCAAAAATACTAACAAATACTTTTGTATCTTTAGGAATATCAAAGCCAGCAATTTTGGTATTTACTAATGCCACCCTTGGCGCACTTGGGATTGAAGGATAGTGCCTTAAAAGCTCTTTTAAAAATAGGTCTAGATAGGGCAATTGTTTGATATCTGCAAGTTTTATTTGTTTATTTATGGCGATAGGCTCGAGCTGATTCAATAGTTTTTGCTTTACTTCTGGCAGCTTCGTCAAAATATAAAAAGCCCAAATCAAAGTGTTCGCAGTTGCCTCGTGACCTGCGGCAAAAACGGTTAGCAGCTCATCACGTAATTGCTGCTCACTAAAACCCTGCTCTTTTTGTGCAGCTAGCATAAACGATAATAAGTCATAGCCTTTAAAATCTTCTTTTCGCCTTTTCTCTATTAATTTATAAACAACTTGATCATATTCTAGGCTAGCTTTTTTAGCCTTATTTTTAGGCAGAGTAGCCAAGCTTAATGAAACATTCAGCGGATAATCAACTAGCTCTTGATTGCTCAGACTAAAAACCATCTTATAGATAATCTTGTGACTAAGCTCGAGCATATAGCTTTCCAAATCAATAATTGCAGCGTTTAATTGCTTCATTTCTTCTATAAAAGCATTAGTTATTTCAATAATATCCTCGGCCAAATAGCTGATATTTTTTATAGCAAAAAATGGCTTCAAGATTGCTCTTTGTTTTTTCCAAAGCTCATAGTCTGTATTGGTTAATAAGCCATTGTTTAAAACCGTTTTTAAACCAGTAGTGCTTTGGCCTGCCCCCATTTTCCCAAAATCTTTAGCTTTCACTATTAATATCTCTTTGGCTAATTCTGGATTAGTTAAAAATACAAATTCACGCTTGCCAAACTTTAGTCGAAAGATATCACCATATTCTTCTTGTGAATTTTGAATTAGCTTTAAAAAATCACCCTTAGTCAAATTAGGGTCATTATTAACTAGGGGGGCTAAATTAGGCATCTGAATCTAGCCATTATATCTACTATTTATCTTAAATTAATAGTGCTAGGAAGTTTGATATATTTTGCTTTATAAACATAGTTTTTGCCGTTTTCATAATCGATTGAAGTATCAATTATTATATCTGCATTATTTTGCTTGTTCTGCCTAGCCACATAAGCATCTTCTATAATTTGCCAGTCCTCTAATTCATCTTCTGGAAAGTCGCCACGACCTATAATTCGTTTTATACGAACTTTTTTTGGGCAACTAAGCCAAATTCTCAGGTCAAATAAATCAGCAATTTTATCATATGTGCTTATTACTCCCTCAATTATTATTGTCTGATTTGCTTCTACCTTATGCTTTCCGTGTTTAGCTCCTGTAAGCCAATCGGATAACATATAATCAGCTGCTTTATTATTTTTGAGTGGTATAATAACTTGTTCACAAAGATCTTGCCAATAGTATCCATAGGCATAACCGGCTACAGGCTCGAGCCTATTGTGCATACTGTCTTGTTTTTGATAAAAATTATCAGTCTGGACTATATCAGAATTTATATCATAAGCTGCTAGCTCTTTTGCAAAATATTTTGCAAAGGTACTTTTACCACTACCCGATCTGCCATCAATGGCAATTAAATTAGTCTTTTGTTCTAGGCCGTCTAAATATTCTGCTATCCGCTTAATATTTGCAAGCACCGCTTACCTTTCTGTCTCAAAGGCATGATTCACTGTGATTGTAGTCTAATTTACAATTCCCCTCAGTCCTTTATTTTTATTAACAAACATATTGATAATACCATAGCGATAATAATCTGATAATACTCCTATCAAGTTTCCTGACTTACCTAATTTTCATAAAAAGCTGCTAAGCTACATTCTACTATGAAAAAAATGCATGGAACTACAATCGTTGCAGTACATAAAGATGGAATCTCAGCAATTGCCGGAGATGGACAAGTAACCCTTGGTGACACAATAGTAAAAAAGGGAGCTATTAAAGTCCGAGAGCTCTCTGATGGTAATGTAATAGCTGGTTTTGCCGGTGCTACTGCCGATGCCTTTACTCTATTAGAAAAATTTGAAGGCTATTTATCTGCTTATAAAAACAATTTATTAAGATCTGCCGTAGAAACTGTAAAAGAATGGCGAACAGATAAAATGCTACGCAATTTAGAAGCAATGATGATTGTTGCTGATAAAGACCGTGTACTTATGCTATCAGGAGTTGGTGATGTTGTTGCACCTGATGACAATGTTGCTGCCACTGGCTCGGGTGGGGTATATGCCCAAGCGGCTGCTTTGGCTCTATTACGCAATACCGACCTAAGTGCCATAGAAATCGCCAAAAAATCATTGGCAATTGCTGCTGATATTGATATTTATACTAGTGGAAACGCTACTGTATTAAGCGTGCCAAAAAAGGGAACAAAATGACAGACAATGCCAAAACTGCTATAGAAAGCCTAGCTGACTTGACCCCTTTAGAAATTGTAAAACAATTAGACCAAAATATTATTGGTCAATCAAAAGCAAAACGTTCAGTAGCAATTGCTTTGCGCAATCACTATAGACGCAGACAATTAGAAGAAGAATTGCAAGCTGAGATTACCCCAAAAAACATTATAATGATTGGTCCAACCGGTGTAGGAAAAACCGAAATAGCAAGAAGACTAGCCAAATTGGCTCGAGCCCCTTTTATTAAAATCGAGGCGACTAAATTCACCGAGGTGGGTTATGTTGGCCGAGACGTTGATTCTATTGCTCGTGACTTGGTGCAAGCGTCTTATCATATGGTAGAAGCTGAGCAAAAACAAGCAGTCGAGGCAAAAGCAAAAATTGCCACCGAAGAAGCTATCTTACAAATATTGTTACCTGGCGGTAGCGAAGAAGGCTTAGAAAAAATGCGCCAACGCCTAGAGGCTGGCAAATTAGAAAACAGCATTATAGAAATTGAAGTAAAAGATGATAGACCAAGGTCTGGAGTGATAATCCCAGGAATGGAAGAAATGGGCATGAATTTGCAAGACATGCTCTCTAATGTTGTACCCAAAAAGAAATTGCGCCGCAAAACTACCGTAAAAGAAGCCCGCAAAGCCCTACAAGCAGAGGAAGCTGAAAAACTAATAGACTATGACGAGGTAGCTCGTGAAGCAGTTTACAGAGCCGAGAACCAAGGCATTGTTTTTATTGATGAGATTGACAAAATTGCTAGTAGCGACAATATGAAAGGCGGTGGTGATGTTTCTGGCGAGGGTGTGCAAAGAGATTTATTGCCAGTAGTAGAGGGCACACAAGTAAAAACCCGCTATGGCCCTGTAAAAACTGACCACGTGCTATTTATTGCAGCAGGTGCATTTAGCGTTGCTAAACCCAGTGATTTAATACCGGAATTACAAGGAAGGTTTCCTATCCGGGTAGAATTAGAAGAGCTTAGTGCTAGCGACTTTCAAAGAATATTAACTCAAACTCAGCACTCTTTGACCATGCAATACCAAGAGCTATTAAAAGTAGATGGTACCGAAATTAGCTTTGATGAAAGTGGCATTGTAGCAATTGCTGAATATGCCGAGAAAGTCAACCAAGAAATAGAAGATATTGGGGCAAGGCGTTTGCATACAATTTTAGAAACAGTTTTGGAAGATTTAAGCTTTGCTACTGATTTGGGCAAAGTACTAATAAATAAAGAATTTGTAGAGAAAAAACTAGATGAGATTGTAGAAGATGAAGATTTAAGCCGTTACGTGCTTTAAACATAAAATCTGGAGTTTTGAACGGGCTAGCTTATAATAGGGCTAGCCTATTTTATTAAAGGGGTTGTAAAGTGAAAATTCAGTATGAAGATAATGGCCTAGTAATTTATGAGAGTGATTTATTTCGGACAAGCTCGAGCCTGATCAAATCAAACGACTACATCCTAATAGTTGACCCAAATTGGCTACCCAGAGAAATTGACTTTATATTTGAGCAAGCCCAAAAATACGGAAAGAATAAAGAAAAATACTTACTATTTAGCCATTCAGACTATGACCATATAATTGGCTACAATAAATTTACAAACTATAAAACCATCGGCTCGGAAAATTTTGAAAAGAATATCAACAAAGAAGCAACCTTAAATCAAATTAGAGAGTTTGACGATGAATATTATAT
>CAMZLP010000155.1 GCA_947311535.1 uncultured Deinococcota bacterium | reverse complement strand
TATTACTTTATCCGCCCTACTTATTCTAATTTTATCTTATTGTAGTAGCCCTAAACAAACTATTAATAGTACAGAGACAACCGGAAAATTCTTATCCCTTTTTATTTCCTTTGTCAATCTTTGGTCATACGAATTTTCCAGTTGTCTCTGTACTATTAATAGTTTGTTTAGGGCTACTACAAGAAGATAAAATTAGAATAAGTAGGGCGGATAAAGTAATAAAAAGACGCTTATTCATGTAATAAATAATAGACAAATCCTTCTTACAAATTTATTACAAGTCCGATATTTTAGGGTTTTTGCATAAGTGCCTGCAAATAAATATTCACCCCAAAACGATACACAAGACGCTTGAGCGTAAAAACCGTTTGATAATGAGTTGTAAAAAACATTTTATGTTCTATTAGCATTTTAATGGCATATAAATAAAAAAACTATCAGCTTCTTGCTACTTATTTTTTGCTTTTGCTTATTATCATGTTGTTTAAAGATTCTAACGAATTACTTGCGTTTTTTGTAAAAAAGCCATTTATATTTTATAAGCTAACTCTATCAGCATAGGCACTAAGTGGAATAAGATCTTTAATAACCTCAGATGCACTTTGATAGCGATTGGATTTATCTTTTGCTAATATCTTTTTGATTAATTTGTCAAATATTTTTAGCTTGGGGCTAAATTGTGATGGCAATAAAGGCATAACTCGCCTATGAGCTAAAGTTACTTCGGTAGCAGTGCCTGTAAACGGTACTTCGCCGGTGATTGCCCTATACAAAATAATACCAGCCGAATATAAATCACTCGCTTTTGTAGCGGCAGTTCCAAAGGCTTGTTCTGGGCTAATATAAGCAATTGTGCCAGCTACAGAATCTTTTGAACTTTCTTGACCAGATCTTATAGCAAGGTCAAAATCTATTAGTTTGACATGGCCTTTGTCATTGATGATAATATTATCTGGTTTAATATCTCGGTGGATAATATTATTTTCATGTAGATAATTAATTGCTGAGAGAAGCTCTGAAAATAGTCTAATAAATTCACTTAAGCTGCCCTCATAGAAATCACTTAATTGTTTTCCACCAATATAAGGCATTAGTAAACTTGTATAGCCATCTATTTTTACTAATGATTCTATGGGATTAATATTAGGATGTTTTAAATTTTGCCCTAGTTCTAACTCTCGTTTAGCAAAACGTTCATTATTTAATGTAAAAACTTTTAGAGCCTTAATAAGCACGCCATCACTGCAAACAAATATATGAGAACGGCTACCACGAGCAATTTCTTGTATTATGTGAAAGTCATCAAATTGTTTGCCTATTAGGTTCACAATTATTATTTTAGGCTTTAAAAGATGATTGTGCTGCGAGAGTTTGCACTTATAGGATTTTTTATGAAGATTGTACTAGGGATTATAACTGTTATTTTCTACGGCATAACTGTTATATTGGCTTTTTTTATTATTGATGCTGCAAATACAGCTGCCAAATATTCTATACAGGTAAATAAATATAATACTATAGAAGAAAAAATAGATACCGAATGGAAGGTTTTATTAGATACTATAAGCTTTGGCATTTATGATGGCGGTGAAGAAAAGATAGCATCAATTGAAGAACTTGTTATCCAAATGAATATTTATAGAGGACAAGTAAGGTCAAATAGTTTTATTTTGCTGGCTATGAGCCTAGTACTAATTGCTATTAGTTTAATCTATTTTCGGCAATATGTCTTTCAACACTTGATTGTTTTATCGCTTATTGCTTTGGTAGTTGGTTTGTTGACACCTGTTTTATCGTTTGTAGCTTACCAAGACTTAGCGGTTTTAGGGCAAGTGGTTTTTAAATACGATTCTAAGGGGATACTAGGTACAATTAGGAAATTATTTGAAAGCAAAACTTTCTTTGTCGCTGCTATGTTATTTTTATTTAGTATAGTTGTACCACTTATTAAGCTGGCGTTGTCATTTTTTATTATTGTAGATAAAAATAAGTCAAGAGTTAATAAAATAGCCAAGTTTATTCACGGTATTGGCAAGTGGTCTATGTTAGATGTATTTGTAGTTGCAGTATTTCTTACCCTATTTGCCTTAGAGCAAGATGGACTAACAGAGGCTCGAGCCGGTATTGGTTTATATTACTTTGCTAGCTATGTTTTATTGTCTATGTTAGCCAGTCAAATTTTTGATAGATTTTACCTAAAACAAAAATGAGCAGATATTAAACCTGCCCATCTCATTTAAAGTTTAATCTAACGAACTTCACTACCCGAAATAATATCTCTATCCAAGCTAGAAATACTCAAATTACCATCTTCATCTTCGGCAGCCATAATCATACCTTCCGATAGTATTCCACGCAGCTTGACTGGTTTTAAATTAGCAACAATTATCACCTTTTTACCAGCTAACTCTTTGGCCTTGTACCATTCTTTTATGCCAGAGACTATGGTGCGTTTTTCTGGGCCTAGTTGCACGTTTAATACCAATAGTTTATCTGCTTTTGGATGCTCTTCAGCGCTTAAAATTTCAGCTACTCTAAATTCTAATTTGGCAAAGTCGTCAATTGTGACCTCGGGCTTATGCTCGAGCACAACCTCTTTTACTACAGTCTCTTCTTTAAGGGCTTCTAAATCTATTCTAGGAAATAGTGGTTCGCCTTTTTGAGTTTGGGTATTAACAGGTACCAAATCCCACTCAGCGGCACTTGCTAAATTAAAGGGGATATTTTTAATGCCAAGTTGCTTTCTTAGCTCCCTTGTTTTATTTGGCATTACAGGCTCGAGCAAAATCGAAGCACATCGTAAAGCCTCGACACAGTTAGTTAAAACTGTTTCTAATCTAGCTTTTTTGTTTTCATCTTTAGCCAAAACCCAAGGTTCGGTGTCAGCTATATATTTATTAGCTTTTCGGATAGCCTCGAGCACTGCCGAAATTGCTTTATCAAATTCTAAATTATCAAAGTACTCTGTAAATATTTCTGGTAATTTTGTAAAAGAAGATATTAAATCATGATCAATCTCTTCAATTTTGGTTATGCCAGGTACTTTGCCCTCGGTATATTTACCGAGCATGCCTAAGGTCCTATTTAGAAGATTACCAAAATCATTAGCTAAATCACTGTTAATACGCTCAGCTAAACCCTCTTCCGAAAAGGAAGCATCAGAGCCAAAGTGCATATCCTTTAATAAATAATATCTAAAAGCGTCAACGCCATATTTATCTTTTAAATCTAATGGGTTTATAACATTGCCCTTAGACTTACTCATTTTACCTTGATCTATTAGCCAATAACCATGTACATTTAAATGTGGGTAAATATCAATACCTGCCGATTTTAGCATAGTTGGCCAAAAAATCCCATGAGGTTTTAAAATATCTTTGGCGATAAAATGATTGACATGTGGCCAGTACTCATCTATCAAATTTTTACTGTCAAGGGCAGAGTAATAATTGATTAAAGCATCAAACCAAACATAGGTTACATGATTCTCGTCCCACGGTAGTGGTATGCCCCAAGGTACTCGGTTACGTGGACGGCTAATTGACAGGTCCCCAATTGGTTCACGCAAAATCCCTAAGGCTTCATTAGCATATCTTTCTGGTCTTATAAAGTCGGGGTTTTGTTTAATATGATCTTGTAACCAAGGGCGATATTTTTCCATGCGGAAAAAGTAGTTTTCTTCGCTACGATATTCTGGCTTAGTATCATGCTGTGGGCATTTGCCGTCTTTTAATTCTTTATCTGTGTAATAGCGTTCACAACCAAGACAATATAAACCACCATATTCACCAAAAATGATATCGCCATTGTCATAAACCTTTTGCAAAATCTCTCGCACCACTTTTTTATGACGTTCTTGGGTTGTTCGTACAAAATCATCATAGCGAATGTCTAATGAATCCCAAGTTGATTTAAACTTTCCTGCAATCATATCGGTGTATTCTTGGGGGCTCATATTATTGGCTTCAGCTGCCTTTTGAATTTTTTCGCCGTGTTCGTCAGTTCCTGTCAAAAAATAAGTGTTGTCACCTTTTAATCTATGGAAGCGTGTGGCAACATCAACAAGTGTAGTTGTGTAAGCGTGGCCGATATGCGGCTCAGCATTCGCATAAAAAATCGGGGTTGTGGCATAATATGTTTCTTTTCCTTTAGTCATTTTTAACCTTTCAAACAAAAAAATAAGGACGCTTCTTAATTAGTTTAAAAAAGCGCCCTGTAATGATTAACAAGATGTTATTCGATAACAGGGTTTGAACTTATCATTCGCTTATTCATGTCAAAGAGTATAGCAAATTTTATATTAATTGCCAATATTAATTTTTCTATTAAATCCTAAAATGAGATACCTTGTTATCAGAAAAACTAAATATAGACCTAAAATATGTCCTAATTGTGGTTTTTCCAAAGCTCTTTATCTAAAAACTATTGCTTTTCAGAGGGATTAGGGGGGCTCTTTGTTTTGTACAACTCTAAACTCAAGTTAATTATTTTATAAGGACTAAAAATATTTAGTCCTTGCTTTTTTTATTCCCAATTATTCTCTAAAAGGGCTCGAGCCTAGTCGATTTTAATTTCCTAAAAGATCTCCAAGACACAAATGGTTTCATTTTACTTGGTTTTTCCCTAATATATAATTGGTATTATCAAAAAAACTATTATTATGCTATTATCCATACCAATATGGCTAAACAAGAATCCTTTTTGACAATTGCTGGTATTTCTTTAAATAAAGACTTAGAGCTTCCTTTATACAAACAGCTTTATAATTATTTAAAAGAGGGCATACTTTGCGGACGTTTTAGTAGTGGTTTTAGATTACCTTCGACTCGAGCCTTTGCTAACGAACTAAAGCTGTCACGCTCCACGGTATTACTATCCATAGAGCAGTTGATTGCCGAGGGCTATTTAGAAAGCTATGTTGGTAAAGGCACATTTGTAAGCCAGCATTTACCAGATTTAAAAGTAAAAACTTTTCAACAAAAGCAAGTTAGCTTAAATACCGCCATTAAATTATCAAATAGGGCAGATGCTTTTATTTCTAGCCGAGTTTATGATAATAGCTCAACTCCAGCTTTTAGGCCAGGCATACCAGAGACTAATGAGTTCCCATTTAAAATTTGGCGCAGACTACTAAATAAGCACTGGCGAAAACCAGAAGCCAAAAACCTGTTTTATGGCTCAGGGGCAGGTTATTTGCCTTTACGGCAAGAAATATCAAATTATTTAAAACTTGCCCGCGGAGTCAAATGCTCGGCAGAACAAGTGATAATTGTCAATGGTAGCCAGCAAGCCTTGCAAATTGCTAGCTATTTATTAGCTGATGCTAATGACCAAGTATGGATAGAAAACCCCGGCTATACCGGTGCCCAAGCTGCCTTTAAATCTGCAATGTTAAAAATGGTTCCGATAGCAATTGACAGCGAGGGCTTAAGTGTAAAAACTGCTATAAGCAAAGCCCCAAAAGCCAAGTTTGCTTATGTTTCACCGTCTCATCAATACCCAATGGGTGTAATTATGAGCCTAGCTAGACGCTTGGAATTATTAGAATGGGCTCGAGCCAATAATTCTTGGATTTTAGAAGACGACTATGACAGTGAGTTTAGGTTTAAGGGCCAACCCCTAGCAGCATTGCAAGGTTTAGACCAAGCTAATTCGGTGGTATATATAGGCAGCTTTAGCAAGGTTTTATTCCCAGCTCTTAGGCTTGGCTATGTAGTTGTACCCCAAGCCATGACAGATGCATTTGTAAAAGCACGCTTGCATTTTGACCGTGGTTCACCGTGGATAAACCAAATGGTTTTAGCTGATTTTATTGCCGAGGGTCATTTTGCTAGGCATATTAGAAAAATGCGAGTTATTTATGCCCAACGCAGAGAGCTATTGATTAGCCTGTTAGCTGACTTATTAGCTGAATTTGAGCTAGGCTCGAGCCCAGCCGGTATGCATCTTGTTTTGTACTTACCTGCAAATTTAAATGATGTAGTAGTTGCCAAAAAACTAAAAGAAAACGGCATAGAAGCCTTTCCTTTGTCTAATTACAGTCTGGACGATAGCCACAAAATGGGTTTGGTACTTGGTTATGGTGCAGTTGATGAGCATTTGATAATTTCTGGAGTTAAGAAAATGGTCTCATTAATAAAGGAATATGAGATTTGATATTAAAAAACCTAGTGAGAAAATAGATGCTGGTTCTTATTTAGCTATGTGATTTTGATTGTTTGGAGTTAGTTTTTGAGAATAAACTAGTAAATACTTTAACAAAGACTAAGGCTACTAAACCAACAGCTAAACCAACTATAAAATCTCTTATTATTGTGGGGACATTTTTAAATAAATCATGTAAAAAACTAATATTATGGTTATAGATACCACCTGCTACCAGAAGCATAGCTAAAGTTCCAATAACAGCCAAACTTCTTATTACTATCGGTAAGGTATTTACAAGGATGTGACCAATAGTATTCAAAAAGCCCTTTTGGTTGTTACTTGATTTGATTAGTCTATAGCCAAAATCATCCATTCTTACAATTAGGGCTACAATGCCATATACCCCAACAGTGGCAATTATTGCAACTATAGAAACTACCATAATTTGGACACTAAGGCTTTTACCGACAACAGCACTAAGTGCAATGATAATAATTTCAATCGATAAGATAAAATCGACGACTATGGCTGATTTAATCTTTGTTTTTTCGTATTCTAATGCTTCTTTTGGAGTCATTTCTTGTTTCTTAAGCTGTGGTTTAGTATGCTTATGTGGAAAAAAGAACTCGTATATTTTTTCTGCTCCCTCAAATGCTAAATATACCCCACCAATTAAAAGAATAGGGATAATTGCGTTAGGCAAAAATGCGCTTAAAAGAAAAGCAATAGGTAGAATAATTAATTTATTAATAAATGAGCCTTTAGCTATCGCCCATAAAACAGGTATTTCTCGATCAGAAACAAAGCCTGAAGCTTTTTCAGCATTGACTGCCAAATCATCACCTAAAATGCCTGCCGTTTTCTTAGTTGCTATCTTACTCATTGCAACTACATCATCCATTAGTACTGC
The DNA here is from genome assembly GCA_947311535.1 of uncultured Deinococcota bacterium. Classification (GTDB taxonomy): domain Bacteria; phylum Deinococcota; class Deinococci; order Deinococcales; family Trueperaceae; genus CAMZLP01. The sequence continues at coordinate 28,409 of CAMZLP010000155.1, read as the reverse complement.
AATATCATCAAACAACGCAAAAAATCCTGATGCCATTTTTTACCCCCTTTTAGCTACCATAGAATTTTTTTAATCTAAGCACTTATATATAGTAGTTATGCTTTTAAAAAAGCGGAATACTATATTTAAAAGATTCTACTATTAACTATTGATACTAGTATGATGCCTATGTTTTTTAAGGTGCTTAATTAAAACTATGCTTAAGCACTAAAGCAATATAATTTTGATTAGTTCTTTGCTGATAGTCCATTAATATATTGCTCAATTTGCTTTGTTTTATCAGCCCAATATACAACGGCCCTTTCAATATCCCTCTTTTTATTACGCTTAGTTCCATATATAAACTTTCTTGGCAAACTATACAAAAATTTGGCATTCATTTCTCTATCTTTGGCTTCTTCACTGGCGGTTTTAGGTTCAACCCGATTAGACCAAAATCTGCGTTGCTCAATATAATCTTTATGCAGCTTTTTTAAAAGAACTAAAAGAGCTTCTTTATCTTTAGGAATATAACCAGGGCCGGTGCAACCGCAAGAATGAAAGCTAATGCCAGTTTCATAAAGGTTTTCGACATGTTGCCATGCCTTTTTATCGTTTTTCTTTGGTGACTCAAAGTCTAAGCCCATATTTGCCATAAGGTTACCGCATTCTGGGCATTTTGCTGGGCTATCTTGCCAATCTTTAGAATATGCTTCGTCTCGAGCTATATCTATTATTAGCCGCCTTTTAAATGTTTTGCGACATTTAAAACAAGCGTAGTGTGGTTTGTATGTCGACACTCCGTATCTGCACATTTTTATTATCCTCCTCCTTATTCGTTTTTATATAGCCTCTTCCATTTCAAAGGGTATATGCTTTTCGGCACAATATTTCTCAATTTCAGAGTCTTTCATAAAAAAGTCATCGCAGAATTCTGTAAACTCTTTTCGAGCTCCTTTGATGTATTTTTCTGTGGCAGTTAAAAGACTTTCGGTTTGCTGTATGAATTTTTCGAAGTCACGATTTATAGCACACAATTTGTCTATTGTTTGAAAGTCTAAGCTTTTATACTTTGCTGGAAATAAGATTTTACTTTCGTATGGATTTGCCTTTAGCTCGATCATTCCGATTCCAAAAGATTGATTTAGTCTTTCCATCTCTTCTATTAAATTGCTATTTATTTCAAATGCAACAAGGTATCCAAAATTTGCCCAGCTTGAATTTGAAACAGTCTGGAAATAAGTTCTTTTGAGGTCATGGTCTGATTTGATTTCTCGCTTTAATTCGTAAGATACTAATTCAAAAGCATCTGATTTATTGATAACTTTCATCAAGGCTTGGCTAGATTTATTCTTTAAATTTAGGAATCTTATTCCAATCATATCTGGATGTATCCATTTTTGATGATTGTCTTTGCTATTAGTAGATTTTTCGTGAAATATTGTTTTAGAAAAAATACTTTGGTTTTTAAGATAGCTACTTAGTAATTTATGTAAGTCTCTTTCATGATATGTTTTCGATGATTTTGTAGCCTGTAGATTCACCTTCTCGTCAATGATATTTATCAGATTTAGCTCACTTTCGAACTCCGATAAATAATATTGAAATCCTCTTTTTCCTTTAATTCTTTTAACTCGGGTATCATTTTTTCTTATAAATGAGCCTAGCTGCGCCGAAACAGTGTCAGCAGGTGTTTTAGCGTTACTCCAATCAATATAATTACGTTCAATGATTTTATCAGTAACTTCCAAGTATGTTAAAGCTAGCTTTTGCTCTTTAAGTACCTTGATAATAGCTTCTTTTATAGTCATAATTTCTATTCAACCTCATTTTCATATTATCTTGATAGGGATAAAATGTAAATGCTAATTGCCTCATGTTTTCTAAGTATTGCATTATAGGCTAGTAAATATTTTAAGGAATATTTATCCAAATATTTCACGCTTCATTTTCATAATGTACTAATAGCTTATTATAGTGATTTAATTTGATAACGATGTTCTGGGGCTGCTTGCGGACTAAGCAGCAGTAAAAACACCCCAAGTAACATTGCAACACTGCCATAAAACAGTATTTTGTAATCATAAAATACCCCCATGCCACCCAAGGACAGGATAAGCTCGGTTATAACGAAGCCTGTCAAAAACAAGGAAAGCCCAGATTTGCTAAGCCAGTTTAAACTTAGCCATTTTAAATCTATGAGTATTGCCAATAGTAAAAATGTTAGTACACCAATTAGGCTTAGATGCAAATATGCCAAGACCATGTTTTTGTTATGAAATGCATATGAACTTAGTGATGGGAATATTGACAAGAATTGTAAGCTTACTTTTAATATAAAGGATGATAAAGAGGCAGATAAGAATAGTTGAAACCAGATGTTTTTTGCCTGTAGCCATTGCAGTAGTACCGGTTTAAGCGCCAAAAAGAAAAATCCAATACCAAGAATTTGCAAAATTGCAGCAATCGCAGCTGGTATTATTACTAGCCCTCTAAAGCTCATTCCTAAAAATGACAAGCTTAGTGCTGGGATAACAGCAATACTAAAAAGCCAATAAAATATGTTAGCTTTTTGTTTATCAAATAGTATTTGGTCTTTTTCTAGCAATTTGAACAGTAAGCCGATAGCAATAAATAAAAACCAGCCGTTGTATTGAAGGTGCAAAAAGCTATAGATAAATGATGGATAAGCTTCGGTAGTTTTTAGATCTTTTGCTGCCAGCATGCCAATAGCAAAAGGCAATAGGGTTGAAAGCAACCCCAAAAACATGCCAGTTTTTATAAAACGCAAGGATATAGATTGTTCTACTGCTGGCTCCATATCTTTGCTATCTCGTAAAAACCTGAAAATAAACCAATAGTTCATTAGGCCAAAAATTGTAGAAAAAGCAATAGAAAATAGTGCATAACCTTGCAACGAAAATGATACAAGAATGCCAACAATCACCAAAGTTGTAAGCATAAATTGCAAAGCATAGCGACCCTTTTTTATCTGTGCTTTATTTAAATAAAGGCTAGTTATTAGTAATAAGGTTAGGGTATATATCCAGCCCTGAAATGCTGTGTGTGAATGAGCATGAACCAAGTTAGCATATTTTAGCGGAAGTTTGATTAAATATACGGCTCGCAAAGAAGAGCCTATAAAAGCTATCATGAATAAGAAAAATAGACTTACTTTAATCCAAATTATTTTCATTGTGCCTACCAATATCAGGCTAAAATGCCAGTTTGTATTTTTTGATTGGTTTTTGCGGGTTTAAAACCATAAAAGCCAATTCATAACCATAGTTTACTCCTCTTAAGCACTGTCTAAGGCATTTTCACAATTCAAAATCTGCTCTGAGGAGTTTTTAGCTTTAGAAATACTGCCAAAGTAAATTAATTTGTGCCTGCAGTAGCTTTTGGCTTAAGCTCTTATCTAGGATTTGACTATTACTTTAATTCCTCAATTTTTTCAAATTTACCATCTCTAAAATACAAAATCCTATCGGACATTTTGGCTACTTCGGCATCATGGGTAACCAACACCAAACGCCTTTCGTCTTGGGTATGTTGCCGTAAAAGCTCTAAGACAATTTCACCAGAAACACTATCTAAGTTTCCGGTTGGTTCGTCGGCAAATAGTACTTGGGGTTCTAAGATTAAAGCTCTGGCAATGGCAATGCGCTGCTGTTCACCACCGCTTAGCTGCGAGGCCTTGTGTTTGGCTCGATGTTTTAAACCAAAACTCTCAAGCAATGTCTCGGCTTTGGCTAGTCGCTTTTCTTTGCTTGCACCTGCTAATAGCATAGGAAAAGCAACATTTTCTATGGCGTTTAGGGTTGGTAGTAGGCTCCAATTTTGAAAAATAAAACCACTATGATGCAGCCTAATATCAGAGCGAGCGTCTTCACTTAGGTTGTCTATCCTTTTGCCAGCCAAATGGACCTCCCCTTGGCTGGGTTGGTCAAAGCCTGCTAAAAGATTTAGTAAGGTTGTTTTACCCGAGCCACTAGGCCCCATGATGGCGGTAATGCCTTTGGGGAAGTCAAAGCTAAAATCAATCAGGGCATGTATTGTTGAGTCGCCTTGTATGAAGTCTTTACTTAGGTGCTTTGTTTGAAGCATTATGCACGCCCCAATGCTTTTATCACTGGCATTTTGCTGGCATTACGAGCTGGTAAAAGACCAGATAATAGCCCCAAAACAAGAGCGACAGAAAGAGCAAAAAACGCCAATCGAAAAGTTAGAGCAGAGAGTGCGATACCAACATAATTTACACTAATGATATTAATTATGATTGTACCAATATAGCCTAAAAGCACACCTGCTAGGCCACCTGTTAGAGCTAAAAACAAAGCTTCGGTTAATACTAAGCCAAAGATAAATTGCTGTTTTGCACCGATTGCACGCATAAGGCCAAATTCTCGAGTCCGCTCAAACACACTCATCATAATAGTATTGGCAATTAGTAATGCTCCTACAATTAAAGCAACAGCACTAATCCCAAAACGGATAAAGTCGCCAATTCGTAAGCTCTTTTTGGCAAATTCCATTGCCTCAGACATGCTCTGGGCCTCTATGCCTTCAAAAGCAGCTTCTAATTTTTGGCTAGCTTTCTCAATATCAACATTATTGTTTAAATTCAATAAAAAAGTACCGTAATTTTTTGTACCCATTGCATCTTGTAAAACAGTTAAAGGAACAAAAATTGCCGAATCTGACAAGGTGCCCGTTTCTTCTAAAATTCCAACAATTTCTACCTCTTGGTCTCGGCCTAATCGAAGGGTTTTGCCGATTTTTAAGTTGCTTTGCTCTGCCTTTTTAAAGCCGACTACTGCACCATCAGGATGAGGTTGCAAACGTCCTTGAATTGGCTTTGCATCAGGTAAAAATAGTTTTGGACTAGTTTCTTGGTTTAAGCCATAAAATAAAAAACCACTTGTTGGGCTAAAGCCACCACCTTTTACCATCACCACGAGTGGTGAAATTGTTTCAATGCCAATTTCGTCTTTAAGCGCTTCTAGCTGAGGTAGCATGTCGGGGCTGAGCTCTGGTAGTGGTGCAGAAAAAGCACTAGTACCCGCTGCTACAATTCTAATTTCTGGGCCAAAATTTTGCATTTCACTATCCAATGCCTTACGCAAACCCTCACCAAAAGACAAAAAAAGAATCATTGAAGTTGTTGCTACTAATATACCTAGCCAAGTCAAAAAGCTTCTGACTGGGCGAGATTTTAAATTTCTAAAAACTAAGTTTATTAATTCCACGCTAATAAGTTTACGCTTTTTAAAAGAAATTACCGTTAGATAGTGTAAGTTTCCATCTAGCCTTAGAGGACTGTCCGTTAGGGTGGGGTGTTTGTGCTTGCTACTTACATCAATAATATTTTTGTGTTTCTTTGTTACACTGGCTAAGTTATGGCAAAGAAACTTACACCACAAAGCCAAGATTTTAGTGCTTGGTACAATGAAATTGTTTATAAAGCTGATTTAGCTGACCTTAGTCCAGTGCGGGGCAGCATGGTTATTCGACCTTATGGTTTTGCACTTTGGGAAAATATCCAAAAGAATTTGGATCAAATGTTTAAGGATACAGGGCACGAGAACTTGTATTTTCCGTTGTTAATACCAATGAGTTTTTTTGAAAGAGAAGCCAAGCACGTTGAGGGTTTTGCGCCTGAACTAGCTGTTGTCACTCATGCTGGTGGTAAAGAATTAGAAGAACCATTAGTAATACGTCCAACTAGTGAAACTATAATTGGTGAAATGTACAGTAAGTGGATAATGAGTTATCGTGATTTACCTCTTTTATATAATCAGTGGGCTAACGTGATGCGTTGGGAAATGCGTACTCGTCCATTTTTGCGTACTACTGAGTTTTTGTGGCAAGAAGGGCATACCGCTCATGAAACCGCCGAAGAAGCTGAAGCAGAGACTATACAGATGGTAAATATTTATACAAAATTTGCTCGAGACTATGCTGCTATACCTGTAGTAACCGGTGAAAAAACTGTTGGTGAAAGATTTGCTGGAGCTAAAATGACCCTAACCATAGAAGCAATGATGCGTGATAGCAAGGCTTTACAAGCAGGAACAAGTCACTACATGGGTACAAATTTTGCCGAAGCCTTTGACATTAGTTTTAACGATAAAGAAAACAAACAAGCCTTTGTGCATACAACCAGTTGGGGTTTGTCAACTAGGTTTATTGGGGCAATAATTATGGGGCATGGAGACGATAAAGGCCTGATTATGCCTCCAAGATTAGCACCTGTGCAAGTTGTGATTGTGCCGATTTTTAGAAAAAATGATGCCGAGGCCAAAGAAGCAGTTATGACAAAAGCAAATGGCATTGCGAATGAACTAAAGGCTCAAAGTATAAGAGTAAAAGTAGATACCCGTCAGGGCATGAGCCCAGGTTTTAAGTTTAATGATTGGGAGCAAAAAGGCGTGCCGATTAGGCTCGAGCTTGGTCCTAAAGATTTAGAGAACTCAACTGTAGTGTTGGCAGACCGTCTTAACGAAGCTAAAGAAACCGTTGCTTTGGATAGGGTTGTAGGGATTATGGCGGATAGGCTCGAGCAGTTCCACCATAAATTATTAAAACGAGCTACAGATTTTCGCGATGAGCACAGTATAGAAGTAGATAACTATGAAGACTTTAAAGCAAGTATTGAAGGTAATTGGTTATTGGTAAATCATTGTGGTAGCGAAGATTGTGAAAATCAAATCCAAAAAGATACTAAAGCTACACCAAGATGCATACCCTTAGAGGGAATAAAATCTGACGGGAATTGTGTTCATTGCGGTGAAAAATCTGCTTATGAACGCAAGATAATTTTTGCAAAAGCTTATTAGAATCGTTTAATTTATTGAGCTTAGTTTCTATCCAAAACTGAGCTCTTTTTTTACTTAATGTTGTGACGATTGCCCAAAACACTTCTTGTTTCCAATGTTAAAATTTATCTTATATGACAGCTTCAAAAGAGGATTTAGTAAAGCAATTAGTAAAAGTGGCTAATCACCTAGTTCAAAAACATCGAGTTAATATGTACTCGGCTGATAGTAAGCGTGAAACAGATATAATGTTTCTTAGTATTTGGGGTGAGAGGTCTGCTGTTTTAAAAGTTCCTTTTGAGATGCTCGAGCATCTACAAGATGTAGATATAGAATTTGTGCAAACTGGTCGCCGCGGTGGAGATTACTTGTTGCTTTTGGTTATTACCCAAAAGATTATCAAACAACCTTTAAGAAGCCCGGAACGCCGAATGAAATTGCAGCATAGAAAATATTATTCACAAGAGTCCAAAAGAGATTCTATTTTTAATAGCTAATAAGATTTAACCTCTTAGATTTGATTTTTTAATTATCCTTAATTGCAAGTGCCACCTTTTATGCCGAAAAAACAGAGTATAACTTGGAAAGTTTTTTATAGCTGCTCAATATAGATTAATGCTGTGTTTAGTAGTATAGTAATGGCTTAATGTCTTTTTATATTAGCTTTGGGCTTATTATCTTTTTTGCAACTTTTGTTCAAGGTATTGCAGGTTTTGCGGCTGCTCTAATTGCTATGCCGTTAGTTATGAAAATGCTTGGTGCACAAACGGCAGTACCTTTAATGGCACCAATATTTTTATTTTTAATGTCTATCATGCTAATTCGTTACAGAAGCTCCATGAATTTTAAAGCAGTTTGGAGATTGGCTATTGCTACACTCTTTGGAATACCCTTTGGTTTATATATTTTAAGGCATATTTCTGAGACAATTACTTTGCCAATTTTTGGAGTATTTATTGTTTTTTATGCAGTTTATAACCTTATGGGTTTAAAACTACCTGAATTAAAAAATCAAGCTTGGGCTTTTGTAGCAGGCTTTTTTGGGGGCATAATGAGCGGTGCTTTTAATACCAGTGGCCCACCAATTGTGGCTTATGCCCATAGTCAGAAGTGGGAAGTAAAAGAGTTTAAGGCCAATTTGCAAGCCTATTTTTTAATGACAACCATCATGGCAAATTTTAGCCATTTAGCTGCTGGGAATTTTCAAAGCTCTATGCTTCCTAAAATCTTTTTTGCATTGCCATTTGTTCTTTTAGGAAATAGCCTTGGGATATATGTTTCCAAATTTATTAAGCCAGAGATTTTTCGTAAAGTAGTTTTAGTGCTACTTTTAGTTATAGGCATAAAAATGCTTTTTTAGGAGTGCTATGAATAATCAATTGAGAAATTATAAATATGCTGGGGCAAGGGCTTTAGTTTTATTACACGAGCAGCACTTACGAATCTTTTTAGATACCTGGAAGCTTGCCAAGGCTAGAAATGTTGCCTTGCCAAAAACTGATGATAGAGATTATAAATCGCTCGAGACCTTAATAATTCATAATTTACGAGCTGCTAGGGGTTATATGCTTTGGATTTGCGATAGGCTCGAGCTTGATGACCCGAAAATTAGAATAGAACCAGATATTGCTAATATAGAACTAGAAGCAGCCGATTATATCGAACATCTTTTAGAGTGCTGGCGCTTGCCTCTTGTAGATGTGGAGACTAGCCGATATGCTGAAATATATACTACAAATTGGGGCATGGAATTACCTATCGAGGCTATGCTCGAGCATGCTGTAATGCACCCCATTAGGCACAGTTTTCAACTTAATAATTTAATCTTGGATTTGGATAAAGAATGATTGTTAGAAGCATGGCAAAGGCATAAGCAAATTAATATTTTTTTTGCTTATGCAGCTAAAGATATAACTTGAGTTTAGAGTTCATAAATGGATAATTATTAGAATTATAGATAGTCTTTGTTTTATAGCTTATAAAAATATTACTAATGCTTAAAGTGCCGTTTGCCACTAAATACCATTGCAATGCCATGTTCATCGGCAGCAGCAATTAATTCTTCATCTCGGATTGAGCCACCCGGCTGAATAACTGCTTTTACTCCGGCTTTGGCAGCGGCATCTAGGCCATCTCTAAATGGGAAAAACGCATCGCTGGCAAGGCTTGAATTAATGGCCTTAGCCCCAGCTTTTTTGCTAGCTAGTTCTACAGCATCAACTCTACTTTGCTGGCCAGCCCCAACACCAATAGCCTGATTATCTTTTATTAAAACAATGGCATTTGATTTTGTATAAGTGCAAACAATATAAGCCATCTCAAGGTCTTGCCATTGCTTTTGGCTGGGTTTAGCTTTTGTTACAACACGCCAGTTTGCTCTATCTGCACTTATTTGATCTGGGTTTTGCACTAAGTAATCATTGCCAACTTGTTTGATTTCTAGTTTATATTCTGTTGGCTTGTTTGCTTCTAAAACTCGCATGCTCTTGCGTTTGGCTTTTAAAATTTTTAAAGCTTCTTTAGTATAGCTAGTTGCAATTAATACATCGGCCTTGTGGTTAGCCATTATTGCCTCAGCGCTTACTTTATCAATTTCTTGATTTAAGGCAATCACACCGCCAAAGGCTGATAAGGGGTCGCCAGCAAAAGCTTTTTTATAAGCAGTTTGAATATTATTCGCAATGGCCAAGCCACAAGGGTTAGCATGTTTTATAATTGCGCAGCAAGGTTTATTAAATTCAGCTACTAGTTGCCACGCAGCCTGAGCATCATAGATATTTAAATAAGATAGGCTCGAGCCTTTATGCTGGATAATCTCAGACCAAAAACTGTTGTCGGTTGTATAAAGCCCAGCTTGCTGGTGTGGGTTTTCACCATAACGGAGTTCTTTGTTTTTACTAAGAGATAAATGCAAGCTTGCTGGTAAGCTTTCTTTGCTATTAAACCAATTGGCAATAGCTGCATCATAGCTTGCTGTATGAGCAAAAGCTTTGCGGGCTAAGTCTTTTCTTAAACTATCAGTTTGCTTAGCTTTTAAGGCTTCTAGCACTTGCTGATAGTCATCAGGGCTTGTTATGACCAAGACATTTTGATAATTTTTGGCAGCAGCCCGAATCATTGTAGGGCCACCAATATCGATGTTTTCTAAAGCCTCTTCAATGCTAATATCTGGGTTTTTTATGGCTTCTTTAAATGGGTAGAGATTGCTTACAACTATATCAATAGGGGAGATGCTGTGTTTTTTTATTTCTGCTAAATGCTTTTGATTTCTTTTTGCTAAAATACCCGCATGGATTCTAGGGTGAAGGCTTTTTACTCGGCCATCTAAAATTTCTGGGAAGCTAGTTATATTTGAAACTTGGATAGGCTCGAGCCCAGCCAAATCCAAAACTTTAAAAGTCCCACCAGTTGCAATTAATTCATAAGCCAATTCTTCTAGACCTCTTGCAAATTCAACTAAACCCCTTTTATCTGATACGCTTAAGAGTGCTTTTTTCATTTGTAAAGTCTAACAAGAAAGCATAAAAAAAGTACGAGTTGTTATTTCAACTCGTACTTTTAGCTTTGCTATTTTTACTAATTGCCCATAGAATTATTGTGGTCAGCTGGTGCGGTTTCTTCAGGTAGTGGGGTTGTTTCAAATACACCTTCATCAGTAGTTGTTACTGTTGAGCTAGTATCAGGAGTTGTTATTAAATCCTCTGAGCTTATAAATGTTTCAATTTCAGCTGAACTACGTAGCTCATCTAGCCAAGTTGTTTGTAAGTCTTGCTGCTTTTGAGCTAAAACAGCCGCTTCTACTTGTTCTTGCACCTCATTTAAAGGTCTAATCACTTCAGAGCTTCTCTCAGCAATGAGGACAACATAGACTTTTTTAGTTTGTGGTTCAATTACAGCATCTTCGGTATTGCTAGTATTTGTGGTGGCATTATCAGCATTTGTTGCATCATCTGGATTATTTGAGTTTGCTTCTTCATCAGTAATAATATTTTCACTAGCACCGTCTTCTAAAGGAATATCTTCAGTTAAAACTAATACGTCAGAAATCTCTTCGGCAGAGTCTGGTAATTTGCTAAAGGCATCAGTTCTAAATAGGATTGTATCTAATTCTGAAGGTAAGTTACCAGGATTTACCGTACCTAAGTCTACCTGAGTTCCAGCCAATTCCTCCATACTAGATGTTAAGTCTTTGCCTGCAATCATTTTTTCCCTAAAGCTATTAGCAGCTTCCTGAGAATCAAAATTAATGCGATTCACAACAGCTTTAGCAGGAATGGTGTAACGAGCAATATTAGAATCATAGTATTCTTTAATCTCATCGTCGTTAACGGTGGCATCTTTACTGATGTAGCCAAGAGCGCTTAGAGCAATGGTATCTTTTGAACCAATAAATTTAGCATCTAGTTTTTGAGCACCCTGATAAGCCAACTCTCTATCAACTAGGCTTTCTAAAATACTTGGCTTAAATAAGCTAGTAATAATCTGGGTAGTGTCAGGTCTAAGAGCTTGGGCAATTTGAGGGTTATTGTAAACGGCTCGAGCAAGTTCTGCTCGAGTAATTGTAGAATCATTTACTTTAGCAACTGCAGAATTATCGTAACTAATTGTACTAGTTTCGGGAATCTCAATATCAGCTTCTTGGCGTAAATTAGTCATAGTTATTTCAAAAACCCCAGCTCTTTTTGCATCTAAGGCATCGTTTTTAACTTGTTCGCGGACATCATCAAGTGGTTGTGGGCCGCTTGCTAAGTATTTTTCAACTTTTACAATATAGAATTTATCGTTTGCTTCTATAATATCAGTAATACCACCAGCCTGAAGATTAAAAGCAGCACTAGAAACTGCTGTGGGTAATGCTGCACGACCAACAGCTTTAGGTTCAGTAGTATCTTTAGCTGCACCTAATGCACCTGCTCTGTCAGCTTTTTCTATAGAATTGTTTGTTGCTAATTCAGCAAAATCAGTGCCATTTTTAAGCTCTTCTAATACTTGCTTTGCTTTGTCACTGTCATCTAGCACAATTTCTCGAGCAATAATTTGCTCGCCTGATAGATACCTATTTTTATTGACTTCATAAAAGCTTTCAATTTCGTCATTACTAATTTCGACGCTATCTGTTAAGCTTTCACGATATTTATCCATACGCAATTGCTCTTTAAAAACATCTCTAAAACTAGCATCAGTGTAACCAAAACGGTTAATTAGGTTAATATATTCACCATCATTTTTTCTACCACCGACACCTTGGCTATCACGCCAGTCGTTTACTGCTTGCTTTACCTCAGCACCAGTAACTTTTTCGTTGGCAGAGGCTTGCCTGATAAGCTCTGTTTGAATAAGGTTGTCAACTAATAGAGTATCCAAGTCTTTTCCAACCTCTCCTTCAAAATTAGTTTGAAAAGGTGGGTTACGTCTGGCTATTGCAACTTGGTTTTCGGTTATAGCTTGACCATTTATTAAAAGTGCAGAAGGGTCTTCGGTCGTGTTATTTTGATTTCCAAAAAGAGCACCAAATGATGGAGTAAAAGATATAATCATACTGACAAGTAAACCTAAAGTTACAAGTAGTAATATAAACTGGGTTCGTTTTCTGGTTTTCATTATTCCTCCTAATGAAGCTTAGTTTGTTAGCTGTTAGATTCTAGTTCTTGGCTAACAGTGATAAGCTTTTTAGACATGCGCCCGTAGCTCAGTTGGATAGAGCGTTCGCCTCCGGAGCGAAAGGTCACGGGTTCGATTCCTGTCGGGCGCACCACTAAGTCTTTCTTAATATAATTAAAATCTTTAAATTACTATAAGCAATTTAAACAATACCCAAAAGTTTAACATGTTTATGTGAATTTAGTGTTTGAATTATTGACTTTATTTGTGTAAAAAATATAGTAAAAAACGCATTGTTCTCAATATTTGTTATGATTACTTTCGATTGATAAGGAATTTTAATCCAATCTAAACTTAGACGGGGTAAATTATTGTGGATACAAAGGTAGGAATAGTTTTAGGAACTGAAGATGCAACGCCACTCCAATTTTGGTTTGCTGTTGCTGAGAACATAAAAATCCAATTGGATGATATTATTTTTGTAAGAGTTCAAGATCCATCTGAAGAGGGTAATAATGTAAATTTTTATGGCATTGTCGATGAGGTGCGTAGGCGCTATGAAGGTATACAGTTTGAAGGTGACACCGAATTAGTAGCTAGTGGTTTATTGCCAGCTAGTACTAGCTATGCTGCCCATGTTTTAGTAACTAGGGTAGAGCCAGAAGATTTCATTCCACCTGCACCAGGGGATATGGTATTTTTGGCAGAAGATGAAGCTTTAGAAAAAGCTCTTTATTTTGACAATATGGATGCAAGTTTACCAGCCGGGGTTTTAAGGAATGGTGAAGTAGCTTATTTAAATTACGATTTTATAAATGGAACTAAAGGGGCACACGTAAATATTTCAGGGATTTCTGGTATTGCTACCAAAACGAGCTATGCTTTATTTTTACTCTATAGTATTTTTAACTCTAAAGATAAAAATACTAATAGGGCTTTAATAAAAGACCAAAATTCATCAAAAGCCATCGTATTTAATGTAAAAGGTGAAGACTTACTATTTCTAGATAAAGAAAACAGTCGCTTTGCAAAAGAAGAGGGAAAATGGCAAACAAAAAGACGTATGGAAAAGAATCGCTATCAAATTTGCAATTTGCCAATTGGTGCTTTTCCTAGTGTAGAGCTACATGCCCCAGCTATGAAAGGTGAAAACTTAAGGGCAGATGTGCGTTCACGAGAAGAGGTAAGCCCATACCTTTGGACGGTTCGGGAGTTTGCTCAGCAACGAATGCTACCTTTTGTTTTAACAGAACGTGATGCTATGACTAACCTTGGGTTTTTGGTTAGCCATTTAGAAGAAAAACTGGCAAAACTAGCTGCTAAGCAAAATACCCCCTATTTACTAGTAGAAGAGGGTGATGAAGATTTTGTGTTAGAGATTGATGGTAAGCCAAAAGATATAAATACAGGTTTAGGCTTTGATGATTTAGAAAACAGGCTAAAACTAAAGACTTTTCTTGATTTAGTGAGCTATTTAGAATATAAATTATTAGTAAAAGATATTGATGATGATGGCAAAGGTGGAGGTGATAACCGTTGGACTGCTCAACAAGCTAGAGGTACTCGGGAGGCTTTGATTCGCCGCTTAAGAGGTGCTTCTAAACACATAGGTCGATTAGTACGTGGTGACTTGCCCGCCAAGGCTTATGCTCGAGCCAAGCTTAATATATTAGAAAGCTCCAAACAGGTGCACGTTATAGATATTAATAGCTTAGCCCCATTAGCTCAAATGTTTGTAGTTGGGGTATTGCTTAGACAAGTATTTGAAAACCGAGTAGCAGGCCAAGGACAAATATTTATTGTTTTAGATGAGTTAAATAAATATGCGCCATCAGAAGGTAGTAGCCCAATAAAAGATATTTTGTTAGACATTGCTGAACGTGGTAGGAGTTTGGGTATTATTTTAATTGGTGCACAGCAAACAGCTTCTGAAGTAGAACGGCGTATTGTAGGTAATGCAGCAGTTCGGATAGTTGGTCGTTTAGATGCCGCAGAGGCAGAACGCAGTGAATACAGGTTTATGCCATCAAGCTTTAGAATGCGTTCAACAATCTTAGCACCAGGAACTATGATTGTTCATCAACCTGATATTCCTAGCCCTATTATGGTTAACTTTCCGTTTCCTAGCTGGGCAACCAGAAGGGCAGAATGGCACGAAGATATTAGCGATGATGAAGCAGCTGATATTTTAGGCTAAGTGCTTTTGAGCAACTGCTAATGCTTTATTTGCCGACACAAAGCCAAATCTAAAGGTGACAAGCTCATTTGATTTTAGCTTTACAACAAGATCATTCATTAGTATTGCCCGTTTTTTTATTTCAACTGTTTCTATTTGATCATATTCAATAATTATGTGCTTGTCATGATCTACTACTCTAAAGTGCTCTTCAATTTCTTCTTCTTCTTTGCCAAAGCCATATTTAGAATTAAAATGAAAGTGTTTGTTGGTCATAAACAGTTCACCACTATAGAATTCTTCACGATGAAATGGGAATACTACATGAACAGCCCAATCTCCTTCAATAACTTCATTTTCTTCTAATAGATCAGTAATTGGCATTTTTGACCTCCTTCATTAGTGGGGTAACTTAGAGCGTAATACGCCATAAGCCCAAGTACCGGCCAAGGCACTTAAGAACAAAATAAAGTAAATACTTGCCCCGTACCCCATTAAGGTTATCATAGGACCAGGGCAGGCACCTGTCATTGCCCAACCCAAGCCAAAAATTGTGCCACCAACTATGTAGCGAATATATGTATGAGCTTTTGAAGCAATGTAAATCTTTTTGCCACTAAACGAATTCATTTTTGCACGTTTGATAATTTGGAGTGATACCATACCCACAAGAATTGCTGAGATGATAACACCGTACATGTAGAAAGACTGAAAGCGAAACATTTCTTGCATACGGTACCAAGAAATTAGTTCACCTTTGACAAATGAAATGCCAAATACAGTGCCCAGTAGTAGATATGGCAGATTCTTGATAAATACTTTTGCAAAACTCTGATTTTGATTTTCATTCATAACTTAACCTATAACCTAAGTAAAATCGGGAAGATTAAAAAGGTGGTGATTAGACCACCGACAAAGAAGAAAGTTGTAGCAACAATTGAAGGGATTTGTAAGTCCGAGATGCCAGAAATAGCATGGCCAGAGGTACAACCACCTGCATAGCGTGCACCAAAACCAACCAAAAACCCACCGCCAACTATCATTATAAAGCCTCGCAAGGTAAACAAACTAGCCCAACTAAATAAGCTCTCTGGGATTAATTTACCATCTGGTACTACGCCTAATGCAGATAAGTCTCGAGCAGTAGATTCTGCTACTTTTATTGGTTCTGGATCTGCTAACAAATAGTGGGCTATAAAGCCACCAAGCATGATTCCTGCTGCAAAAAAGAGGTTCCAAGTACCAGCCTTGCGCCAGTCGTAGTTGAAAAAACTAACTTTGTTGGGGATAATTGCACAGCAGTGTCGTAAATTAGCAGAAACACCAAATTGCCGGTTATCAAGAATAAGCAGTATTGGTACAAAAAGACCAATAAGGGGGCCTACTATCCACCAAGGCCAAGGTTGTTTTAAAACGCTGATGATATCCATAATAATACCTAGGCTAGGCCCTTAAGCATAAAATTCCAGTACATGAATGGCAGCATATAGCGCTTCATTAGGTACATATCAAAACGTTCTTTTGCTTGATCCATTGGGAAGGTGGGCTTGTATTTATTGCCATATAAGAATTCAGCAAAAACAACCTTTTTAGGCTGGGTAATAATTGCACAGGCAGAATAACCTTTGTAGGCTTTACTAGGTTCTTTGCCCTCTACTACATCTTTTAAGTTTTGAACTAATACAGGTGCTTGTTTACGAATTGCTGCGGCAGTTTTAGCTGTGGGTAATGCTGACGCATCACCTAAGCTAAATACGTTTTTGTACTTTGGATGCTGCATAGTTTTAGAATCTACTTCGACATAGCCTTTGTGGGGCCCGTCAGCAACTGCTATTTTAGTATTTTTAATAAAATCGGGTGAGCTTTGTGGTGGAGTTACGTGCAAAAGATTAAATTCAATTTCTTCTTGTTTGATGTGCTCTCCGGTTTGCGGATCACGAACATCGAATATTGCTAGTTTTTCATTACCTCTAACTTCTACCAAATTATGATAAAAGCGCATATCGATATTGCGTTCAGCAACGATTTTGTTAAGTACTTTGTTAATTTCTGGAACACCTAACATAATAGTGCCAGCAAATGCTCCTATAACATTGCTTTTATCTTTTAAGCCATTTTTTGCTATGTATCTTTCAGATAAGTACATTATTTTTTGTGGTGCCCCACCGCATTTTACTTGTCCTAGTGGATTAGTAAATATTGCATTACCACCTTTGAAGTTTTGTAAAGCTTTCCAAGTGTAACCTACGGTTTCATAGCTGTAGTTACTACCAACACCGTTTTTGCCCATTGTTTCTTTTAAGCCTTTTACTTTATCCCAATCTAACTGAATGCCTGGGGCAACTATTAAGTAATCGTAGCTAACGTTGCTACCATTTTTTAGGCTTACGCTATTATTGTCCGGATCAATGTCTGTTGCATAATCCTTTACCCAGTTTACTTTTTTGGGAATATATGGGGCTTCGTTCTTTACGGTAGCCTCTTTTTTCATCATGCCAGCACCAGCTAATGTCCAAAATGATTGGTAGTAATGCTTTTTAGCTGGTTCAATTATTGTAACATCGGCGGTTTTAATAGCTTTAAGTATACGTGCGGCAACTGTAATACCAGCAGTGCCACCTCCAATAATTACTATTTGTTGTCGGCTTGCCATAATGTGTTTTCCTCTTTTCATCATTTTAAAGAACAATGGTTTTTTAAAGACCATAGTTAATTTTAATTACCATGATTCTAATTCATTTTATTAATGATAATTAGGGACAAATGGCTGTAATACAAGCCTTGTGCGTACTATTAGCTAGGTTTTTTAGAGGAAGTATTTTTAAATTTTATAGCAAACTCAAGAAAGGTCTTTCTTTTGATTTTCTAATCAATGTCAAATGATTAGAAAGGATAAAGTCGCAAACTGCGAAACTCTAAATAATAGACAGGAAAATCAGTTGAGAAAATAGTTTTCATAAGAGTATTTATGAATTGACTTTGGTATTGGCTTATCTTTATACCGAAATAAGCAAAGAAGCTAAGCTTCTTTAATAATAGTGATTAATTAATAAAGAAACTTGCTTATTATTGATATTTTTATAAATTTGCAAATGCTTGATAACGGTATTTACCAGCCAAAGAAGCTGCTATTAAGCTTTGCCTCTTAACATGAATTGCCAATAGAGAATTGGTAATATATATCGTTTTAATAAAAACATGTCATAGCGTTCTTTTGCCTGATTGATAGGGAATGTCGGTTTATATTTGTTTTCGTATAAGAACTCTGCTAAGACTAGGCTATTGTAGCCTGTGACTAATGGGCAAGACGAGTAGCCATCATATGAAGCACTAAGATTGTTACCAGCCATTAGGTCTTTCATGTTTGCAACTAATACTGGAGCTTGCTTACGAACCGCTGCCCCTGTTTTGGCAGTAGGTAGGGCAGCTGAATCACCAAGGCTAAAAATATTTTTATAAGTATTATGTTGTAGGCTGTGTTTATCAACATCTACAAAGCCAACATGAGGGCCATTAGGAAGAACTAATTTAGCGTTCTTTTTAAGAAAGTCTGGGGCGCTTTGGGGCGGTGTTGCATGAAGCATATTAAATTCTATTTCTTCTTGTTTTAACACCTCGCCAGTTTTGGCATCTCGGACATCAAAAACAGCAATTTGCTCTCTAGCTTTCACTTCTACCAAGTTGTGATAAAAACGCATATCAATATTACGTTTTTCAACGATGCCATTTAACACTTCGTTAATTTCTGGTACGCCAAGCATGACAGTACCAGCAAAGGCACCAATTACTTTCGACTTATCTTTAAGATTGTTTTTGCGTAAATAGTGCTCGGCTAAATACATTATTTTTTGCGGGGCACCACCACATTTGATTTGACCAAGTGGGTTTGTAAAAACAGCATTACCACCCTTAAACTCACTTAATGCTTTCCAAGTTGAATCAACAGTTTTATAGCTATAATTACTGCAAACCCCATTTTTGCCAATTGCTTCTTTTAACCCTTTTACTTTGTCCCAATCTAATTGTATCCCTGGAGCAATTACTAAATACTCATAGCTTAGTATGCCACCATTTCGTAAGCTTACAGTATTGGCATCTGGATCTATATCTTCAGCATAGTCTTTTATCCATTTTACATTTTTAGGTATATATTTGCTTTCTTTTTTCATGGTGACTTCTTTTTTCATGACGCCACCACCTACTAAGGTCCAAAGCGGTTGATAATAATGTTCTTCTGATGGCTCGATTATTGCAATATCAGCTTGAGGCATTGCTTTTCTTAGACGAGCTGCAACGGTTATTCCGGCGGTACCACCGCCGATTATTATAATTTGATGCTGGTTTTTCATAGGTTCTCCTCATTTCATTTAATGATAAGCAAGGTTTTCATTATCACTAATATAAATTATTTTGCCAGATGGTAGTAGGGACATATGGCAACAATAGGCTCGAGCCTAATCCTATTAAACACCATTATAATTTATTGGCGATTCTTTGATGATTGTAGTATTGGGCTTTTATAACAAAATCTTATAAAATATAAGCTCTTTAGTTAGTTTTCTAGTAAAGAGCTTATATCCTTAGGGTTTTGGGCTTAGTTTTAGCCAAAAAACTAGCCTTTATACCTATTTAAATAGCTTGGTCATTTTATTTTTCTACAAACAACAAATGATTTATAGCTACGGACAGTCAGAATTTTTTGCTGAATCATAGCTAATTTTTACACCCAAGGCAATTAGCTTTTGGATAGTTTTATAAGCTTTAGAGCCTTTAGAAGTATCTAAGCAGTTAAAACTAATTCTAATTTTGTCACCGCTGTCATGCAAGCCAAGGTTTTCATCAAATACTGAGATATCTGTTATTAGATTAGAATCCAAATCAAGATCTTTTAGATTTACCAGAGTTTTTAGGCTATCAATATTTTTAATCTGATTATCTTTCAATCTAAGTTCTTTAAGCTGACTCAAATCTTTTAAGGCAGTAATATCGGAAATCTTATTATTGCTTAGGATTAGTCTAGTCAATTGGCTTAAACCTTTTACTGAAGAAATATCGCTAATTCCTAATTTATCGAGGTCAAGGCTAGTCAGCTTAGTTAGTTTATTTAGTACCTTTAAATCGTTTGCGTCCAAAGGGTTATTGTTGATAATTAAAGTTCTTAAATTGCTAAGATTCTCTAGAGCACTAATATCACTAACTTGGCTTTTACCATCTTTATTTGCACCAATATTTAAGGAATTTAATTTACCTAAATTAGCAATTGCTGAAATATCTGTTAGTGGATTATCTTGAAGAATCAAAACTTGAAGCTCGCTTAGGTTTTTTAGCGGGCTTAAGTCAGAGATTGAATTGCTAAAAAGGCGCAACTCCCGAAGCTTTTTAAGCTTTGATAAAGGGCTTATATCGGATACCTTTCCGATACCAATATCGATACTTATTAAGTTTTGGGCATGCTCGAGCCCATCCAAAGCTCCTATATCTTTAAAGATTATCTTTAGCTTTTTTAATTCTAATATTTTCTCACAACTTACTTCAGCACTTACACCAAGGGCTTTAGCAACTTCTGATTTTAAGTTCTCACTTGCAAAATTAACGTTAATTAACACATTTTGCAATGCTTGGCTCGGTATTGGGCTTGCAGCTTGCAAGCAGCACTAATAAGACAGCAACTAATATGATAAATCTTTTCATTTTTCCCTCCATTTGAATGGTTATATGAGCCTTGAACAAGTAAAAGAAAAAAAACACAGCAAGAGATTAAGACTAGCTGGGTTTAAACCTATAAATACTTCTGTACTGGGTAAAATATAGCAATAAAATAATAAAATAGCTAGCCAAAATTATAAGTCTTTACTTTTCCAAATCAATTATCCTTGATATGTTAGGCTAACTTGTGTCTTCTGCATTTCCATATAAAACATACCGAAAAGGTCAAAAAGAAGCCATTAAAAAAGCTCAGCAAGCATTTAAAAATGGCAAGCGCTTTGTAGTTATAGAAGCACCAACAGGTGCTGGTAAATCTGCAATTGCAGTAACTATGGCCAGAGAAGCTAACTCGGCCTATATACTAACTGCTCAAAAAATATTACAAGAGCAGTATATCAAAGACTTTCCTGATTTGGCTTTAATGAAAGGGCGGAGTAATTACCCTTGCTTGGTAGCTCCTACCCATGCTGCGGCTGCTCCTTGCATTGCTGGACGCAAGTTTCCAGAATGTGATGACTGCCCTTATTTTGTAGCCAAAGACACAGCAATCGCCGCTAATAACGCCATTATGAATTATGCTTATTATCTGGCAGAATTAAATTACTCGGGTGGTTTTCAGCCTCGTGAGCTTTTGGTTTTAGATGAAGCCCATAACTCAGAAGCACAATTAATGAACTTTATCCAGATAACAATTTCTGACTCGGCTTTGGCTCGAGTCGGTATTCCGGAAAGAGTGCCAAATAGTACTGAGCAAATGGGTTATTTTGACTTTGCAGAAGATATAATGCCACTATTGCGTGGCCGTAGTAAAGAGATTGATTTTTTACTCAAAAAAGATAATTTAGGGCCTGATGCTGCCCTAGCTCAAATGCAAAATAAAAACTATCTAGATAATCAATTTACTCGCTTAGAAATGCTTGTGCATAGCCGCGATGAAAACTTTACAGAATGGGTTGTTGAAAAGGGTAGAAACAAAGAAGGCAATTGGATTCGCTATAAACCGGTAATGGTTGACAGTTTTGCTCGTAACTTCTTATTTGATTTTGCCGAAAATATATTGATGCTCTCGGCAACAATCTTAAATGCGCCAACATTTTTGCGTAGTTTAGGCATAAGACCTGAAGAGGCGGAAATAATTTCAGTTGAGTCTGACTTTCCTGCGGAAAATAGACCAATATATTTGCGCCCAGTTGCTAGATTGACCCGTAATTATATAGAACGAGATTTACCAAAGTTAGTTGCTGAAATTTCGGAAATAATGGATGCTCATCCAGATGATAAAGGTTTGATTCATGCACATTCTTATAAAAACACTAGCTATATTGCCCAAAACTTGCCCGCTCGGCACAAAAAAAGAATTGTAACTCATTTCTCTGGTGATGCCCGAGACGCCGCTTTGGATAAACATATCCGCTCAAGAACAGCCACAGTTTTGTTAAGCCCTAGTATGACTGAGGGCATAGACTTGGCAGGCGACCTAAGCCGTTGGCAGGTTATTTCCAAAATTCCTTATCCATTTTTAGGTGACCCGCAAGTCTATAGGCGTAAAAATTTAGATAGCTCTTGGTATGATTGGCGTACTTGCTTAACAATAGTTCAAGCTTATGGTCGCAGCATAAGAAGCAGAGATGATTTTGCGGTTACATATATATTAGATGCTGATTTTCCAAGTTTTTTAAATAGACAAAAAAATAATTTACCTATTTGGTTTTTAGAAGCAATTTCTGGCCCTTAAGCTACGTAAATACTGCCAATTACAAAAGTTTGTAAGGCAAATAAGAATGACATCATTATTAAGCTAAAACCGAGCCAGCGACCTGTTCTTATTTTTTCGGGTAGCCAGTAATATAAAATCAAAAAGAATATTGCCCCTATGCCACCTATATAATGTATATATAATTGCAAGACTCCTAAGCCTTGGTCTAAGAGTTTTATACCTACCAACACTTGAATTACTATACTTATTTGTGCCAGAATTAAGGCAAAATGGAAGAGCCTATCATGAGCCTTTTTCTTGATTGCATAAAACAAACTAATAATTGTTGCAAACAACACCGAAACTAAAACAAATGTACCAGTCCAAATGTGGACATTAGAATTAAGAATAATACTATCAATCATGAATTTCTCCTTATTACTGACCGAACGGTCAGTAATTATTTAATTCCGAGCTTAGCACTTTTGATTGGCTGATGCAAGTATCTTGCTAAACTATTATTTGCAAATGATGTTAAGCTATTTTGGAGATATAGAGAAGGGAAATATATGAATACAAAAGCCTTGTTAGCAGAGTTTATTGGAACTTTTGCGCTATGTTTCATAGGTATTGGGGCAATTGCATCTAATGCAATAGCGCTTGGGCCAGGCTCGAGCCTATTGGGGGTGGCTTTGGCGCATGGTTTAACTATTGCTGTTATGATAGCTGGCTTAGGGGTTATAAGCGGGGCACATTTTAATCCTGCAGTAACTATTGCCCTATTCTCAGTTGGCAAAATAGGCTTAAGTGATTCTATTGGCTATATAATTAGCCAGATCTTAGCTGCTATTGCTGCAACTGCATTGCTCTTAGTTGTTATTCCTGATCAACTAAAATCGGTTGGCATGGGGGCTCCACATTTGGCCGATGGGGTTGGGATATTGAGTGGAATTATCATTGAAATTGTGCTCAGTTTCTTCTTGGTATTTGTTATTTATGCAACTGCCATAGATAAAAATGGTTATTCAGTGGCTGCATTATTCATTGGTTTTATGGTCACTATTGCCATTTTGATGGGTGGTCCAATCACGGGTGCAGCCATGAACCCAGCCAGACAGCTTGGGCCTGCTCTTTTTGCGGGTGGGGCTGCTGCTTCGCAGATTTGGCTTTATTGGTTGGCTCCAGTAACTGGTGGGCTAATAGCTGCTCAAGTTTACAAGAATATTTTTGAAGAAAGCTAGTTTAGTTTGTTAAAAAGTCAAAAATAGTCTATAGTTAAATCAACCATTTGGAGGTTAATTTATGCAAGAAGCAAGATACACAATTAATGAATTTGTGCAAGAAACTCGTCAAGATGAAGACGCAAGAGGGCATTTTGAATTGGAAAGCGCCTACATGCTCGAGGTCAATCTAAATGGTCGGGTTTGGGCTAAGGCTGGTTCTATGATTGCTTATACTGGCAATGTGAAATTTGAACGAGAAAGTATGCGTAAGCAAGGCTTGGGTAAATTACTCAAAAAAGCGGTAACCGGTGAAGGTACAAGCTTAATGCATGCTGATGGTGAGGGTAGAGTATATTTTGCTGATTCTGGTAAAAAGGTACAAATACTTAATTTACAAAATGAAACAATCTATGTAAATGGTAATGATTTATTGGCCTTTGAAGACGGTAACTTAAAGTGGGATATAACTATGATGAAGAGAGTTTCGAGCATGATGGCTGGTGGCTTGTTTAGTGTAAAAATGTCTGGCTCTGGCTTACTAGCAATTACAACTCATTATGACCCACTTACACTTTTAGTAAAACCAGGTCAACCAGTCTTTACTGATCCTAATGCAACTGTTGCTTGGTCTGGTAGCCTAATGCCTGAGCTTAAAATGGATATGTCATTTAGGACATTTGTAGGTCGTGGTAGCGGTGAATCATTCCAAATGAAATTTGAAGGTGATGGTTGGATAGTTATGCAGCCTTATGAAGAGATTGTTTACGCTGCAACTACTTAAGAGTTAAAATATATTTTTCTCTTTCCTTTTTAGCTCTATCTACTAGCTCTTCATTTATTTATATAACTTCTTTTTTTAATCTGCTAGTTGAATTTGCTATTATTTATTAAACAACAAATTTCCAAAAGGACACTTTTAGGCCTTTTGGAAATTTTTGCTTTAGTGACAAATGTACCCATTAGAAAATAATATACTTGCCTTGCAATTAGCCTAAAAATAGGCATATAAAAGGAGGAATTATGATTATTGCCAAAGTAGAGCATTTTATAAAAGAAGGTAGTCAAGAAGAATATCTTGAGCTTGTAGCAGACCTTTGTGAACAGATGAAAGTTTTTGATGCATCAGGAAGGCGCTTAGTTAGTCTTGCTGCACCTGATGAAAACCACCTTCTACTAGAATTTAGTTCAATGGATTCGTTTAAAGATTGGCATAATAGCCCAGAGCATGGAGAAATAAAACAAAGGCTAATGGCTATTATTAGTAAAAAACCAGTTAGTACTAGATTTGAAGTTGCTTAAGATTTTTTAAGCTTAAAAATAAGATATGTAATTTCATAAGCTATCATATTGCTAATTTGCTATGATAGCTTATGATTTACACAAGAAAAACTCTAGAAGACAATGAAAAGGCTAGCCTAGCCCCGTATGCCAGCCTAGCTGGAGAATCTCGGGGTCGGGTTTATTCTGAGAGTGAAAGTGAATACAGAACTGCTTTTCAAAAAGATAGAGCAAGGGTAATACATACAAGCGCTTTTCGGCGTTTAGAATATAAAACGCAAGTTTTTGTGAATTTTGCCGGTGATTACTATCGCACTAGATTAACCCACACCATAGAAGTGGCTCAGGTTGCTAAAAGCATTTCTAGGGCTTTGGGTTTAAATGAAGATTTAGCTGAAACAATTGCCCTAGCTCATGATTTAGGGCATCCGCCATTTGGCCATGCTGGCGAGAAAACATTAAATAGGTTAGCTAAGGCTGCTGGAGGATTTGAGCATAATAAACAATCACTGCGGGTTGTGACTCAGCTCGAGCACAGATACCCGAAGTTCCAAGGCTTAAACCTGAGTTGGGAAACTCTAGAAGGAATTATGAAGCATGAAACCGACTATGATGTACCCAATATTGAATGGGAACCAGATAAACAACCCAGCTTAGAAGCTCAAGTAGTTAATATTGCCGATGAATTTGCTTACAACGCTCATGACCTTGATGATGGCTTGCGTAGCGGAACACTTACGCCCAAACAGATTTATGAAGTACCCATTATTGGCAAAATAATGAAAGGCTTTGGAGTATCGCCAATTGATTTTAGTGATCAAGACCGCTACGCTTTAATCCGTGAGATTTTAGGTTTGGAGATAACTGATGCTATTAGATTTACGGCGGATAGGCTCGAGCAAAATCAAATTAAAACCTTAGAAGATGTACGCAGTGCAAAGTCTAAATTAGCAAGCCCTTCGCCAAAAATGAAACAAGAATTAAAAGAATTAAAGAGTTTTTTATATCAGAACTTTTATTTTCACTATCGCCTTATTCGCATGACCAAAAAAGCCGACTATATCTTAGAGCGAATTTACAATGCCTATCTGTCATCACCAAATATGCTACCAACCCAAATGCAAGAAAAGGCCAAGAAAAAAGGCCTAGAAAGAACAGTAACAGACTATATAGCAGGTATGACTGATAGATTTGCAAGTGCCGAATATTCAAGGCTATTTGACCCACACGCTTTAGCTTAATAAAAGCCCCTCTTTAAGATTTAAAAGGCTAGCCATAGACCGACGGGCTACTTGATGCAAGAGATTGTGTTTTTAATAAATGCACTAAATATTCCCCCAGTATCCTAATTTAACCAGTTCTCACAGTAATCTGCCATACTTAAGCAAATGATTACAGCAATTATATTTCTTTTAATTCTTACAACAGCAGTTATGGTTCATGAGGCAGCTCATTACTTAAGCGCTAAATCTGTAGGTGTACCTGTCAGAGCATTTAGTATTGGTATGGGCCCAGTGATATTTAAAAAACAATGGCGAGATACCGAATGGCGAATTTCCCTTTTGCCACTTGGTGGTTATGTTGATATCCCAAGTATGGGCGCAAAAGCAGATGAAGACGGAAACTACGAATATTATGAAGATGGTTTTACGACAAAAAAACTTTGGGAAAAGCTATTTATTTTAGTTGCTGGGGTTGTAGCAAATTACTTATTATTTATTATTTTATTGTCAACTGTTATAACAATAGTGCCAAACTATCGAAGTTTAACATCTGGCCTAGTTGCTGAAAATAGCGGTGCAATAGTAGATGGCATTATGGAAGGTTATACAGCTGAAGCTCTAGGGATAGAAGCTGGTGATATATTTTTGGAAATTAATGGCATAAAAGATCCTAACGCTAGCCAAGTTAGCCAATCAATCCGTGATGCCAGCCCTAAATTATTAATTACTTTTAAACGTGGTGAAAAAACTATAAACATTGCCAGCCCGTGGCCACCAGAACTAAAAGAAGGTCAAGAACGACCCCTATTGGGTGTTCAAATAGCCCCATTAGTTGTTAAAGATTTGCCAAAGATTAACTTTTTTCAGGCAATTGCTGAGACCGTAGTATTTTCGTTTAAGGTAGTGCCAGATGTTGTTAAAGGCTTTGTAAAAGGTTTTGCATCAGCATTGTCTGCAAAACAATCAGAAGATATTGCAGGTCCTGTAGGCATAGTGAAAATGGTAGATAGTGCCCGAAAGGTTGGTATTATTCCAGTTTTGGCACTTGCGGCATTTATCAATCTGTCTTTAGGGGTATTTAATTTATTACCAATACCAGGCTTAGATGGTGGACGTATGGTTTTGGCTACAATTACTTCTTTGCGTGGCAAACCACTACCCCCAGGACGAGAAGAATTCATCCATTTTATTGGCTTTATGTCAGTGATAGTATTGATGTTGTTAATTACTTTTAAAGAACTCGGTGGTTTGTTTTTAAGTGGCTAATTTTAATCTTTTTCCAAAAGATTTAGATTTAACTGGGGATTGTGCTGTTGTAATTCCTGCTTACAATGAAGAAGCAACAGTTGCTAGTATTGTAAAACTTGCTCTAGAAGCTAATTTGGGTTTGGTTTTGGTAGTAGATGATGGCTCAACTGACAAAACCAAAGAAAAATCACTTGCTGCTGGTGCAGCAGTTTTAGAAATAATAGAAAACGTTGGCAAAGGTGGAGCAGTTTGGCTTGCTGCCAAAACTCTGCAAACAAAAGCCATTGTACTCATAGATGCTGATTTGACAGGTCTTAAAAGCCAGCATGTTATTGACCTAGCAAAGCCAGTTTTAAATGATGAAGTTGATATGACCAGAGGCAATTTTAGTGGCGGAAGATGGCAAACAACTGCTGCCCAAAATATTAGCCCCCAGCTAAATGGTCAACGAGGAATATTGCGTGAAAAGCTATTGGCATTGCCTGATTTTTCCAAATCTCGATATGGTATAGAAATAGCTATTACTAAGGGAGCCAAAAAAGATAATTGGCGCACAGCCAATATAGATTTAAAAGATGTTTCACAGGTAATGAAAGAAGAAAAACGTGGTTTTTGGGCGGGCTTTAAAATTCGATTGGGAATGTACCGAGATATTTTACAAACGTGGTTTACAATTAGAACAAATAAGCAATAATAGGCTAGTATAAACACTGTGAATCTTTCTGTTTATTTATTTACTGTTGGCCCTTTACAAGAAAATTGCTATTTGTTAGCAGATGAAAAAACCAAAAAAGCCGTTTTAATAGACCCTGGCGATGAAGCTGATTTGCTTTTGGGCGTGTTAAAAGAAAAAAACTATAGGCTCGAGTCTATCTTTTTAACTCATGCTCACTTTGATCATGTTGGTGCGGTGGAAGATATTATTGAGGCTCTTAAAGTCCCGGTACTATTGCACCCAAGTGACAATGTTTTATATGACAATGCTGCAATGGCAGCAGCCCGTTGGGAAATAACTATAAAACAACCCACTACAAAACCAAAAGAAATTAAAGATGGCCAGATCTTAAAACTTGGCGATACTGAAATTGAATGTATTTTTACTCCAGGGCATGCTCCAGGGCATATTGCTTTTTATATAAAAGCTGAAAATTTATTATTATCTGGTGATGCCTTGTTTAAAGAGGGAATAGGTAGAACGGATTTGCCTTTTGCTGATCATCAGCAGTTGTTAAAAAGTATAAAAGAGAGGCTATTTGTTTTACCCGATGAAACCAATGTCTATTCTGGCCATGGTGAAGGTACTACTATTGCTCACGAGAAGAAATATAATCCATTTTTGTTATAACAAATCATTCGATTTTTAAACCTCTTGACATAAGGGAGACAACTGGAAAATTCGTATGACCAAAGATTGACAAAGGAAATAAAAAGGGATAAGAATTGTTATGAACACAAATGGAT
>CAMZLP010000154.1 GCA_947311535.1 uncultured Deinococcota bacterium | reverse complement strand
TGATAAAACTAGTAATAATAAGGGGGAAATGATAGGATATAAATTATGTTTATGAAGCGATATGGTAATTAGATAGGCAATTTTGAAGCGAAATATGCTTCTTTTTAACCTAGTTTTAAACTTGAATCTTACCATCCCCTAAATTTTGGACGCCCCCGCGACAAAACGGTATCTGGAAAATAAATGGTAAAAAAGCAACTAGCGATGAAATAAAAGAAGTCTTGGCTAAGTTATCAGAAATATTAATCCGCGGTAAATTTTACGATGATGATGATAGCGTTTTACACTTATTCCAAATTGGATCAGCTCCAATATGCTAGCTAAATTTCCTATAATTCTAAGCGATTTCTTGTATACACTCTAAAATTTGCTCAAAATACACAGCAAAACACTTAGTATTTTACTGTTAAGCTAATTATGCAAATAAGTGCAGTTTGTATTTATATTGGATGGTCCAAATAATAGTAACGGCACTATAGTGATTAGCTTTTTTAGGAGGCTTAAATGGATTTTGAGATTTTTTACGGACTAAACGGCGTTCATTTTGATAAGTCAAAAATTGCCAGTATAGATGGTTTAAATGGTGAATTGATATATCGTGGCTATGACATCAGAGAGTTAGCTATTGATGCTACTTTTGAAGAGGTGGTTTATTTACTTTGGTATGCTGAATTGCCTAAAAAAGCAGAACTTGAAAAGTTTACGGCAGATTTACGCTCTCGTTACAAAATACCTGAGGGTGTAATAAAAGTTCTTAGAGAGCTCCCAAAAGACACTCACCCCATGCATGCAATCCGTACAGGTATTTCAGCACTCGCCAGTTTTGACAAACAAGCTGATGATTTAGAAATGGACAATATCCATAGAATTGGTAGCAAATTAGTGGCTCAATTCCCAGCAATTGTTGCTGCATTTTATAGAATTAGAGAAGGAAAAGAAATTATAGAGCCAGATGAAACCTTATCTATTGCTGCTAATTTTTTATATATGTTTAATGGCGAAAAACCTAGCCAAGCTGCAACCCACGTTATGGATACTGCTCTTATTTTGCATGCCGAGCATGGCTCAAATGCCAGTGCTTTTGTTTGTCGGGCAACGGCTTCATCTTTAACTGATGTTTATAGTGCCGTCACTGCTGCCATGGCTTCTTTAAAAGGCAAGCTCCATGGTGGTGCTAATACTGCCGTTATGAAAGCTTTAGAAGAAATTAGCAGCGTTGCTGGTGTTGAAGATTATGTCTTAAAAACCCTAAGCATGCCTGGTGGGCGAGTCATGGGCTTTGGCCATAGAGTCTATAAAGTTTTAGATCCTCGGGCTGTTATTTTGAAAAAAGTATCTCATAATCTTGCTGAAGAATCTGGTGATTCTAAGTGGTTTGAAATGAGTGTGGAGATGGAACGAGTAATGGATCTTGAGATGGATAAAAAAGGCAAGCAAATCAAACCAAATGTAGACTTTTATAGTGCCAGTGTTTACCGTATGCTCGGTTTTCCTGGAGACATGTATACACCAATTTTTGCAGTTGCTAGAATTTCTGGCTGGATGGCACACTTATATGAGCAATATGCCAATAATCGCCTAATGAGGCCTAGGCTTGTTTATGAAGGTCAAAGAGGGCTTAAATTTAAAGCTGTCTCAGAGCGTTAAATTTTAAAGAAATTAAAAAAATGCTAGCCAACTTGGCTAGCATTTTTGTTATCTAGGGCATTGTTGATTTAGTTTAGATTTGCAATACTTGCCAAATGCAAGTATTGCAAAAAGACATTCATCGGTTTATGAGCGGGTTTTGGCAAATTAGACAAAACTTGGCCAAACAACTCAATCCTAAATTAAAGGAAAAATATAATATCAGCTTAGCTGAGCACTTTTTACTCGAGCATATTGCAACAAGCAATATAAAACCCAGTGAGTTGGCCAAGACTTTACAAATACCAGCTCATTCAATCTCTAAAAAACTAGAAAGTTTAGAATCATTAAAACTAATAGAACGAACTCTAGACCCCAATGATGCTCGCAAACGAGTACTCACAATAACCACTAAGGGTAAAAAAATCTTAAAAGAAACTACTGGCTTAATAAGAAAGGAAGTCGGAGATATTTTAGCTAAGCTCGAGGAAAGGCTCGAGCCTTTCTTAATAGCACTAGAAACCATAGGTGAAGACAAATGAATATATCACGCAGAGATAAAACCCTAATTTTAACAGGGCTATTACTAGCCATGTTTTTAAGTGCCTTAGACCAAACTATTGTCTCAACGGCTTTACCCAAAATTGCTAAAGACTTAAAAGGCTTAAATCGCTACGATTGGGTAGCAACTGCTTATTTACTTGCTTCTACAGTTTTAGTACCAATTTATGGCAAATTAGCCGATATGTACAATCGTAAAATTATCGAATTATTTGCAGTTACTATTTTCCTCACTGGCTCATTTTTATGCGGTTTGGCTGGTCAATTTGGTACCCTGCTCTTAATTGGTGACGGTATGAACCAACTAATCGCCTTTAGGGCAATCCAGGGCTTGGGCGGTGCTGGTTTATTTGCTATGACCTTTATTGTAATTGCCGATTTATTCCCACCAGCCGAACGCGGTAAATACCAAGGTTTAGTCGGAGCAGTTTTTGGCATCTCTAGTGTCTTGGGGCCACTTGTTGGTGGTTTTTTAACAGATCATGGTGGCAATATTATTCCTGGTATTGCTGGTTGGCGTTGGGTTTTTTATGTAAACCTGCCAATTGGTATTATTGCCTTGTGGTTTATTATCACAAAAATGCCTGCTATTTTTCCAAAAGGGAAATCAAAAGGCTTAGATTTTTTATCAGCAATCTTAATGATATCAGGTCTTATTTCATTAGTTTTGGCACTGCGTTTAGATAAAGATATTTTTGCCTGGAGCTCGCCAACAATTATAGCTCTTATAGCTGGCGCTAGCATACTGCTTGCTAGTTTTATTATTCGCTCGCTCAAAATTGACAATCCAATACTAGATTTAAGCTTATTCAAAAATAAAGTCTTTAGCCGTTCTGTCGTTGCTTTGTTTTTTTTAGGCATTGCCTTTTTATCAACTATGATTTTCTTGCCATTATTTATGGTCATGGTATTGGGGGTTTCTGCAACAAGTGCCGGCATTAGCCTTATACCACTATCCTTGGGTTTAGTAACTGGGGCAATTGCTTCTGGGCAAATTGTTTCTAGGTTAGGGCATTACCGTAGATTAATGTTGGCTGGTCTGACAGTTTTATTTATTGGTCTATTTTTATTATCAAGAATGACAGCTGATGTTGGCTATTGGACTGTATCTCTCTATATGGTCATAATTGGTTTGGGTTTGGGGCCATCATTCCCACTTTATACCTTGGCTGTGCAAAATGCAGTTGATGATTCTAAGCTGGGCCAAGCTACCAGCTCTACCCAATTTTTTAGACAAATGGGTGGAGTAATTGGAGTAGCAGTTATGGGTGCAGTTTTTAGTGCTACTCTTAGCAGTCAATTAGAAGTCAATATGGCAGAATTCTCAAACCTTGGCAATCAAGAGCGAAGCTTTGATCTTCAATCTGGTAGTGATACGGCAGCTATAGAGGCTGGCATAAAATCTGCTTTTGACGAACAATACAAATTAGTAGAAAAGGTCTTTTTAGATAATGACCAAGAAGCTTTAGAAAAATTAAAAAACAACCCAGCAATACCAGCTGAGTTTAAGGATAAGTTAGGCTCGAGCCCATCTATTTCAATCCACAAAGCCTTTGATGAGCAATATAGCCAAATAGAGACTCTTGCAAACAATCAAGATTGGGACGGTTTGAAAGCAATATTAGATAGTAACGAAAAAATGCCTACCTTTACTAAAAACTTACTTATCAAAGGACTAGAAAACCCAGCAAGCAGGGCATTTACCCTTAAACAATTCAAAAACCAAATGAACTCTCAAGCAGATAGCATTGCGGCTACCGCTACCACCAAAGCGCTTGAATCCATTAAGCTCGAGTTTGATAATCAAGCCCTTAGCATAGCTCAAAAAATATCACGAGCCCTAAAAGAAGCTTTTACTGCTGCGGTTACCAAAATATATTTCTACTCTCTTTTTGTCATAGCTCTTACATGGCTAATTACCGTCTTTATTCCAGAATATGAGTTGCGTAAAACATTTGATGAGAAAGCTCCTATCATGACAGAATAAAATCTAAAACTTAAGTAGAAAATTCTACTGTTTACGCTCAAATGTTTTATTTATTTGCTCATAAATATTGCTTTAGACCCATCAATAAATAAATCCAATCCAATAGACTAATTACTTTTGTGGCAATTAGTCTATTGGATTTTAAAGTAGTTTATAAGTAAATCTATAAACTACTGCTAAAGTTAATCTGGTATTTTATAAGCAATAAGTTTTATAGCTAAAATTATAGCTTATAAAATAATTTTGTCTCTACAACCCCTCCATTTTACTAAATATCAAACTAACTATTGGATATATCATTTACAAAATACCTATTTCATTCATGCTATTATTAAGCTAACCATGAAAACATTATTGCAGTCCAAATCTGCCCTTTTCATAACATTATTTATATTTTTCTATATATCTCTATCATTTGGGCAAAGCAATAGCTCAAAAGTTTGGCTAATACCAATTGATACAGAAATAAGCACAGCAACTGCTCAATACATAAAATCAAGAGTCAAAAGAGCCAATAGCGAACAGCCCCTAGCTTTGGTCTTTTATTTAGATACTCCGGGTGGGCAAATAATTGCCGCCGAACAGATTGTAAATTCTATCTTACAAGATGCTCGAGTCCCTACGATTGCGGTTGTTTCTAATGCTATCAGTGCGGGGGCAATAATCGCCATGAGTGCTGAACAAGTTGTAATGTTACCGGGCTCGTCTATCGGTGCAGCAACTGCTATTAACGCCTTTTCTGGTGAAAATGCCGGCGAAAAGATTAACTCCGTTTGGCGCAGCCAATTTCGTAGCGTTGCCGAAGCACGCGGCCGCGACCCAGATGTAGCCGCTGGTATGGTCTCTACCAGAATAGAAATACCAGGGCTTTCAACAACCGATGAGCTAATTACTCTTACAGCAAGTCAAGCAATAAAATTTAATATTGCCGATATAGAAGCAAGCAATATCACCAATGCGCTCGAGCAGCTTGGCTATGGTGGCGTAGAAGTTATAACTATTGGCCCAAATCTTGCTGAAAGATTTGGTAGTGTTTTAGCCAACCCTTTAATTGCAGCTCTTTTATTAGCAATTGGCATCGGTGGAGTATTAATAGAGCTATTTGCTCCAGGTTTTGGCTTACCCGGAATTATAGGCACTTTGGCCTTGGTAGCTTTAGCAGCAGGGGCATATTTTGCGACCCCAGCTACTGCTTTAGATGTCATACTGATTATAGTTGGTGGAATTTTGCTTGTGCTCGAGCTTTTAGTAATTCCAGGTTTTGGAATTGCTGGGGTACTAGGTCTAGCAGCTATAACAGTAGCCATTATTAAAATATTTCCAAACGAATACCAGTGGGCTTATGTTTTAGGCTATACCACTATTTTTGGAGCAATTATAACCATAGTTCTATTTTGGTTATTGCCAAATTCAAGATTCATGAGGCTTTTTGCTTTAAACACCGATTTAGAGAACAAGGACAATTTAAATTACAAACAAACTCTAAATTTTGATGAACTCTTAGAACAGCAAGGTATTGCAACAAGCGATTTACGCCCTGCTGGGCTCGCAACAATAGCCAATAAACGAGTAGATGTTGTAACCGAAGGTGACTATATTCAAAATGGTACTAAGATCAAAGTAATTGATGTTAGTGGAACAAGAATTGTAGTTGCAAAAGTCTAAATTCTTAAGGAGTTCTTAATATATCTCTCTATCTTTTGAACAAGCCACTGTGATTGATTTAGCAAAAAAAGACATACTAGCTACAGTTGATCTAATGGACTCATAAAATTCGCTAGTTATAAATGTTTTGCAAAAGCGAACTTAATAGCTTTGCAATTATAAGAGCTGATGTTATGACAAAAGGAAATTATCTTTAAAATAGTAGTAAAATCAAACTTATTGACGTTAGTAACATAGAAATTGTAGCTAGTATGTCTTTTTTTGCTAAATCAATCACAGTGGCTTGTTCAAAAGATAGAGAGATATATTAAGAACTCCTTAAGAATTTAGACTTTTGCAACTACAATTCTTGTTCCACTAACATCAATTA
>CAMZLP010000153.1 GCA_947311535.1 uncultured Deinococcota bacterium | reverse complement strand
TGATATTGTAGTAATAAAACCCAGTGAAAGAATACCTGTTGATGCACTTATAGTTAGTGGCCAAAGTGCCGTAGACCAGGCGGCAGTAACAGGGGAGAGTGTCCCTGTTGATAAACAAGCTGACGACAAAGTTTTTGCTGGTACAGTAAATGGGCATGGAGTTTTAGAAGCCAAAGTAACCAAGCTAGCCTCTGAATCCACTTTGGCAAAAATGATTGATTTAGTCACCGAGGCTCAAGAGCAGCGTTCGCCAAGTGAGCGTTTTAGTGATTGGTTTGGGGCTCGTTATACGGTTTTAGTATTGCTAGGTAGTGCAGCAGCTTTGGCAATATTTTTGTTAATGGGCTTAGAGCCTGCCAAGGCATTTTATAAGGCTGCCACCTTATTGGTTGTTGCTAGTCCTTGTGCAATTGTAATTAGTGTGCCGGCCGCTGTTCTATCGGCGTTGGCAACGGCTGCCAAGTCTGGGGTTTTGTTTAAGGGCGGGGCAGCCTTAGAAGATTTTGGCAATAGTGATGTAGTTGCTTTGGATAAAACAGGTACTCTGACCGAGGGTAAAATGCAAGTTACTGATATTAAAGCTTTTGATAGCAATGAAGATGAGTTTTTGAAAATTGCTGCTAGTATAGAAACCCATTCAGAACACCCGATTGCAATTAGTATTTTAAATCTTGCCAAAGAACGCAAGCTAGAACTTGTTGAAACAACAGACACTAAGCTAATTCCAGGTAAGGGAATTACAGTAAAATTTGACGGTAAATTGTATTGGGCAGGAAACAGAAAAATAGTAGATGAATTAGGAATTGAAATAGATAAAGTCACAGCGGCTGAGTTGGATAGGCTCGAGCAAACCGGAAAGTCCAAAGTATTAGTTGGTAATCAAAATACAATATTAGGCGTACTAGGAATTGCTGATACCATTCGTGACACTGCCAAAGATACAATTGCCGAACTTAAAGGCTTAGGCATAAAACATATTGCCATGCTAACCGGTGACCACCCTGCGGTAGCCCATGCGGTGGCAGCTGAGTTAGGCATAGCCAAAGAAGATGTTTATGCTGGCTTGTTACCAGAAGACAAAGTAAACATAGTCAAAAAACTCAGCGAGACATCTAAAGTTGCTTTTATTGGTGACGGAGTCAATGATGCTGCTGCCTTGGCAGTGGCTAATGTAGGTGTGGCTATGGGTAGTGCAGGCTCTGATGTTGCCCTAGAGGCTGCTGATGTGGCTCTATTATCTGATGATTTGAGCAAACTACCCCAAACCTTTAGATTAGCCAAACGGGCCAATCGCATAATAAAGCAAAACTTTGCTTTTGCCCTTGGCATAATGGTTTTGATGGTAGTAGTCACTTTGTTTTGGAACCTACCATTACCATTAGGTGTAATAGGACATGAGGGCGGTACCTTGCTAGTGGTTGCTAATGGTTTGAGGTTGATGTTTAATAAGTCGCTATAAGGTTTAACTACTGGCTTTAAATAAAATTACCATAAAACCAGTTTTCTAAATTTAATATCTTGAGGATTGATAAAGTTATAGGCTGCGAAAGCCTGAAGTATGAGTACTCGAAATAAATGGAATAAATGCTAGCCGATAGATTTGTCGGGGCTAAAGCCCCGATTCCGTAATGGAAACAGTAGGAACCGAGGCTTCAGCCTCAGATAAAACGCGAAAATTGCTTTCAGTTTTTTAATACACTGATAGACAAATTATAGCGTTTTTTTGCTATGAATTAGTTTGTTATTCTGCTTAGATTAAACTGCTCTTCCTTTTAGCTTTTTTATCAATTAAGTACTAGTTTGTTACTTTCTTAGTTGAACTTGAATTCTGACAGGGTTGTGATCGGCATCTTTAAAACCAAGGTCAACGCCTGCTACGCTTACGATTTCTATATTTGGTGAAACAATAAAACCGTCAATCACAGTTGTATAGTTTTCGCCTTTGACATAAGCTTGGCTTACGGTGCGGTTTGTTGGGGTATTGGGGTCAACTGCCCATTGCCAGCCGGACGGTGTCCAATCTGTTGGGAATTCTAAATAACCGTCATAGGCTTCACCTTTGGCTGGAAATTGCTCATAAGTTATGCCGGGTAAAGCTAAGTTCCAATCTCCGCCAACTATCACATAGTTGTCTTTTGAATATTCTTGTAGCATTAGGTTTTTTAAATATTCTAATTGTTGACTGCGTAACTCGCCTTTATCAAAAGCTGAGTTGTGGGTATTTATTAGCACCCATTCTTTGCCGTCACTAGCTTTTATGCGGGTTACTAAGGCAGCACGGTCTAACTGGGCCAGCTGGGTTAAAAAGTCATATTGACCGGGTAGTGCATGGCGTTCGGCTGCTTTTGTAAATTTATATTTACTTATATTCATTTGCCCTGCTAATACTCCGCCCATTGGGGCACTAATCGGTACTGGTACAAATCTTACATCATAGTTTTTGGCAAAAGCCCAATCATAATCTGGCACGGCTGCTGCAATTGCTAAGACTTCATCAAGGCCATAGCTGCGTTTGGCTTTTTTATCAACCTCTTGCAAAAAATAAACATCAGCCTTGCTATTTTTAATATAATCTACTGCTCCTGCCAAATAACCCTCTACTTGGGTTTTGCTAGGCCAGCCGCCTGTGCCATTATCCATAAAGAAGTCCATCTCTTTACCCAAGCCAGCATAGCCAATATTCCAACTGATAATATCCAAAGAGTCAGAACTGGCTTCTTTAGCTTTTTGATTGATTTCAACTATTTCTACTTGTTCTGGTTTGTAATCGGTAATGCTCAAATAAGCAACCAAAGCTCCAAAAGCCAGAATAGGTATTAAAATTAGTGTCAGTATTCCTAAAATTATTTTCTTAATCATGTTTTATAATAATATATTTCCTTGCTCTTTGC
Source organism: uncultured Deinococcota bacterium (assembly GCA_947311535.1). Lineage (GTDB taxonomy): Bacteria > Deinococcota > Deinococci > Deinococcales > Trueperaceae > CAMZLP01. The sequence continues at coordinate 2,507 of CAMZLP010000153.1, read as the reverse complement.
TTGATATTTGGGGTAATATTTGCAAGTGAATAGTTCAAAGACGGTAAAAGGCGCAGGTGGGGTTGTTTTTAATAAAGATGGCAAGGTGCTGATTTTAAAACATAAGAATATCAATTGGGTTTTTCCAAAAGGCCATATTGACCCCGGTGAAACCAAAATTGATGCAGCTATCAGAGAAGTTGAAGAAGAATCTGGCATTGTAGCTGAGCTTGTAAAGCCAGTGTTTAGTTATAAAACAAAATATATTAATGCTAGCAATGTAGCCAGAGAAATAACTTGGTATTTAATGACTACTAATGATACAAAACCAATTTTGCGTGAAACGGTATTCCCTAAGGGTAAATTTATTAAGCCTGAGAAAGCAATGAAAAAGCTAGCCTATACAAATGATAAAGATGTGCTCGAGCATATGCTCTCGCACTATTCATAAACCCGTTCTACTCTGGCAGATAGAGATGTAAGCAAGTTGTAAGAAATCGTTCCTATTTTCTCAGCTAAATCTTCAGCATTGTATTCAGGCCCAAAAAGCACTACTCGCTCGCCTAATTCCAAAACATCATCGCCAAGGTCAAGCATAAGCTGATCCATGCAAACTCGGCCAGCAATGGGGTAAGTCTTGCCTTTATAATAAACTTTTGCTTTGCCTGTTAGCTGCCTTGGGTAGCCATCGGCATAGCCAATGCGGATAGAGGCAATATTGCTATCTTTGGGGGCATGCCACAAATTGCTATAAGAAATACTCTGCCCCTTTTTCACTTTTTTTATAAAATGAATTGGAGCCGTTAACCTTAAAATTGGTTTTAGCTTAGGCTCTAGTGTTTCAATAAATCTTGAAGAATGATAACCATATAAGGCAATCCCAGGGCGAACCATATCAAAATGGCTTTCTGGAAAGGCAAATATAGCTGCTGAATTGGCACTGTGGATTATCTTGGGGCGAATGCCTAAATTTTTAATTCCGGCTAAGAACTTATTAAAGTTTTCTAATTGAAACTCAGTATAGCTTTTATCTTCGGCATCAGAAGATGCAAAATGAGTCCAAGCGCCAGTAAATTCTAATTTATCTGAAGCAGCAATTCTTTGGGCTAGTTTGATAGAAGCTTGCCAGTTTTGGCCAATTCTGGCCATGCCGGTATCAACTTTTAAATGCACTTTGGCTTTTTTGTTTTTAACAGCTTTTTCTATTAAGCCAATACTATAGCTATCTACTACGGTCAGAGAAATATCCTGCTCTATTAGATTTTCTAAGCCATCATAAACAGGAGCAAAAATTAAAATTTCATTTTTTATATTTGCTTCTCTTAGCTGCAAAGCCTCTGATTTTGTAGCTACTGCCAGATAGTCAACCTTGTCTTCTAAATAGCGGGCTATTGCTACTGCACCATGGCCATAGGCATTGGCTTTGACCGCTGCTAGGATTTTGGTTTTGGGTTTTAATTTAGTTTTGATTATTGATAAATTGTGATTAAGGGTGGATAGATTAATATTTGCTCGAGCCATGATAATAGAATAACCCACGTAGAGACGCATGGCATAACCGTAGAGACGTGATGCATCACGTCTCTACGGTTTGATTATTTATTTTTCTAAAGGCTTGTGGCAAAACCACCAATCATAACATTCATATTCTTCACTGCGTTTTTCAGCAGTTTTTATATCTTTGGCTGGCGGAACAATAATTCTATCGCCAATTAGTTCATTATTTGGCCAGTCAGCAGCTACTGCACCTTGCTTATCTGAAACTTGTAAAGCTTTTACTGCTCTTACAATTTCGTCCATGTTGCGGCCAACTTCTTGTGGATAGTACATGATTAAGCGTACTTTGCCTTTTGGGTCCACAATGAAAACCGCTCGAACGGTATTAGTGCCCTTACCCGGATGCAACATGCCCAGTTTGAGGGCTATAGAATCGTTAGCTGCAACAATCGGGAATTTAATTTCTACGTTTAATTCTTCTTTAATCCACTGCACCCATTTGATATGTGAAAATACTTGGTCTACACTCATCCCTATTAGTTTGCAGCCTAATTCTTCAAATTGATCAAATCTGCTCTGAAAACCAACAAATTCAGTGGTACAAACAGGGGTAAAGTCGGCAGGGTGGCTAAATAAAACAAACCATTGCCCCTTTAGGTCTGCTGGAATGTTCATTGGGCCATGTGTGGTATCAACACTAATTTCTGGAAAATCATCACCTAATAAAGGCATGTTTAATTTTGTTTCTAACATATTTTGCTCCTTTAAGATTGATTATCTAACTACAAAAAGCTAAATAAGAATCATTCCTAATTATAGAATGCTAGCACTATAAATTATGTTACTGGCGATAGTTTATTGAGGAATGTTTGTATCTTAAGCTAAAATAGCTGTATATTAGACCTCTTAGAGGTAATATGCTTATACAAATGCCTTCAAAACAGTCTTATTTCACATTATTATTTTTACTTTTAGGGGTTATATTTTTAATACCTCTTTCTAGATCAGTATTTCATCTAACTGTTAATAAT
>CAMZLP010000152.1 GCA_947311535.1 uncultured Deinococcota bacterium | reverse complement strand
GCCAGATAAGGATAAATCAATGCTGCTCCATAGCCTATTAAACATGCAAAATGATGGTCTTCTCTAGCTTCAGCTGTTTCTACAACAATAGCAGTTTTAGTTCGCAAACCTGCCTCTAATAGGCTATGGTGAACTGCCGAAGTTGCTAATAGCATAGGTATGGCAATATTATCTTTATCTATACCGCGGTCAGAAATAATAATAATTCCAGCCCCAGATTTTGCTGCCTCAGTGGTGTCTTTGACAAGGTTTTCTAGGGCAAGCTCTAGCCTATCTTCTACATTCTCAGAACTAAATAAAACTGAGAATTTTGCTACTTTAAAGTGTTCTTGTTTGCTTAACCATTTAAATTCATTTGCAAAAATCAATGGTGACTTAAAATGCATAATAGTAGCAGAGCGTTCATCTTCTTCTAAAATGCTACCTCTTGGCCCAACATCTGTTTCCAAGGACATAACTATAGCTTCACGTAATGGGTCAATTGGCGGGTTTGTTACTTGGGCAAAAAGCTGTTTAAAATAACGATATAAAAGCTGGGGCTGATCTGATAATACTGCCAACGGCGTATCATCACCCATAGAACCCACAGGAATCTTAGCCTCAAAAAGCATTGGTTCAAATATTCTTGTAAAATCTTCTGAGCTATAGGCAAAAGTTTTTTGTAACTGAACTAGTTCTTTTGAGCCTAAATTATCAGCCAGTTTTGCAATTGGTTTTATCGGCTTAACAAAACAATCTTTTATCCACTTCGAGTAGGGGTTTCTTCGTGAATAGCGTTTTTTTATTTCACGATCTAAAAGCAGCTCTTGCTTCTCTGTGTCGACTGCTAGCATCATTCCTGGTCCTAAACGTCCTTTTTCAATTATTTCACTAACAGGCATATTGACTATACCTGCTTCAGAACCCACGACTACTATTCCATCACGTGAAATCCAATAGCGTTGAGGTCTTAAACCATTTCTATCCAGTGCAGCTACAGCAAATCGTCCATCAGATAGGGCCAGCGCAGCAGGTCCATCCCAAGGTTCCATTAAACTTGCATTGTAGTCATAAAAAGCTTTTAATTCTTTATCTATTCCCTCTTTACCCTCAAAAGCTTCCGGAACAAGCATCAACAAGGCATGTATAGGATCTCTGCCTGACATTACCAAAAGTTCTAAAGTGTTATCTAAAGCAGCCGAATCACTACCACCTGGCTCAATAATAGGCAATAAATCTTCAATGTCGTCGCCCCATATTTTGGATTTTAAAACATGTTCTCGAGCTTCTATAAAGTTAACATTACCACTTAAGGTATTAATTTCACCATTATGACCTAAGTACCTAAAAGGCTGCGCCAGTGACCACTTTGGCATAGTATTAGTACTATAGCGTTGATGAAAAACTGCCAAAGATGTTAAATAATCTGGGTCAGCTAAATCTGGATAAAAACGTTCTAACTGCTGGGCTACCATAAGCCCCTTATAAACTATTTTTTTAGAAGAAAATGATGGAATATAAAAACGGCCAATATCAGCCTTTCGCAAACTAGCTTCTATATGTTTTCGATTTAAATATAATAATCTTTCAAATTCCTCATCACTTGTTCCAACTGGGCGCTTTAAAAAAAGCTGCCGCATAATTGGTAATCTAGAAAAAGCATCAGCACCTAAAACTGACTCATTTAAAGGTATTTCTCGCCACATCAAATGATAAAGCGATGATTCAGCAATTTCGGCATCAATTAATTTTATTATATCATCAGTGTTTGCGATATTCTCTATAAAAAATACCCCAACTGCCAAATCATTGTCATTTTCTAAATATATGTTATTTTTTGCTAGCTCGCGCAAAAATAATTTATGAGGCAATTGTGTCAATATTCCAGCCCCGTCACCAGTTAGACCATCAGCACTCACGGCTCCACGATGTGCAAGGTTTCGCAATGCAGAAATTGCCTTCTCCAATATACTATGAGTTTTTCGCCCCTTAATATCGGCAATAAAGCCTACCCCACATGCATCGCGTACATTGGGCCAAGCTAGACTTGATAGTTTAGAATATTGCATATCTTCCTTTCCAAAGTACTTTAAAGTAGCAGGTTGGTAATTAACAAACCTAGTTCTTGTGAATTCACTCACAACAAAGGCTAAAGCTCCATTATATAAGAATATATTGACATGTCAACGCTTGTTAGAGAAAATTAATACATAATGCATAGTTCTATCTGAATTTAATTGCAGTATTAGCAGGTTTATACGATTTGATATACAATTATTTGACAATTGCTTGTCTTTAGTTTTAACTGAATAATTAAACTAAAGACAAGCAATAAACTTGTTAAAGTTTTTTTATAATCCAGCCTAATATATAGTAAATTGGCAATTAATCAGTAAAATTAAAAAGGTAATAATGATAAATCAATACATAAATCATATCTAAAAGCATCTTAAGTAATGGTAAATAGTATTTATAAAGTTTATATTTTGTTACGCTAAACTGCATAGATTATATCTAAACCATAAGAAAAAATCTAATTGTATTAAATGGAGCAAAAATACTCCTACAAAAGCAATAAATATATTATCATGCTATACATGAATATTTCTGCGATAAAAGAATCCAATAAAAAGGAGACTCGGATAGCAATTACCCCTCAGTCAACTAAAAAACTGGTTGGCTTGGGTGCGACTGTCACAGTTCCTAAGAATTACGGTACTGCTTTAGGTTTTTCTAATGAAGAATATGAAAAAGCTGGGGCTGTTTTACAAAAAACACAAAAAGCGGCAATAGAAGAAGCTGACGTTATAGTTTCAGTGGAAAGAGCCTCGGATAGCTTATATAAAGGGCTAAAAGAAGGTACTATTGTCATAAGCTTATTAGATCCATTTAGAGAGCTTGACTTGGTAGAAACTTTGGCAGCTGCTAAAGTCTCTAGCTTAGCAATGGAGCTAGTACCAAGAACTACCTATGCTCAAAAGATGGATGCTTTATCTTCTCAGGCTAGTTTAGCGGGTTATACCGCTGTTATTAAAGCTGCTGATAAAATAGCTAAGTCACTGCCAATGATGAGTACACCATCTGGCACTATTCCTCCTGCCAAAGTTTTTATTATTGGCGTGGGTGTAGCTGGTTTGCAAGCAATTGCAACTGCAAAACGATTAGGGGCAAGAGTAGAAGCATATGACACAAGACCAGTAGTCGAAGAGCAAGTAAAATCTTTGGGTGCAAAATTTGTAAAAATTGATGTTGGCGAAACTGGCCAAACCGAGCAAGGTTATGCCAAAGCTCTAACTGATGAGCAGTTAGAAATGCAACGCAAGCAAATGGCAAAATTTGTGGCTGGTGCAGATATTGTAATTACAACCGCACAGCTATTTGGTCGCCCAGCTCCATTAATTGTTAAAGAAGAAATGGTTAAAGGTATGAAAGCCGGTAGTATAATTATTGATTTAGCTGCTTCTACGGGGGGTAATGTTGCTGGCACAGAAGTAGATAAAGAAGTAATGGTTGAAGGTGTAAAAATAATTGGTCTTAGTAACTTTGCTGGCGAAGTAGCTAAAGATGCCAGCCAGATGTATGCAAATAATGTGGCGAATATGCTCGAGCATGCTTGGGATAAAGAAGAAAACAAACTAGTCTTAAATCTTGAAGACGAGATAGTTAATAGTGTACTTCTTACTCATGATGGTGCCATACGAGACGAAAGAGTTAAGAAAGCCGTGGAGGATAATAAATGATTTTACAACTGTTTATATTTGTTCTAGCCATATTTTTGGGCGTAGAATTGATTAAAAAAGTTCCATCCCAATTGCACACACCGTTGATGTCAGGGTCTAATGCGATTTCTGGCATTACTATTGTGGCAGCTATCATTGCTGCGGGCATAGGTGGGCCTTTTGGAAAAATACTAGGCATGTTTGCACTAATTTTTGCAACTATTAATGTTGTAGGTGGTTACATGGTAACTGATAGAATGTTAAAAATGTTCAAAGGTAAAAAGGATTAAATCATGGATTTTGCAATTCAAATTGCCTATATTATTTCTGCAATTTTATTTATTTATGGTCTAAAAATGTTAGGAAGGGCAGATACAGCTAATAACGGTAACAGAGTTTCTGCTGCTGGCATGCTGCTCGCAATTGTTGTCACCCTAATGACTTCAGGGCTTAGCTTTGGTTGGATTATTGCTGGCTTGCTAATTGGTACAATAATTGGTGCATTTGTAGCTATAAAAATCCAAATGACCGAGATTCCTGAAATGGTGGCATTATTTAATGGCTCTGGTGGTTTGGCAAGCTTGCTAGTCGGCTGGGCTGAATTTAATAAATACGTTAGCCAAGATGCAAATGTCTATCACTTTGATGCTTTTAAATTAATAGTAATTTTCTTGGCAATCCTAGTTGGTGGTATCACCTTTACTGGTAGTGTTGTTGCCTTTGGCAAATTATCTGGTCGTTTACCCGGTAAACCAATCTTATTACCTTCAAGACAAATAATAAATATTGGCATTTTGGTTTTAACTCTTCTTGCCGGCGTGTTTATTGTTGCCATGCCGCTTTCGATTGCAGCTAAAATATTCTTGGCAGTAGCAATTATTGCTGCACTAATACTTGGTATTATGGTAGTTATACCTATTGGTGGCGCTGATATGCCAATTGTTGTATCTTTGCTAAACAGTTACTCTGGTATTGCAGCTAGTATGGCTGGTTTTATAATTGCTAACAATGTGTTAATTGTCGCTGGTGCACTTGTAGGTGCTAGTGGAATTATTTTAACCAATATTATGTGTAAAGCTATGAACCGTTCGTTAGCTAATGTACTCTTTAGCGGCTTTGGTTCAGACACTGCTGCTGCCTCTGGTGCTTCTGCCCAAGAGCAAGGTGAAGTTAAAGCTTTGACTCCTCAAGATGCCTATTACATGTTAGAAGCTGCTAGTTCAGTAATTATTGTTCCGGGTTATGGTATGGCTGTAGCTCAGGCACAGCACGTTGTAAAAGAATTGGCAGATATCCTAGAAGAAAATGGTGCAGAAGTTAAATATGCAATTCACCCTGTAGCTGGCCGTATGCCAGGACATATGAACGTGCTATTGGCGGAAGCTAATGTACCCTATGAGCAATTAGTAGAACCAGAAGATGTTAACCCAAATATGGAAATGGTGGATATTGCTATTGTTATTGGTGCTAATGATGTTGTTAACCCATCTGCTAAAGAAGATGAGAATAGCCCACTTTGGGGAATGCCTATTATAGAAGTGGATAGAGCAAGAACTACTTTTATTCTAAAAAGAAGCATGAATCCAGGTTTCTCTGGCGTTCAAAACCCATTATTCTTTAAAGAAAAGAGCCGCATGATATTTGGTGATGCTAAAGCCACAATCTCGGCAATGATTTCTGAATTTAAAGATGCTCAATCAGATTAAATAGAATTCCAAGCAGTTTAAAGCCTTTGGAGGGTATAAAAAAGCCGCATTTTTACGATGCGGCTTTTTTATTTTTAATAATATTTATTCTACGGTTACACTTTTGGCTAAGTTACGTGGTTGGTCAACATCTAGTTCAAGCCTGTGGGCTGTTTCATAAGCAAGTAACTGCAAAGAAGCTACATTTATCATCGGAGAAATTAACTCGTGCACCTTTGGTACGCGGATTACATGGTCAGAATGAATTGCTATTTGCTCATCATCAGGGTTTGCTAAAGAAATGATAATACCGTCTCGAGCCTTTACCTCTTGAATATTTGAAATAGTCTTTTCATAGAGTTCCGAAGCCGTAGCAATAGCTACAATTGGCATATTTTCATCAATTAGGGCAATAGGACCGTGCTTCATTTCACCAGTGGCATAAGCTTCTGCGTGGATATAACTAATTTCTTTTAGTTTAAGTGCACCTTCTAAAGCTGTTGGGAAATTAATACCACGACCTAAAAATAAATAATCACGCTTATCTTTAAACTGCTCAGCAATTTGAGCAATATGCTCACGCTCTTCTAGGGCATGTTCTACCAAACCTGGGGTGCTGCGTAATGCCTGAATTAACTCACTTGCCACACTATCGGACAATTCGGCTCGAGCCCGACCAAGCCAAATAGCAATAAGCTCAAATGCAGCGAGCATTGCCATATAAGCCTTGGTACTAGCCACCCCAATTTCAGGGCCTGCATGAATGTATAAACTGTCATCAACTTCTCGTGATATTGACGAACCTTTTACATTTAGAATAGCCAAAGTCTTGGCGCCTTGTCTTTTTGCCTCACGCAAAGCCTCTAAGGTATCTATAGTCTCACCAGATTGAGAAACAACAATACACAAAGTATTTTCATCTAAAATTGGTTTACGATAACGAAATTCACTGGCCAGTTCTATCTCGGTAGGAATTTTAGCAACTTGTTCAATTAAGTATTCACCAACTGCACCAGAGTAATAGGCAGTTCCTGCTGCGGTAATCACTACCCGATTAATGCTATTTGGATCCAGGCCTAAGTCTAATTCAACATCCATACCGTTAGCAGCAAAACGGCCACCAAAAGTATTTTGTAAAACTGTAGGCTGTTCATATATCTCTTTTAGCATGTAGTGCTCATAGCCAGACTTTTCAGCAGCTTCTGCATCCCAATCTATTGTACTAATTTCTCGTTCTACAATGTTTCCATCAAAATCGCTTAATTCAATACTAGCTTTTTTAATCAAAGCCATATCACCATCATGTAAGAAAATTACCTTGCGTGTATAGGGCAATAGGGCTGGTACATCACTAGCAACAAAGTTTTCATTCTCACCAATTCCAATAACCATAGGACTAGTTGCTCTTGCTGCCACAATTACCTCATGATCTATATGAGAAACAACCAGCGCATAAGCTCCAGTTACTTCTTTTAAAGCATTTTGGACAGCTTCTACTAAATCACCTTGGTAATGCTCTTCTATCAAATGAACAATTACTTCGGTATCTGTATCAGAAACAAAATCATGACCATTAGAAATTAGCTTTGCTTTTAAAGGCATATAGTTTTCTATAATACCGTTATGAATAACTGCTAGCTTACTATCTTCTGAAAGATGCGGATGCGAATTTACATCATTGGGTTTTCCATGGGTTGCCCAACGAGTATGGCCTATTCCTATATTGCCTTTTAATGGGTTGGTTTTTAAGGCTTCTTTTAAAATGCTAAGTTTTCCAGCTCTTTTTACAACTTCTAACTGGGCTTGGCTATCAGCGGTCACTATACCTGCTGAATCATATCCACGGTACTCAAGCCTAGTCAAACCGTCCACTACTACGTCTGCTGCTTCTCTATGACCAATATAGCCAACAATTCCACACATACTAATACTCCTAAATAAAGCTTATAGTGCTTTTATATATTCAAAATATTTAATTACTTGTTTTTAACCCTGATTTTTCTTGGGTGAGGGGTTATGCTCAGGAGGGGCCCGCAGACTTTTGTAGTAAATAAATATCAATACTACGCTCGCATTTTCAGCTGTTGCCTATCCCTTAGTAAATAAGGGCCCTCCGCCTCGTCACCAAATTATAAATAATTTGGTCTTGCGCTTTCCCAAAATCTAAATTACAACTCCTTTTCCCAAGGTTTAGCTACAACAACTAAGCTGTGTAGCATCCTGTAAATTTTTGCACTGCTAGTAGAAAAATGATTGTCTTTTTCTAAGAGTGGAAATAATAAAATATTACGGCCAATATCCACAAAATATGACTCTTGAACAGCCGATCTTACAGCTCTTGGTAATTGCTGACTAGGATAAACAAATTGATCATTAATATTTTTTCCTATGGGCAATGATGTTATTATTGCCAAGAGCATTAATATCCCTAATAAAACTCCACCAAATCCACCTAAGATACTTTTAAATAGCCCTGATAATTTAATACTGTTTAGCTTAAGGCCGAATAAACCAAGTATTAATCCAGCAATAAGAGCAAAAGCAATAGCTAACTCACTTCTACTATTTGTAGCAATAACAATTAGCACTCTAAAAAGAACCGTTGCACCAATGCCAACCAATAAACCACCCATCTGCCGTTTTACACCTAAAGCGATGAGGGAAGCCATAAAGGCCATTAATAAAAAATCAAACCAAGTCATTTACCTCTAATACTATAGCCCATAGATTCTAATTTGTTGATGACATTTGCCATATATTCATCAACTTCGCTATCAATGAGAGCTTTTTCTCTATCTTGAAAGCGTAGTCTTATAGCCATACTGTAGTATCCAGCTTTAATATTATCTCCATGATAAATATCAAAAACATCTAAAGATTGAAGAAACTTGCCAGCACTATTCTTAACTAACTCACTGAGTGAATTATAATTTGTATCTATTGGCAATATAATAGCTAAGTCACGCTCTGCAAAAGGTTGGCGATTTATATCTTCAAAGTCAATCTCGCTACTAATAAGCGGCAAATCTAATTCAGCAACAAATACATCTTTTAGACCATAGCTAGCTGCAATCTCTGGGTGCAATTTACCCATAAAACCAATTTCTTTACCAGCCCATAATACTAAAGCAGATATTCCTGGGTGCAAATATTCTACTTCCTGAGCCTTTAATTCTAAATCTACAGCATAGGTTCTGGCTAGTTTTTCTAAAATTGCCTTGAAATAATAAAAATCCAATTTTATTTCTGCTAGCCAATTTGCTTTTACCATTAGACCACTCATTAAAATTGAAAGACGCTCTTTCTCGACCTTATTAAACACGTGTCCTAATTCAAATATTGCCAATGATGCCTCTTGTTTATTATTTATAGCAATATTTATTAAGCTTGGATACAAGGCTGTACGCAAAACACTGCGTTCAACCCCTTGTGGATTTTGCAATCTCACAACCGCTTTAGGAGCTTTTGCTTTGGCTAGTTCTTGATCGCTTGTAAATATATAGCTTATTACTTCTTGTAGACCAAATGAAGCCAAGCTTGAGCGTAAAACCCTACCAGTACTATCCTTTACTGGCGGAACAAAGTACATGGCAGGCAAAGTTTCTACAATCTTATCAAAACCATAAAGACGTGAGACTTCTTCAATAATATCTTCTTCAATTTCCAAATCATAGCGCCAGCTAGGTGCTGTAATTTGCCATTTGTCGCCATCTAATTCTTTAACTCGGCAAGCTAATCGCTCTAGGTATTCTTTTTGCAATTTTAAGGGAATATCCAGTGTCATTTTAAATTCTACTTGCGATGGCCTAAAATCTACTGTTTTTAATTCTTGTTCTTTACCAACTAAGCTAACACCAGGATGCACGCTGCCACCACTTAACTGAGCTATAAGTGAAGAGGCTCGAGCCGAAGCTAATAAAATAATATTAGGGTCTACCCCTCTTTCAAATCTGTAGTGAGCATCAGTCATAATAGAATGCCTTTTGGCCATTTTACGAATCGTCACAGGGTCAAAATTAGCCATCTCTAGAGCGATATTTGTAGTATTGGATAATATGCTATGGTTTAAACCACCGATTACTCCAGCTAAACCAATTGGCATGGTCGAAGAGCCTGATGGCATAGTAATCAATAAATCATCTTCTACAAGTTTTAATTCCTCTTCAGTTAAGCTAACTAGACTCTCCCCTTTTTTAGCATTACGAACAATAATAGTATTGTCATTTAAATTATCTAAATCATAAGCATGTGAAGGCTGGCCTAATTCATAAGTAACATAGTTAGTAATATCTACAATATTATTTCTGGGGCGCAACCCCACAGACGCAAGCCTACGTTGTAACCAAATTGGGCTTGGCTGTATTTTCACATTATCAATTCTCTGCAAACTAAACCTAGAGCAAGCCTTAAGGTTGCTAATTTCTACCTTTAAACTGTCATCAATGTTAGGGTCTGACAATTTCAAATCTTGGGCAGGGTGAATAAAATCAGTCTGTAATTTTGCTGCCAAATCTCTAGCTACGCCTAATAGACTAAGCGTATCAGCTCTATTTGGAGTAATTTCCAAATCCAAAACTGTTTCGGCAGCCCAAAGTTCATTTAAGTTTTCACCAATTTGAGTATCATCTGGAAACTCAATTAGACCTGCACTATAATCATAAAGCCCTAATTCTTTGGGGCTACAAAGCACTCCATTACTCTCTATACCCATTAGTTTGCGTTTTCCTACCGTAAAGCCTGCAGCTGGCAAATGGGTACCAAGCACAGCCAAAGCAGTTATCATGCCTTCTTTGGTATTTGGGGCAGCGGTGACAATACTGTATTCATTTTTCCCATCGCTAACAATGCAATGATTTAATTTGTCAGAGCCTTCCACCTTAACTACAGAAATCAGTTTTGCAATTACCACCCCAACTGGCGGAGCCTCGAGCTCAATAATTTCTTCAGTGGCTAAACCAATACCAGTAAGCAGTTCTGAGCATTCTTTGACACTTGGAGCATCGGGCAATAGTTCTTTTAACCAGCTATATGGAATTCTCATAGCTCACCCCTAAACTGTCTAAGTACACGCATATCACCCTGATAAAAATAACGCACATCAGGTATACCGTAGCTGACCATAGCTAGTCTTTCTATGCCAAAGCCAAAGGCAAAACCAGTAACACCCTCATAGCCAACTGCCTTCATAACATTTGGGTGAACCAAGCCACAACCACCTAGTTCTAACCACTCTTCTTTGCCTGTTTTAGGGCTTTTCCACCAAATTGCAAACTCAGCTCCAGGTTCTACAAATGGAAAATATGAGGGCTGTAAGCGAGTTTTGGTATCTTTACCTAATAGAGCTGAAGCCATTTCAGTAATAGCACCTTTTAGGTCAGCCATAGTTATTCGCTCGGCCACTACAAGTGCTTCTAATTGATGAAACTGTGCCTCATGAGTAGCGTCAACAGCTTCATTTCTAAAAACCTTGCCTGGTACTACAACCTTAAAGGGTGGCTTATGGGTTTCCATGTAGCGAACTTGCATTGGGCTAGTATGAGTTCTTAAAACTCTGCCGTCTGTGGTCCAAAAGGTATCTTGCAAATCTCTGGCTGGGTGCCACTTGGGGGTATTAAGGGCATCAAAATTATGAAATTCATCTTCTAATTCTGGGCCCATCACTACGTCATAACCCATAGATCTAAAAACATCTTCTAATTTATTAATAGTTTTAGTAATCAGGTGCAAGCCACCTGTCGAGAGCTTATAAGCAGGCAAGCTCACATCTACTCGCTCGGCAGCTAGTTTAGCATTTATGGCTTTTTGCTCGAGCCTAGTCTTTGCATCATCAATAATAGCTAGCATTTGCTTTTTATCACGGTTAATTGATTGCCCAGCTTGTTTACGTTCTTCTGGAGCTAATTTACCCAAAGCTTTTAATTGCTGAGTTAGTAAGCCTTTTTTACCTAAATACTTTACTCGCAAATCTTGCAGTTCTTGCAAACTCTCAATTTTGCCTATTTCATTATTAAATTCTTCTATCATTATTACCTTTCATAACAAAAAAAACACCGCCCGAATTTTGGGGCAGCGCAAAAATAGCATAAGTTTAAACCTATGCTTAGTTAGTAAATAGCGAAGCTATAATACTTCTCATAGCCAAGAGTTTAGCTTATTACAAATTACTAGTCAAGTTATTTCTACTAAAATCTAAATTAGAAAGGTATTTTTAGGCAAAAACCATTGTTTTTTTACAATCAAAAATCCTACCATAATATTTTTGTCTTAAAACTTTAGATATTTTTCAGCTAAAGCACTTTAATACCAAGCTCAATCAGAATCTAGCTTCTAACTTTCTTACTAATATCAAATGAGGGTAAAGGAAAAAGTCGTAGACTGCGAAAGTCCAAAATTTGAACGTACAAATCTACTTGAGAAATTTTATAAAAGAAATAGTTCATTAAGCTTGGTATTAGTTATCAGGCTTACTAACAACCCTAACTAAAAACGACTTACTAAAAGATTTAGGAGCTCTTAAGTACTGCTAAACGAGCAAGACCGAAGCCCTGTTTTCCGTAGGCTTTACTAATTTAAGCACATATTTCATGAAAATTTTACTTATTATTTAGTCATTTTCTCAGATTTAAATTTTATGTAAAATCCACCTTTAAGCCAATTTGTGACGAAAATTTAAAGAATGCATCTATTCTTGCCTATAATATTATTTAATAACTATCTCAAAAGGAGGATTCTATGAAAAGATGGGTTGTGAAAATTGAAGAAAGCGATTTAAAGAAATTAAATCCCCAGCTTTTATCGGTTGGCACATTGATTAATACAGAAGATGGTGAACAATATATGGTTTTTCGAGAGAATTTCTCAGCTATAAAATTAGCCTCAGCTTTAAACTCGATGGATACCTATGTTAGTACTGGTTTTGGTTTAAGTTGAGCATAGTTAAGTATTAATACATCTTTATAATTCAAATATATTTACTAGCTAAATATTGATAAAATACCTTAGAAGGTAAGGAGAAAATATGAAAAAAATAGTTTTAATTTTAATAACAATGGTTTTAAGTTTGAGCTTTGCCCAAAATGTGGTAATTGATACCCAATCTATAGTTGTAAACCCCAAGCCGAGTTTTTCGGCAGAGGTCTGGCTAAACAAAGACCCAAGTGGGCAAGCAATTCCTAAATATAAGGTTACCGAAGATATCATAATTGGGGTAAGAGTCAATGAAGATGCCTACGTCTATTTATTTGATGTACGTTCTAATGGTGAAATAAATCAGATTTTACCAAACCGCTTTGACCAAGAAGGTTTAAATAATTTCTTATCTGCTGGTCAAATCAAATACTTCCCGGCTAGCAATGCGCCGTACAGCTTCAAGGTGGAGGGCCCTTTGGGCATAGATAAACTAATTGTTTTAGCTTCCAAGGAAGCTCTTGATGTTAGCTCATTGGCAAGTTATAGCAATAATCCAAATTTTGCAACTTCTGCTATGAACCAAAATGAATTTGCTCAAACCCTTAGCATAATTGTACAACCAAAACCTCAAAATAGTTGGGTGACAGATACAGTATTATTTGAAGTTGTCAGTGAAAATAGCACTTCTAATCGTTCAGGAAGCTTAGATTTTAGATCAACACCTAGTGGTGCAGATGTTTATGTTTTTGGTAATTTTGTTGGCACAACCCCAATGAGCCTTAATACTAAAGTAGGTAACTACCTAGTAGAATTAAAACTAGCCAATTACAAAAACTTTGAAAGTCAAGTAGAAGTTTTTGCTAATCAAACAACATCTGTTAGTGTTACTTTAGAATCAACAGTACAAACAGCAAACCTTAATATAGGCTCGAGCCCAAGCCAAGCAGAAGTTTATATAGACGGTCAATATCTTGGTAATAGCCCAGTTTCAATTTCTGTATCTGCTGGCAACCACATGGTCGAACTTCGCTTAGCTGGTTACCTAAATTTTAGTCGTAATATCTATACGGAAGTTGGTCAAACAACTGTAATCAACCCTGTTTTAGAGCAGGATAATAGTGGCCAGGTTTACTTTGATAGTGAGCCAGCTGGGGCAGATGTTTATGTTAATAATAGTTACTTGGGCACAACTCCTTTTGGGCCAATCTCTTTAAATAAAGGTAATTATAGTGCCAAATTAAGCTTTGCTGGATATCCTGACGAAAACCTTGCATTTAATGTAAGAACAGGGCAAGAAACCGTCGTAGCTGTTAAATTTAGTAATCTTAATGCTCCACAAACTTATATTGACGAATACACCAGCTTAAGCTTATTCCCAGGTTCTAGAATTCTTTATGAAGAGCCAAATAAACACGGTATCTATATCGAATTTGAAGTAGATTCAAACTTAGAAACAATTATGGAGGATTTAAACAGCCAATTATTCCTAAATGGCTGGAAACGAGTTCGCAATAAACCCAAAACTAATCGTATAGAAGCAAAATATGAACTTGCTGATGTTGAATTATATATAGAACTTAAGAAAACAGGTAGTAAAGAATTTAGTTTAGATATTTACTATTAAAATTTAAGCTTAAAAAAGACCTTTAGGGAAATTCCCTAAAGGTCTTTTTTTTTAATTAATTAGAAATTATCATTCTATTGATAATCCTCGATTGGTAGACAAGAGCAGAAAAAGTTTTTATCGCCATGAACATTGTCTATACGGTTAACAGCTGGCCAAAACTTGCTAGCACGCACTTCTGGACTTGGAAATACCGCTTGCTCACGAGTATACTTTCTATCCCATTTGGCAACAATATCTTCTTGGCTATGTGGGGCGTATTTTAATGGGCTATCCATTAAGTTAATTTCGCCGTTTTCAATTGCTTCTATTTCTTTACGAATACTTATCATCGCATTAACAAAGCGGTCTAACTCAGCTTTAGATTCACTTTCGGTTGGTTCTATCATTAAAGTACCAACTACAGGAAAGCTCATGGTAGGAGCGTGGAAACCATAGTCCATTAGTCGCTTGGCAATATCTTCTTCGCTAACAGCGGTTTTTTCTTTAATAGGGCGTATATCAATAATACATTCGTGGGCTACATTACCAGTTTTACCTTTATAAAGTACTGGGTAATAAGGCTCGAGCCTATGCGAAATATAGTTTGCATTTAAAATAGCCATCTGAGTAGACTGTTTTAAACCCGAAGTTCCAAGCATTTTTATATAAGCCCAAGAAATCGGCAAAATTCCGGGGCTACCAAAATGACTTGCTGATACAGCCCCATTATCTTTTAGATTAGGGTCAGGGGTGACAACATGGTTTGGTAAATAAGGAGCCAAGTGCTTACGCACCCCAATTGGGCCCATACCAGGGCCCCCGCCACCGTGTGGGATAGCAAATGTTTTGTGCAAATTTAGGTGCGAAACATCAGAGCCAATAGTAGCCATATCGCTAAGAGCAACAAGTGCATTCAGATTAGCACCATCCATATATACTTGGCCGCCAAAATCATGTACGATTTGGCAAATCTCTTGCACATCTTCTTCAAAAACTCCATGAGTAGACGGATAAGTAATCATCAGTGCCGATAGCTTGTCGGCATGTTCTTGGGCCTTGGCTCGTAAATCTTCGGTGTCAACATTGCCGTTTTCATCACAGGCAACTACTACCACATCCATACCAGCCATTGCAGCACTAGCTGGGTTTGTACCATGAGCTGAGCTTGGGATTAGGCAAACCGTTCTATGCCCTTGGCCCATGTCTTCTTGATAACGACGGATAGTAACTAAGCCAGCAAATTCACCAGAAGCCCCAGAGTTTGGCTGCATGCTAAAGGCATCATAGCCGGTGATATTTATTAGCATTTGCTCGAGCTCATCGATTAAAGCTCTATAGCCAGTTGTTTGCTCCGCAGGTGCATAAGGATGTATATTAGCAAATTCTGCCCAGCTAATTGGCATCATTTCAGCAGCTGCATTTAGCTTCATGGTACATGAACCCAGAGGAATCATGCCATGAACTAGCGAATAGTCTTTGTTCTCCAAACGTTTTAGATAGCGCATCATCTCGGTTTCGGACTGATAGCTATTAAAAACAGGGTGCTCTAAAAACTCACTTGTTCTCTTTAAATCTTTTGCTATTCGACTTTCTAAATTAGTTTTATTAAGTTCAGCCTCAATTCCAAAAATGCTCAAGATTGTTTCAATGTCTGAATAAGTTGTAGTTTCATCTAAACTGATACCCAATGCATTGTCATATTCTCGAAAATTCATAGCGGCAGCTTGGGCTTTTTTAATATAACTTTGGGGTTTGTCAACTAGTATTTTAATGGTATCAAAAAATTGCTTATGCTCGAGCTTAAATCCGTTAGCCTCGAGCATAGTTGCTAGCAAATCACTTAAACCATGAACCCGATTAGCAATTTCTTTTAAACCCTCAGGCCCATGATAGACAGCATAAAAAGCGGCCATATTGGCCAATAATGCTTGAGCCGTACAAATATTAGAAGTTGCCTTTTCACGCCTGATATGCTGCTCACGAGTTTGCAAAGTCATCCGATAAGCACGGTTGCCACGCATATCTTTAGAAACTCCAATTATCCGTCCCGGAATAGAGCGCTTGTATTTTTCATGAGTTGCCATAAATGCTGCATGTGGCCCGCCAAAGTACATAGGCACTCCAAACCTTTGGCTGCTACCTATAACAACATCTGCGCCCATTTCAGAAGGTGTTTTTAAAACAGTTAAAGCTAGCAAATCACTAGCAACAATTAACATAGCTTTTTTGGCATGAGTCTGTTCAGCGATTTTAGAAAGATCATAAATTCTTCCGCTCGAGCTAGGGTATTGGGCTACAACTGCAAAAAACTCATTATCTTCAAGTTCGGTCTCTGGGTCGCCAACTAGTACTTCATAATCAAGGTATTTGGCTCGAGTCTGTATTACATCAAGTGTTTGCGGATGAATATCATGAGCAACAAAAATAGTCTTAGATTTATTCTTACGCCCTACCCTTTTGCACAAAGTCATAGCTTCAGCAGCCGCAGTTGCCTCATCTAGTAAAGAAGCATTGGCTAAATCCATAGCAGTCAAATCCATAATCATTTGCTGAAAGTTGATTAGTGCTTCCAAACGACCTTGGGAAATCTCTGCTTGATAGGGCGTATAGGCTGTATACCAAGCAGGGTTTTCTAAAACATTTCTGGCAATTACATTTGGAGTATGGGCATTGTAATAACCCATACCAATATAAGAATCAAAAACTTTATTTTCGGCCGCTAATTCTTTTGCCTGATTTAAAAGCTCAACCTCACTTAACGCCTCAGTGATATCAAAATTATTTTTTTCAATGCTTTTTGGCAGTGTTGCGGCAATAAAAGCTTCTATACTCTTATAGCCTAAGCTCTGCAGGATTGAGCGAACTTCAGCACTACTAGGGCCAATATGCCTAGCGGAAAATACGCTCGCAGTATTACTATTTAATTTTGACATTGTTTAGCCTTCAGCGTCTACAAATTCTTGGTATTTTTCAAAATTTAATAGTTTTTCTAAATCAGCAACATCCTCAAGTTTGACAGTAATCATCCAACCCTTTTCATATGGATCTTCGTTGATTATTTCTGGTTCATCTTCTAATTCAGGATTTGTAGCTATAATACTACCAGCCACAGGCATATAAAGGTCCGAAGCTGCTTTTACAGACTCAACTACACCAAACTCTTCTTCAATTGCAAAACTGTCACCAAGCTCTGGTAACTCAACAAAAACAATATCACCAAGAGAATCTTGAGCATGATCAGTAATACCAATGGTAACAGTCCCATCACCATTATCTTTTATCCACTCATGCGATTCTGCATATAACAGGTTTTTTGGGGTCATAAAATATCTCCTTATATTTTAAATTATAAAACAATTTTAGCCATAAAATGGCGGTTTAGTTATTGTTGCCGACAACTTTCTATCTCTAATTGAAATAAATACTTCATTCCCTATTTCGGCATACTTACTATCAATCCAAGCTAATGCCAAGCTTTTACGAGTCAAAGGCGACACTGTTCCTGAGCTAATTTCACCAATTTCGATATCATCTACAAATACTTTATAGCCTTGCCTGCTTACGCCACGCTCATTTAGTACTAAGCCAACTAATCTTTTTGAGCAAGGCTTATCCCAAATAGCTTCACGACCGTAAAAATCTTTGTCTTTTACTACCCAACTGTAGTCACTACAAAGCGGATTTGTAGTGGCGTCAAATTCATGACCAAATAATGGAAAGCCCGCTTCTAAACGCAAACTATCTCTTGCAGCCAAACCCACAGGTACAACACCGACCTCAATCAATGCCTTCCAAATATCTTTTACATCATCAGGCCTGCATAATATTTCAAAACCATCTTCACCGGTATAACCAGTTCTGGCAAGATCAATTACTATATTTTTAAAACGAGTAACAATTTTTCTATTACGCCTTAGTTTGGTTAAATCATGCTCTACAAAACGTGCCAGGTGCACAGCCGCACCCGGTCCTTGCAAAGCTAACAATGCCCAACTATCCGAGACATCAATTAGGCTTACATCATAAGCATCAGCTAAATTACTAAGGTGTTTCATAACTGCATCAATATTACTTGCATTTGCAATCATTAAATAATCATTTTCTGAATTCTGATACAAGAATATGTCATCAACTAAACCACCAGAATCATTGGCAATCATAGAATACTGCGCTCGGCCTGGTTTTAATTTACTAGCTGTATTTAAACAGCTATAATCCAAAAAAGCTGCTGCATCAGGGCCAGAAATCGTTATTTCGCCCATATGGCTTACATCAAATACTCCTACTGATGTACGTACAGCATTATGCTCTTCATTGATACCTGTTTTATAGCGAATAGGCATTTGCCAACCAGCAAAGTCCAACATTTTAGCACCGAGTGCTATGTGTTCATCATAAAGCGGTGTCTTTTTCATTCTAAAAACGATAGCATAGAAAAAATCATTTTTTAGTAAATAAAATTGTATACTTTGTATAAAGCTCGGCAAACAATTATTTTCGAATGACCATTAATTTAGATTTTATTAGCTTGCCATACTTTCATTTCTTTATCAATTTTTTTAAAATTATAAAGGAATCTCTTTTGATAAAGTCTTATAGCAAGCTCATTTAAAACTATGAAAGCAAATTATTTCGAATAAGCTCGAGCCTAACCTGTTCAAGCAGTAATCTCTTAGTCACTTCAAGGTTTTCATTAATTTTAGCTCCAGCAGCTGCAACATGACCACCGCCACCCAAGGCCATACAAATATTTTGTGCCGAAACATTATCCCTGGTACGAACTGATATTTTGCAATGGTCTTCACGCTCTTTTATAAATACAGCAACTTTTGTTCCCTCGGCATAACGGATTAAGCCAACATAGTCATTAGAATCATCATCACTAGATAGCGATTCTTCCATTGCTGGAGTTAAATTAGCCATGGCTACTAAACCATCTAGTGGAAATTCTAAAGTAGCCAAAACAAGAGCTAACATTTTAAAATAATCAGGATGACGCCATTGCAATCTATCGGTTAAATAGGCGTAGTCAACACCTTTTGCTAACAGCTCGGCTGCTACTTCTAATACTTCTGAATTAGTATTTGAGTATCTAAAATTGCCAGTATCAGTAATAATGCCGGTTAAAGCTGCCGTTGCCATATCGCTAGTCCAATTTACGCTAAGGGCATCAATGATATCTTTAGACATAATTGCCGCAGCTGCTTTATTGGGTTGCACCAAAGAAATATCACCTAAGCGTGCATTTGAGCCGTGGTGGTCAACATTAATTACAAATTCTGCACCCTCTAAAGGTGCGCCGACTGCTCTATCGCTTATATCAACATCCATAACCACAAGCATAGTATTTTCTGCATATTTTTCTATTTCTTTTACAGTTTCACCGGCATGAGTAATAAATTCCAAGTATTTTGGAACGTCCATTGCCAACGTTGTCTTTTTACCCATTGAATCCAAGGCTCTTTTTAATGATAAGGTACTGCCCAAAGCATCACCATCTGGATCAACATGGGCTATTAAAACAATTGGACCAGACCAATTTTTTAGCTTTTGAGCAATTTCTTCAACTTTTGCATTGTAATCAGACTCACCAGAATTATTTACGACTTGTTTTTGCATTATTTTTCTCCATTTTTCAATACATCTTTTTTAACAAATACTAAAGATTATAACACTAAGTTCTCAAAAAGATACCTGCATATGTCATATAACTAGCAGACTAAGTAGCAAAGTTTAGATGATAATAAAGCATGTCTATTAATTTTGCGGTTAAAATATGAACCCAAAGTACAAAAATTATTTTATAGCCTTATTCTCAATTTTCTTTTTAGTGCTGTTATTTGCAAGCAAACAATCAGTAAATTCAGCAATAATAACTAATAATCAAGATTTAAATCAAAAATCTCCTCATATTGACTCAAATGGGCAAAGCAATAGCTTTAAGCTGCCTGAAGTAAGCCCGTTAAATGCCAAGTTAACAAAGATTTTTGGCAATGCTCGCCCCGCAACCCTTAAAATAATAGCCAAAGTAGATAACACAATTTTATTTAACACAAGTTCTGACAACCCCGGAGCTACAGAAGATAAAAAAAATCCTCATGAAAGCTTAGATACCACTATTGGCATCGGTACTGGCTTTTTTATCTCAGAAGACGGTTTGGTTTTGACCGCCTATCATGTAGTAGATAAAACCGAATTTAATTTTAGACCAGAATTTACAAAATTAATAACATTTGAAGGGCTTAGTAGTGATAATAAAAGCTATCCGCTCGAGCTGATAGCATTTGATGCAATTTTAGATTTGGCTTTATTACAAGCTAAAACTGAAGATAAAGTAGCAGCTTTGGTTTTAGCAAATACAAGCCCCCGAAAGGGCAGTGAAATTGTCGCAATAGGAAATAGTCGTGATGACTTTTTAGCAGCCAGAAGTGGGCGAGTAATACAATTAGGAATTAGAGGCCCCAAAGGGCGTTTTGCTGACCAGACAATAGAGCTAAGTGCCCCGTTAGCTTCGGGGGATTCTGGTGGTCCGGTACTAAATGTCCATGGTGAGGTGGTAGGTGTAACCAGCTATATTGCTTATAACCCAGATGGGCTCGAGCCTAATCAAAATCATGTACCCAGAATACTAAAACCTTTTGTCGACCAACTACCCGACTATGCTTCGTTTGCTATAAACCTTGCAGAAAATAGCCAAACTATCAACAATTTAAAAGCAGGCATAAATCGTGATGTACCAGTAATTGGTTTTAGCTCCGGCCCAAACTTAGATTATGACCCGAAGTTCTCATCGATATATTTAGGTGAGCTAGCAGGTGCTGTGGTTAATAGTGTAGCCCCAAATGGCCCAGCCGAACAAGCAGGATTAAGATCTTTAACCCTAGATAGAGCTCAAAATATAATTGCTGCTGATGTTATCGTGGCTATTGATGATGTTGCAACAGCTACAATGAATGATGTAATTGACCTTCTTTTTGATAAAGAGGTTGGTGAAGAAGTAATTTTAACAGTGCAGCGTGATGGCCAAACTATTAACCTTAGTTTAGTTTTAGGAGCAAAATCTGAAGTCTTTAAATAATACTAAACTCAAGAAAGGTGTTTCTTTTAGTTTTATTATCAATATCAAATGAGGGAAAAGTGGAAAAAGACAGTGGAAAGTGATGAATGAAAAGTTTTTTTAAGGGCTTGACATATTTTCAAACCTCTTACTTACTATGTTCTAAAAGACGAACACAAAAAATAACTTGAAAAATAGTTATCATAAGATAAGTAGTTGATTAGCTTTGGTATAAAAACTAGCAAATCTAGCAAAGGCTATTATAGTTTTTGAAGGTTTATAAAAATATTATGAAAATAAGACAAATTAATTCTCAAATAGAATATGCGGTTGAGCTTTTAAAAGCTGGCGAATTGGTTGCCTTCCCTACCGAAACAGTTTATGGCTTGGGCGCAGATGCAGGCAATCAAATAGCTTTAAATAAAATTTTTAAAGTAAAGGGCAGACCCAAGAATCATCCATTGATATTGCATATTGCAAGTATTAGTCAAATTGAAAATTATGCAGTAAATGTGCCAGATCTAGCTTATAAACTGGCAGAAAAATTTTGGCCCGGTCCGCTCACTTTAATACTAGAACGTGGAGAAAATACTTCAAAACTACTAACTGGACAACAAGATACCGTTGCTCTTCGTATTCCTAATCATCCTGTGGCATTGGCTTTATTAGAGGGTTTTGGTGGGGCAATTGCTGCTCCTTCGGCAAATAGATTTGGGCGCATTAGCCCAACTACTGCAAAACATGTAGAAGATGAGTTTGGAAAAAATATTGCACTAATACTAGACGGTGGTGCTAGCCAAGTTGGGCTCGAGTCTACAATATTAAATTTAAGTTCTAAACAACTGCAGATCCTGCGACCTGGTCAAGTTAGTTCTAAACAACTAGCCAAACTTATCGGTTATCAGCCGCTAACTGCTAGCCAATATGAAACAACTATAAAAAGCCCTGGCATGTTAAAAAGCCACTACTCTCCTCTTACCCCTAGCAGCTTAAAGAGTAGAATCGAGCTCCAAAAAATAATAAAAAAGCAAGATACTAATATAGGGATTATTTGTCATAGCATTGAGCCTGACGGTTTAGATAACTCTATTAAAATAGAAAATAATCCAGCGACCTATGCCCAAAAGCTTTATGCTTCATTAAGGCAATTAGATCGCTTAGATTTAAATCATATTTATATTGAAGAACCAGAATCTAATTCAGATTGGTTGGCAATAAAAGATAGACTCCTAAGAGCAACTCAATAATCGTTGTCTCGAGCCCATGCTAGTAATTCTTTACGCGTACTAATATTTTTGGTCTTATAAACACCAGACAAATAGTTTCTAACTGTTTGACGGCGCAAATCAAGGATATCTGAAATCTGAGCAACGCTCTTACCTTGTGCTAAAAAGCCTAATATCTGCTCTTGTCGCTTGGAAAGTTCATTTTTCTTATCATACTTACCCAAGTCTAATTTATTAACTCTAGAATTTAAAGAGCGTGAATAAATTGCTGCTTCTTGTGCAATAATTTCAATTTCTTGCTTCATACTTGTTCTTGCTTCACGCAATTCATTAACTAAATTAATTTGTTTAATGGCAATTGCAATCTCAAGCCCTAGCACTTCAGCAATATTTTTAGCATTATTGTCAAAAGCATGTTCGTCATCAAAATTATCAAGGGTTAATGTAGCTACAATTTCACCCATTAATTTGATAGGCAGCACCAAAGTTGATTGGATTTCAGCGGCTCTACCTTTTGAACGCAATATTTTAGCACTTTTCTTATCTAAATCAGCGCTATGTAGTTTTGCTAAATCTCTGATAATAAAAGATTTTTTATCTGCGTTTTTAACCATATAGCTAAGTGAATCATAAGCGAATGTAACCTTTGATAGTTCTTTCAAATCATAGCCACTAGTAGCTACGTAGTGATAGAGACCATCATCTTGAAGAAGGGTGGCGCTTCCGGCCTGTGCTTCTGGAATTAAATCAATTGTCTTTATAAGGACATTTTGAAAAAAATCTGGACTCACGTCGTCAGCATTAAGTGTTCCACGTAGGAACTCAATCAGTTGAATCATTAATCGTTTTTCCTTGTTATCCATAGACTATCATTCTAACCCTAGTTCAAGGTAAAGATGTGTTTTCTAGTTTGCACAGCTTATAACAAAATAAAATAATAACTAGTTTATAGTAAAATAATATTTTTTAGATATATAGCCCTAATTTTGACGGTAATCAGGGTTAAATCAGCATCTCCAGGTTGCTATATCTTAAAAACATTTAGCTAATTTTGCTATAAGCGCATTTTAAATGCAAGAAAGCCAATACAAGTTAAAAATAACAATTATGATAAGCTGCGACAAGTGATAGAAGAAGAACAGTCATTCTTAGTCAAACAAAGTAATTTTAGTGGCAGTTTAAGCGAATTGGCATATGCTATTCGTCAGCAGAATATTGCTCCAAAAGATATTAATATTTTGGAACTTGTCAAAAGATATTTAGAATTTTTTGATAGAATTTCTCAAAACGATCTAAATCTAGCCTCGGAAGCCTTACCTATGGTTGCGCGTGTGCTCGAGCTTAAGCTAAGGTTTTTACTACCACGCCCTGTGCTTGATGACGAAGAGGAAGACATTGTTTTAGAAGAAACTTTAGAGGCTATTGGTCTTTTAGAAGAGCTAAACGAAGCTATAGAATTCTTGAGACAAAGAAGGATTGAGCGCAGATTACTAATAGCAGCCAAAACTCCCAAGCCAAATTATCCAAGATTAGAGCGGCCAATTAAAATTAGTTTAAATAATTTAGTTCAACTTGCATCTAGATACTCATTTGGCAGTTATTTTGAATTAGCTTTAGAACGCTTAACAATGGCATCTGCCATGAAAATTATAATTAGGAATCTAAAACGTTTGCAACGAGCAACATTAGTCGAACTCATAGAGCATCAATCTTGGGCTGTGCTAACTATAAGCTTTGTAGCATCTTTAGAATTATTCAAAGAAAATAAAATTGTTCTAAGTCAAGAGCATGCCTATGCGGACTTAGAGCTAGAAATTGTACAAAAAGAAAATATTGAAGCCGCTTAAGCCGTTCTTTGTCGCAAAACCTCAAAAGCTATTACCGCTGATGATGAACTAGCATCTAAAGCTTGGCGGAAATCTCTGCCATAGGGTATTTTTATAATCATATCTGCAATTTCTTTTAATTTATTATTAATGCCTCTTTTCTCTCCACCAATTATTATAAATAGCGCTGCTTTAAAATCAGCATTATAAATAGAAATTGCTCCTTCTTCTAAACCGGTGTAAGCAATATTATATTTTCTATCCTTAAAATGTTCCGCTGCCTCATAAGCATTATTGACCATTGCTATATCTACAAATTCAGATGCCCCAGCTGATGACCTTAGGATAGTAGCCTCTGCAAAACCCCAGTTGCGGTTTCGCAAAATAATTCCATCAACTCCAGAAGCATAAAGTGAACGGATTGCTTGCCCGAGGTTAAAAGGGTCTTCAATTCCATCTAGCATGGCTATATATGGGTTTTCTGCTCCTTTGGCTATATCTCTTGGCTCTAACATTCTTCGTTTGGAAACAATCGCCAAAGCACCACCATGAGTTTTGCCTCGAGCCAATTCTGTAATTTCACTAGAATCTTGATAGTCAATTTTAATTTTTTGTGACTTAGCACGGCTGATTAAAATCTTATTCATTTTACTGAGTTTATTTTTTTGGATTATAAGTTTATAGACAGTTCTTTTCTTTGCAATCAGGGCGGCTCTTATAGATACCCAACCCTCTAAAATAATATCGTCCTGTATTTTTTGCTTGGCTTGCATTTGGCCATAATATCGCTTTTATAGGCTAATAATAAATTTTAGCAAGACTAAAGCCTATCCATATCTTAAGCAAGAGCTAATTCAAAAGACTTTAGCTGATTGGCACTTTGGCGAACAGCTTCTTTACCACCTGCAACTTCTAAACAAATACTAGCTTCAAAATCCAAAAAGTAATCTCGGTATTTTGAAAATCTAATTGCCCCATTATTTGTAGCTTGGTGCAAATCAGATTGACCATCATTATTGCATAAATGCAAATGTTTTACTCTCTTACCCAAAGTATTAATATAGTCTTGAATTAAATCATCAGAGGCTCGAGTCCAAGCATGCTGTTGCTCTATAAAAGCATGCCCCATGTCTAAACAATTGCCAAAAGCAAATTCATCAGTAATTTCTTTTAACATTTCAGGGGATTTTATTACCGAGTCGGCAAATACCGCTAAGTTTTCTAAAACAATCATAGAATCATATTCTCTTAAAGAATCTAATGATTGGTTTAAAGCATCTACTGAGCGTTCTTGCTCAACAGGTTGATATAAAAAAAAGCTGCCCGTATGTAAGACTGAGGCAATAGCATTTAGCTTTTGAGCATATTCTAAAGCACGCAAAGTCTCGTCAACTGTTGCCTTACGAACAGCGGGAATTAGTGAAGCAATATTCAAATCAATAAATGGTAAATGTACACTAACTTCAATTCCTGTAGCTAATTGCAATTCATTTACTTTTTTTGCCGTTTGGACATCTGTTAAAAAACTAGATATCTCAAAAGTCAATTCAACAAAGTCTAATGAAAGTTCTTGGGCAAAACGAAAGACATCATCAATATCATAAATCCCTGCAGTAGCCGAGCTATAACCTAATTTCATTTTAGTAATTCACATCGTAACTGATACATATTTATTATTTTAGAGAAAATATATTATTATTGCTGTGAAATTAGTAGTATTTTATATTTAAAACTCATTTGGAAATTTCAACTCAGGTTTTGGCTTTGTTGGGCTTAGTTCGGTTTCGGTTTTAGAATCCATCCTATTTTGAGATTGCTTAATTGCTCTTGGCAGTTCTACTTTTGCTTTTCCTAGAGGTCTCTTTATGTTTTCTACAGCTTGGTTATTTGGTTGATGGTTAAGTATTTTAGTATGGCTTAATCTAGCTGAGCTTTTTAGCTGTTCTAAATTGATTGCAGTTTCGGTTTTTGGCGTTTTTAAAGCATTAATATTACTTGAGCTTCTTTCTAAATATTTGGCATTTAAAGGCTCGTTTAAAGATTTGCTCAATCTTTGGCTATCTAATTGCCTTACTCTTTTAATTTGTTGCTTTAAAGGTGATATTTTATATCTACCTGCCCAAGGTTCATAGCTATAGCTAGCTTTTAAACGGTAAAGTTTTTTAGCTTGTCTTGGTAAGTAAGCAAATAAATAGACCAGACCATCATCACCAACTATATTTTGCTCGAGCTCGAGCTCAATCGATATAGAATCATTTGCAGCAACTAATTCAGCTAAATCTACAACTATTGGCATAGTCATAGCTTCACTATCAATTGATAATTCCAAAATTTGAATTGGAAAAACATTTAGATTACTAACTCTTAAACTCAAAAGTGGATCAAATTCACTACTTCGCCTAATCTCTCCCTTTGAAAGCAAAATAGAAAAGGTTTCACGTTTTCTAATTCGCAAAGCGTACCTAAGTAGCAGTAACAATGCAATAATTAAGCTAATTGACAACAATACTACGCTCAAACTAATGCCGTATGGTAATAAAAACTGGTCAAGCTCTTGCCATTTAGTTATTATAAAGCTCCATGTTTGGGAAAATTGCTCAGCCATTTGCTTAGTTTAACCATTAATTATGAGCATAAAGCAAGGGTTTTTTCACAATTAAATTAAGATACCATTAATTGAAGCCTATTTTGCGCTCAATTGTGAGTTTTCAGCTATTCAAAAGCCCTTGGTTATATAATAATCTAAATGAATGACTTCTTTAGCAAATAAACAGCCTGGAACTATCGTATTAATGAGCGGCCAAAGTGAAACTGGCAATGTCCGCTCAATTAATCAAGATAGCTTTTATATTTCTAAGCTCTCTGGTGGTTATTTAGCTATTGTAGCCGATGGTATGGGTGGTCATAAAACTGGTGAGGTTGCTAGTCAAAAGGCTGTTGAAATTGTTAAACGTAAATTAACTCATAACAGCAAGCATCCACCTACAGCTCTTGCAAAAGCAATTCAAGCTGCAAATATAGAAATATTTGACTTCGCTCTTGATAATCCTGATCATAAGGGCATGGGTACAACTCTAACTTCTGTATTCATTGATGACCAAATAGGTTTTGTTGCTCAAATTGGAGATTCTCGAGCCTATTTGATTAGAAACCATAAAATCCATCAACTAACTCATGATCATAGCTGGGTAGCTGAGCAAGTAAGACAGGGGATTCTCACTCAAGACGAAGCCCAAAACCACCGTTTAAGAAATGTAATCACAAATGCTCTGGGTGCATCTGAAGAAGTAAAACTAGATATTGTTCATTTTGAGATAGAAGAAGGTGACAAAATCTTTTTGTGCAGTGATGGTATTAGCATGCTGATTAGTGATAACTACTTAACCGAGATTATTTCTAATTCATCTCCAGAAAATGCCGTCGCCCAATTAATTGCAGAAGCAAACAGGCGCGGTAGCCCTGACAATATTACAGCAATTGTTTTAGAGGTCAAAAAGATTCAAAAAAGAGTTAAAAAATATAATCTACCAGAATCCAAAAAGTTAAAACCCACTTCTGTATCGTTAGGCGAAACTATGAGCGGTATAGACAAAATTGAAAATGCGTTTCCAAAGCAGGACTTTAATTCTAAACTAAAACGCCACCCTTGGTATCCATATAGACTTTGGATTCTTGGCTCTTTATATATGATTTTATTAATTATAATATTAGGGCAATTAAAATAAATTCAAAAATCCATTACTTACTAAGTCTTTTTAAGATTTGCGATAAACTCTAAATTATTAATAAAAGGAGCTATCATTTATGACAAAGAAAATAGTAAGCACAAAAAATGCCCCATCAGCAATTGGGCCTTATTCGCAGGCTATAAAATTTGATAATTTAGTATTTACATCAGGACAAATACCTCTTAATAGTGATGGTGAATTATCTGATGGAGATATTAAGGCTCAAACCGAATTAGTGCTAAACAATCTAGCGGCTGTTCTTGAAGCGGCAGGCTCGAGCCTAAACAATGTTCTAAAGTGCACTTGCTTTTTAAGCGATATGAATAACTTTGGAGCTATGAACGAAGTCTATGCCAAGTTCTTTAGCGATAATCCACCGGCACGCAGTGCTGTCGAAGTTGCTAGGTTACCTAAAGATGTGCTTATAGAAATTGAAGCAATTGCAATTGCTAATTAAAACCTCAGCTTAAACTTTATTTATATTCTTAAGTTCAGTTCATTTATTTTAGCTTTTTAATGAACCAAAGTTTTTGTTAATTTTTAGTCATAAAGCTGAGTCATTTTAAATCTTATAAAGGCTAGTAAAGGTTCTAACTAAAGAAAGCCTTAAAAAATATTAAAATAGAATAGCTTTGTTCTTGCTTATTAGGCCAGGCTTTAGCCTCGGTTATGGCTTATGATTCTAAGCTTTTATGATTAATTTGACAAAATATTATGTCATCTAATTTTGATTTGGCTATACCAAAATTAGCTAGATTCTTCTTAGATGCCAACTTGGAAATTGGTACTTTAACTTTCTAAAATATAGCTCAAGATTAAGTTTATTATAATTTCCACTGTATCAGTCCTGTACTTAAGGTAAGAAATTAACTCCAGACTACAAACTCCTCAACGTTAAGAGAAATTTTTTACTTTTATAGCTTTGATATACATTTTACTATGTCAAAAGGCAGAATTTTCCCATATTTAATTGTTTAGAAATGCTAGTCTTAGGCAATGCTAAAGCCAGATTTCATTTTAAAAAATGCTTATTTAGTAAGCCCAGAATTTTTAAATAAGCACAATATTAAGGCAATCCTTGTCGATTTAGACGATACAATCGTCGCTTCAAAGTCTGACTATATTGCTGATGAATACAGAATCTGGATTAAAAAACTAAAAGAAACTGCTGTGCCTTTATTAATACTTAGTAATGGCAGCCCCAAACGAGTAAAGTACTGGTCAAAAGAGCTTGAACTAGAAGCATTTTCTTTGGTCGGCAAACCTTTTAGCTTTGCTTTTAAACGTGCTTTAAAGCGCTTAGATAGCACTGCTAAAGATACTGTAATGATAGGTGATCAGGTTTTTACTGATATTCTCGGTGCTAATCTTGCTGGTCTAAAGACTATTTTGGTTAAACCACTTAGCCCTGGTGGCCTGTGGCATACTCGAGCAATACGCAATTTAGAAAAGATAATTTTAAAAGGAGAAGACAATGCCCGTATTATCTATAGGTGATAAACGCCTAGGAGCTGTGCTATTAGAGCGTAGTTACGTAAGTGATGAAATACTGCAAAAAGCTATCAGTCGTCATGCAGAAGTTGGTGGCCGTTTGGCTGATATTTTGGTTAGTTTAGGTTTAGTCTCTGAGCAACGTATTGCCAGAGCAATTGAAGAGTCTATTGGTATCCCCTTGGTTATATTACCAAGAGTTGAAGTTATGCCTGAAGCGCTTGCCAAAGTACCTGCTGACCTTGCTTATGAGATTGGCGCATTACCTTTTTCACTAGATGGCAACAGACTAAGGGTTGCATTTTTAGACCCGCTTGATGCTCTCTCAGTTGAAGAGATTGAAGATTTTTCAGAATCAATTGTTGAACCTTATCAAGCCTTAAGTAAAGAAATGGCTTGGGGATTGGCAACCTACTACCCAGAATTAGGTTTAGAACCGCCAACTGATTTTGAAACTGATTATGCCCAACTTTTAGGAAAGCTAGCTGTAGAAAAAGGTTTTATCAGTGATGACCAACTAAAAGAAGCTCTTGAAGAACAGGAGCGTTCTGGTAGTTTAGTTGGTAGAATTTTAATAAACAAAGCCTTTATTGATGAAAACCAATTAGGCCAGCTTTTAGCCGAACAAGCGAATTTAGATTTTTTAGAAACAATCGATTCAGAACCGCACCCAGATTTAGCAAATAAGCTACTCAGACTTGATGCTATACATTTTAGTGTTGTACCTCTTAAAGAAGAAAAGGGGGTATTGCACTTAGCATGCTCTGATGTTAGACAGATTTCAGAAATCGAAACAATTATTGA
This sequence comes from uncultured Deinococcota bacterium, assembly GCA_947311535.1. Classification (GTDB taxonomy): domain Bacteria; phylum Deinococcota; class Deinococci; order Deinococcales; family Trueperaceae; genus CAMZLP01. The sequence goes on along the minus strand of CAMZLP010000152.1, from coordinate 23,252 downwards.
CCAGCAAATAAAGTTCTTTGTTGCTCCTGAATCGGTTGTGCTCGAGCATATTGAGCGTGTATATGTTGATTCTAAGGGGCGGCTAGGTGAAACCCTATTACAAGACAGAAAAATCAAACGTGAAGACTTGCGTAAAGCTCTTGATGAGCAAAAAAGGCTAGGTAGAGTAAAACCACTGGGCGAAATTCTTGTAGATTTGGGCTATGTTGCTCAAACTGATATTGACGAAGCTCTAAATAGACAACGTGTAGGTGGCGGACGCTTAGAAGATACTCTAGTACAATCAGGTAAAATAAGTCCATCAATGCTCGCAAGAAGTTTAGCCATGCAACTTGGTTTTGAATTTATCGATGAAAACAGTATTAAGGTTGACCCATATGCCGTGACCTTAGTCCCAGAGGCAACTGCTAGACGATATGATGCCATGCCGCTGAGGCTTGAAAATGATGGTAAAGTTCTGGTAGTAGCAATGAAAGACCCCCGACATGTCTTTGCACTTGATGATATGTTATTAATTAGTGGTAAAGAAATTTTACCAGCTGTAGCCACCGAAGAAACCATCAGCCACATGATTAATCGTTATTACAGTAGTAATGATGATATGGATGAGCTTGCAAAAGCTGTTATGGAAGAAATTGGCACAGAATCAGAAGAAATAGAAGATACCAGCGCAATTGATGACAATGCCTTGGTTAAAGTTGTAAATACAATTATCAGAGAAGCGGTAGTAAATGATATTTCTGACATTCATATTGAACCTGGACCTGATGACGTATTAGTTAGAGTACGTAAAGATGGTTCACTACGAGAATATATGCATTTGCCAAAGGCAACAGCTAACGCCCTATCTGCTCGTATTAAAATTATGGGTGGATTAAATATTGCCGAAAGACGCTTACCCCAAGATGGTCGGATTAGATTTAAAAGCAAAAGCATGATAATTGATTTGCGTTTATCTACCTTACCGACAGTTTATGGTGAAAAAGCAGTAATGAGGATTCTTAAAACCGCCTCGAGCATACCCGAGATAGAAGACTTAGGCTTTGCAGATTACAACTTTCAACGCTTTGAAGACGTTATTGAAAAACCATATGGAATGTTTTTGATTACCGGCCCTACTGGATCTGGTAAGTCATTTACTACTTTTTCTATTCTAAAACGTTTAGCTAAACCAGAAGTGAACGTAACAACTATTGAAGATCCAGTGGAATACGAAATCCCAGGAATTAACCAAACCCAAGCTAACCCTAAAGCAGGATTAGATTTTGCTCGAGCCTTGCGGTCATTTTTGCGACAAGATCCAGATATTATCATGGTTGGTGAGATTCGTGATTCCGAAACTGCAAATATAGCCGTAGAAGCAGCACTTACTGGTCACATGCTAATTGCAACCTTACACACCAATGATTCTTCGGGTGCTATCACTCGTTTGGTAGAAATGGGTGTAGAACCATTTAATGTTTCAGCATCTCTAGTAGGGGTTTTGGCACAACGATTGGTAAGAAAGGTATGTAAACATTGCAAAGTAGAATATACTCCAGATCCCACAGTACTACGTAGAATTGACATGGTTGATTCAGATATAGAAGATAAAATATTGGTCAGGGGCGTAGGCTGTGAGAAATGCGGTGGTAGTGGCTACTCTGGCCGATACGGAATTCATGAGTTATTAGTAATTACAGACGAAGTAAAAAACGCTATTGTGCAAGAGAAAGCTTCTAATGAAATAAAAGAAGTTGCTATCGCTGGCGGAATGAAGACACTTAGAGATGATGGAATATTGAAAGCCTTTCAGGGTATTACTACCCTTGAAGAGGTCCTTGCTAAGACAGCAGATTAAGGAGATATTATATGTCTAGCTTTTTAAAAGAAACCCAAGTACCAAAGGAAACAAAAATTCAAGCAGATATAGTAACTCTTCTGCAAATGGCAATTGAAAGAGATGCTTCAGATTTAATTCTGACAGTAGGCTTGCCACCAATGCTACGTATTCATGGTGAATGGATACCTTCAGAATATGACCCTCTAACTGCTAGTGTTACCCGTCGTCTTATGTATTCTATGATGGATGAAAAAAAGCAACGAGTGTTTGAAGAAACCCGTGAATTAGATTTTTCTTTTAGCCTAACTGGTCAAGGTCGTTTTAGAATTAATGTATTATTCCAAAGGGGTTCGGTAGCAGGTGTTATGAGAACAATCTCAGAAGATATTTTAACATTTGACCAATTGGGTTTACCAAAAGTTGTTGCTGATATTGCTCGAGTTCCTAGGGGGCTTGTATTAGTAACAGGGCCAACAGGTTCTGGTAAATCAACAACTCTAGCCACCATGATTGACCTAATTAACAGTGAGTATCCAAAGCACATAGTTACTATTGAAGATCCAATTGAGTTCTATCATAACCATAAGACCTCGGTAGTTAATCAGCGCGAAATCGGTGAAGATACCATGAACTTTAGCAATGCCTTAAGAGCGGTATTACGACAAGCACCTGATGTAATTCTGGTAGGTGAAATGCGTGATCACGAAACAATTGGTGCAGCCGTAACTGCTGCTGAAACTGGTCACTTAGTAATGGGAACCTTGCACACAAACTCTGCTCCAGAAGCTGTTGATCGTATTATTGATGTTTTTCCAGAAGCGCAGCAAGAACAAGTAAGAGTACAGCTTGCCAATAACTTGCAGGCAATTTTGACCCAGCAACTTGTTCCAAAACAAGGTGGTGGACGAGTATTAGCATACGAATTTATGATTGCCACCCCTGCGGTACGTAACCTAATCCGTGAAGGTAAAACTCATCAAATTTTGTCACAAATTCAAATGGGTGGGCAAAAAGGTATGGTAACCATGGATGCCAATCTTGCCGAACTACACTTAAAACGGGCAATTAGTTACGAAATAGGCATGGCAAGATCAGTTGATCCAAAAGAGTTTAATCGCTTAGTTGATGCTGCTGGCCTTACTGGAAGTGGTGCTCAAGCAGCTCCAAAAACAGCTGTTCGAGCAAATTCACCAAATTCATCAGGTCAATTTGGGCGTGGAAGCAGATAAAAGCCTTCATTTTAATCAAAATTATTAAACAATTCAAAAACCTAGCCTAAAATTAGCTAGGTTTTGTCACTTTTGAACGGCACAATTTATATTCTGAGGATAGCAATAAAATTATAAAGATCTAAAGCCTAGCTTTCCTAGAGGTTCTAAACAGGGCTATAAATATCATTATCTATTCAGAAATAGAAGAGTTTTGTGGGGCATAAACTATCCAGAGCTTATAAGGACTTAAGTCAACAATTTCACCAGAAGTATTAGAAAACTCCATGCCTCCTCTTGGGCTCCAATGCCCTGCAAGTTTTTTGCCTCTTATGTATAAAGTGGCAGGTCCGCCTGATAAAGGAATATATAAACGCCCTTCGGCGTCTCCTGGTATTGGTGTTGTTCTTATATTAGCAACAATAACAGCATCTACATATACGGCTTCGCCAGTTGCATCAACCGCTGCTTTACCATTACGAACCCAGCGATATAAATCTAAATTCTCTTGGTATTTAAAACCCGTTTTATATGTTGCAGAATATCGAACATTTAAGTTTGGACCTGTTGCAGTATCGGGTGCTGGTTGGAATTTTGTACCTTCAACAATAGAGCTACGGTTCAAATGTAAACGGCTCATTTCCTTTCTTAAAGCCGCCCCATTTGAATACAAGTTATATGGAGCGCTACGACCTTCGGCTCGAGCAAATAGCTCTCCACTAGTCTGAGAGTTAACTGTCGGGGTAGGGCTTTTATTGATTAAAGCCATCGCAGATGGTGAACCACCTGCATGCACTAAAATACCATTCATACTACTATTTAAAGTCTGAAAATAGTCTCGAGCACTGCGTATTGGGCCAACCCTAGCAGGGTCAATATTGCTGTACGAAGTCATTAATCGGGTTAAACCGCCCTCAACAGGCATTTCAATAATCATACTAGCTTCACGCAAACCCATTTGAGGATAACCGTTAACATTATCGATTAAAACATTAAGCGGTCTTTCACGCTCTTCTCTATACGGTACTTTTGTTAGCGGAGCGCCTGTTGGATTTAAAGAACCATCAGGGCCAGCAGCTAGACCTAAATTATTAGGATCTGCACCTGGCTGGTCAGTAGTTTGGCCGGATCGGTCGGCATTGCCACCCGGATTATTTGTGGCTTGTCCTTGAGTATTTCCATCATTTGGGTTTACAGAATTGGCGATATTAGCAGAAGAATTATCATTTCCACCACCGTTATTTGATGCATTGCTAGCTGTGGCAATAGATAGCTGAGGGCTGACATTAACAGAACTTGTCGATTGCACAGAAACAGAAGATTGAATATTACTAGGCCTAGGAATAGCTTGAGCAGATGCTACTGACACTTGAGGTTGCACAGAATCGCTGTTTACTGCAACCGCTGTAGAAACTGAGGCAGTTAATTCTGGCTGTGGTATGGTCTTAGACCCAGATATTGAAACTTGCGGGTTTGCAGTTGGAATACTAGAAGACGCTGTAACGGCTACATCGACAGTTGGGCTTGGTATAGATTGTGAACCAGCCACCGAAGCCGAAACTACGGGCTGTGGTATAGCATCTGTTGAGCCAGTGCTTGTGCTAATAGCTGGCTGTGGTATTGCTTGAGCTTGGCTAATATTTGCTGAAACAGCTGGCTGTGGTACAGCATTAGAATTAGCAATTTCTGCGCTAACCTGCGGCTGTGGTACTGCTTGGGCAGCTGGCACAGCTGCGCTTACCTCTGGACTAGGTACAGTGCTGGGTTCAGCCACACTTGCACTAGCTTCTACTGCAATATTAAGGTTCTCAATTGGTTTAATTTCTACCTCTGGCTTTGGAATAGGCACGCTTTGAGCTGTGGCTTGTGGGCTAATTTCCACCTCGGTAATTTGTGGTAATACTGTAGCAGAAATATCAGTAATAGGAATAGGCTGCTCAGTAGCAGTTGCTGATGACGCAGCCTGAGCCAGACTAAGCGTAACTTCTAGCTGAGGGCTAGGAATACTACTAGCCTCGGCAACTGTTGCATTGGCCTGTGGTTGGGGTATTTCACTAGGCTGAGTAAGCGTAGCTTGGGCAGCAGGGCTAGGAATACTAGCAGCCTCTAAGGTATTAGTTTCTGCCTGAGGTTGCGGGATTTCAATTGCTTGACTATTAGTATCAGGGCTTTCTTGTGGCCTTGTTGGGGCATCAGCAGATTGAGTATTGGTATTTGCATCTAAAGTCATAGTAGCTGTTTCAATGACTTCTTGAACTTGTTCAGCAGGGCTTGTTACAGTAGCTAGTTGATCCGGAGCTGGTGTATCAGCAGCTTGTGGGCTACCTGTATCTTCAGATTTTACCAAAACTTCATTGGACTGCGGAGCAGGTGCATCAGCAGCAGCAGCCGAAGTTATTTCTTCAGATAAAGCTGGACTACCAACATCAATAACCAAATAATTTTCGACAGGTACAGGCTGCGGTAAAGAAATAAACCAAACCACAAATAAAATGAAAAATAAATGCAATAGCAAAGACAATAAAAATGCCCTACGTTTATCTTTGTCTTTTATGATTGCCGTCATGATTTCGGCTTAGCCTCCGCCAGTGGCGATTAAGATTTGCTTTGCTCCAGCTTTTCTAATTCTATCCATTACCTGGACACTTAGCCCATGTGGAACAACTTTATCAGCCCTAAATACAACATTTCTTAGGCCAGTACTTTCAATTTGGTTTCTGACAACAGCAGATAACTGATCTAGCGAAACTACTTTCCCAGCAACAAATATTTGCTTGCTTGCATCTACGGTTACGGTAGGCATATCTGAAGTAATGGCTCGAGACGATTGTGCTTGAGGTAATTGAACAGGCATGCTCTGCTCGATATTAATAAAAGTTGTTGAAACCATAAAGAAAATAATTAGCAGGAAAACAACATCAACCATAGGTGCTAAATCTATTGTAAGTGCCTGATTATTACGATTTCGTCTATTTCTCATTTTTAAATATCAGTTTCATTATCAGAATTTGGTTTCTTAGAAGCAACTACCTGAGCAACGTTAGCCATCAATTCTTCTCGGCGACGTTCTATTTCCAAAAGAATTGCATCTACTTTGCTGGCTAAATAATTATGACCAATTAGAGCCGGAATAGCCACAATAAGCCCAGCTGCTGTAGTAATTAGGGCTTGGCCAATGCCATCAGCAAGTGCCGCGGGGTTACCAGAACCTGTTTGAGCAATTTCATTAAAAGCTACAATCATACCTGTTACAGTACCCAAAAGCCCCAATAATGGCGATATTTGAGCAATAGTGGCCAATGGCCTAAGCCCTCTTGCCAAATGCTGTTCTTCTTGTAAAAAGCCTTCTTTAAAGGCAGCTTCTACCGCAGTTCTACCATAGGGTAATTTAAGTAATGCTGATTCAATTACTCTAGCCACTGGGCCACCAAAATTCTCACAAGCTTGCAGAGCTGCATCTAAATCTCTATCATTAACAGCAGCATTTACTCTAACCATCAATGAGTCGGCATCTATTCTTTCTTTTCTAAGCTTTAAAAATCTTTCAAAAAATATATACGCCGCATAGAGCGAAACCAAAATGATTACAAGTAATATTGGTCCACCACTTCTTATAAAATCCATATAAACCCCTTTTGTATCTCCATCACTATTAATATTTTAAAAAAATATCATCTATTTCTGATGAGAATTACTTTAGAAAACCTAGTTTCTTAACTTTTAAGACTCTTGTTTCCACTGAATTCTCTTGATTGTTTTGGCTTTTCCTTGCTCTATTAGAATTTCTACAGCACAAAGAGTTGCCGCATCATCGGCAGGTTTATAGCGAGCAGGAATCTTTTTAATAAGTCTTTGATGCACTTCTTCAAAACGCATTCCAATTGAAGATTCTTGCACACCAGTCATACCAACATCAGTAATATAGGCCGTTGAACCCATAATCATTTCATCGGCGGTTTGCACATGGGTGTGAGTACCTAACACTGCACTAACCCGAGATTTTAGATGATAGCCCATGACCTTTTTCTCGCTGGTGGCCTCAGCATGAAAGTCTACAATTATAGCTTGTTTTTCTGGAATAGACTCCAAAACGCTATCAACCGCCGTATATGGGCAATCTAATGGCTCCATAAAAATACGTCCCTGTGCTTGAATTACAGTAATATATTCGCCAGTTTTAGTTAAATAACTAGCATAGCCCAAGCCTGGACTAGTTAAAGGATAATTGACAGGCCTAATTAGCTTATTGGTCTCCTCTACTAATTCTAAAGTCTCACGTTGATCCCAGCTATGATTGCCCAAAGTCACAACATCAGCACCTGCTGAGATAATTTGCTTAAAATGTTTTTTGGTTAAACCAAAGCCACCTGAAGCATTTTCTCCGTTTGCAATAATAAAATCATATTTATCTTTATGCTCTTTTAAATATTGAGCCGTTATCTTAAGACCAGGGCTAGCAAAAATATCTCCAATGAATAGTACGTTCACGTGGGAATCATAGCAGTAATTGGCTGATTAGCGGCGTTTTGATAATTCATAGCAGTTTGTCATGAAATCAACTACCCTCGCATCTTGCGACTGCCGCTCCTTTTAAAATTACTGAGCATTTTAAAATTTATTTTAGTTGTTCTAAAAATTTCTTTGCTGATATTGCCGTATTGACCACATCTTTTGGTACTAACGCAGCTTTTCTAGCCATCATTACGCCATATTGAACAACGTCAAAACCGGTTGTTTCATGGGCATCTGGATTAATAGAGAACTTGCAGCCTTTTTCTTTGGCTTTGATTAGATAACGCCAATCCATATCTAAACGAGCTGGGTGGGCGTTTATTTCTATAATTGTGCCTGTTTCGGCACAAGCATCTATTATGGCATCTTGATCCAGCTCATAAGCTGGCCGACGTAATAGCAAACGACCTGAAAGATGGCCTAAGATTGAAGCATAAGGGTTTGAGATTGCCTTAATTATTCTGTCAGTTTGTTTTATTTTGCTAAGGCTAAAATTCTGATGGACGCTAACCACAGTATAGTCCAAAGTTGCTAAGACTTCATCAGGATAATCCAAGCTGCCATCGCTCATAATATCTACTTCTATGCCATGTAATAGGCCAAAATCACTGCCTTGTTCTTTTAATTCAGTTCTAATTTTGGCAACTTCTTTGGCTTGAGCATAAACGCGCTCAATACTTAAACCATTGGCATAATAAGAAGTTTTGGAATGATCAGCCATTGCCAAATAGTTGTAACCGCGCTCTTGGGCAGCAATTAGCATTTCTCGAATTGATGCTACGGCATCTGACCAAGTTGAGTGATTGTGAACTAAACCATGAATATCTTTGGCCTCTATTAGGTTTTTAATAGCTTCTGGATTACTTGATTCCCGTCTTTCTGGGGCTATAAAAGGCAAATCCAGAAGCTTAAGAGCCTGCTCTTCGGTTCTTGTTTTTATAACTTGAGAATCTTTGAGCAGTTGCCAATCTTTGATTTGGTAGCCTTGTGATTTGGCTCGAGCCTGTAGCATTTCACGATAATCTGAATTACCTGTCTCTAATAGCCAAGCCCAGCCAAAATAATCAGAGTCAACAGATAAAAATGACAATTCACGGTTTTCAAAACTGGCAAATATTCTATTTCTTTCAATCTTAATAGGTTCAAGATAAGCTTCTAAAAAGCTGGCTAGCTCAGTTACGCTAAGAGATTTAACAATAATATCAATATCTCCAACAGTCTCTAATCTGCGCCGATAGCTGCCTGCGGCAAAAGCAATTTCTTTTGCATAGTTTTGATTTATCAGTTTAATAAAATGTTCAGCAATTCCTAAGGCCTCATCTAAGCGCATTCTATTTTTGGCATTTATTGCAAATAAAGCAGAATTTTTAAACTTAACAGCAGACTTTGTAGAAAAACCTTTTAAAGCTTCAATACGGCCATCGTCAGCAGCCAAAATAAGCTTTTCTAGGCTGTCTATGTCATTTTTCCAAAGGGCAGAAACCTTTTTGGCACCGAGCCCAGAAACCAAAAACAACTCTCTAACCCCCAACGGCACACGTTCATAAAGCTCTATTAAGCTTGGGATTATAGCTTGTTCTTTTAAAAAAGCTAACTCGCTTGCTAGGCCTGCACCAATACCTTTTAATTGAGTTAATTGGTCATTAGCTAATAATTCATTAAAATTGCCCTCGTAGTTCTCTATCTGGCGGATTGCATTTGTATAGGCTCGAGCCTTAAACGGTTCTTCGCCTAAAACGTCTAATAGCTTTGCCACCTCTTTGAGTTGGGCTGTCACATGCTTTTTATTTATCTGCATGCTTTGATTCTAACTTTTTTTAGCCAAAATAACTGCATAGCAGAAAATGCTTTAGTATTTATAAATGATTAATAATTTGACACTTTGGAAGCAAAGCTGTGTTAAAGTCAGCTTTAGGGTAATATCACCCATATTTTAGGAGGAAGAAATGCTAAAAAGAATTATTTTGGCCCTTTTCTTAGCAAGCACTTTATTATTTGCAGGTGCTCAAGACACAATTAAAGTACGTATTGGGTTTAATCCAACCCAAAACTCCGAACAATTAACAGCTGCTGCTCAGGCAATTGCTGATTATTTGGAAGAGTCATTAGGTAACCAAATTGAGGTAGAAGTATTTTTACCAACCGAATATCGTGGACTAATAGAAGCTATGCGTTCTGGCAACTTAGACTTTGCTTTCTTTCCACCTGACGGTTTTGTAGTTGCAAAAGATGAAGCAAATGCCTTAGTTTTATTAAAGTCTGTTCGTTTTGGCAACCCGTTTTATTGGTCAGCAATAATCGTCCGCAAAGACAGTGGTATTAAGTCATTGGCAGATTTAGAGGGCAAAGATATTGCCTTTGTAGATCCTAACTCAGCTGCTGGCTATGTTTTTCCTAAAGCTGAGATGATGATTGCTGGAATTGACCCAGATAATTTCTTTGCAAACCAAACCTTTGCTGGCAAGCACGATGCTGCTGTTTTATCTGTTCTTAACGGTTCTGTTGATGCTGCTGCAACATTTGCAAATGATGCAGAAAATAAATCAGGTGCTTGGACTCAATTCTTAGACGAAGACCAAGCTGCTCAAATTACTTCAATCTTCTATTCACGCCCAATTCCTGGTGATACATTCACTGTATCTCAAGAATTTGCAATGCAATATACTCCTCTTACCTATCAAATTGCTGCTGCAATTGCTAGCATCAAATCACCAGACAGTGAATTACTAAAAAATCTTTATCGCATAGACTACATGGTTCCAGCTGATAGCTCTGACTATGATGTTGTTAGAGAATCTAGAGAAATTTTAGGCTTAGAATAAAACTTAATTATTAGCAAAAGGGCGGCTTTAAGTCGCCCTTTTTTTATCAAAAAATCCTGCTAAAACTTCAGTCAAAAAATAGCTTCTTGTCTACTTTTAAATTTATTAGGGCTTATGGAAACAATTATTCGGGTTATAATCATAGAATTGATAAGATATTAAAAGGATAAGGATGACTAAATGATAGAAGTAAAAAACTTAGGCAAAACCTTTGATGACGGCACAGTTGCCTTAAAAGATGTAAATCTAACAATCCCTGATGGTGATTTCATAGCGGTGATTGGTTTATCAGGTGCAGGTAAATCAACATTTTTACGCTGCCTAAATAGATTAGAAAACCCAAGCACAGGAGAAATAATAGTGGACGGCGTTGATGTTGCCAAATTACGTGGTCGAGCTTTGCAGCGCTATCGCCGTACTGCTGGTTTTATTTTTCAGCAATTTAACTTGGTAGATAGACTGACCGTAATGGAAAATGTCTTGACGGGTCGATTGGGCTATTATTCAACAATTCAAGGTGTTTTGGGTTTGTATTCAGAGCGTGACGAAATATTAGCTCGAGACTATATCCGCATGGTTGGTTTAGACGAAAAGGAAAATACCAGAGTAGACTCACTCTCGGGTGGTCAGCAGCAACGGGTAGCAATTGCTCGAGCCATGACTCAAGAACCAAAATTAATTTTAGCTGACGAACCAATGGCCAGCTTGGACCCTAGATTATCTGATGTTATTTTAGGATTATTAAAAGACTACAACGAAAAAAATAATGTTGCTGTACTGGTTAATATCCATGTAATAGAGCTAGCCAAGCGCTATGCCAAAAGAATTTTGGCTTTTAATAAAGGTGAGCTGGTTTTTGATGGACCAGTTGATATTTTGGATGATGCCTTAGAAGAAGAAATTTATAGCGGTAGTTTGGAGATGCTTTAATGAATATGTATATTTACACCGTTGTAGGCATTATTATTGCCGTACTCTCAGCCCTCAGTAGAAACTCTATGCGTAGACTTATTGTCGCAGCTAGCGCTTCTTTGATTATTGCATTTTTAGCATTTCCTTTTACCACTAGTTTGGGCGCCTTAAGCAGGCAAACAGTTATGCCTACTTTGGCTGCTATTTCTGCCATATTTCCCTTGTTTATTTTTGTTCTTTTAGCAGCTCTGGTGCCACTCTTTACAAACCGTTTAAATGCCCGCCCCAGTGCTATCTCGGCAATTATTGCTGGGCTAGTCACACTTATCAGCATGGCATTATGGTCTGGGCAGAGTTCAAAATTAGTAAAACTAGCCCCATTATATGGCTTAATGGAGGCAATTACAGGCCTGATTATAGCTGGGCTAATTGTATTAATCGGTTGGAATAGAAAGAATTTACGATATTTATTTTTAGTACTAGGATTAGCAGCTGGGATAACAAGTTTTTGGTGGCTAAGCTCGTCATTAGGAGAAAAGTATTTACCCAATGTTAAAGGCTACTATAAGGTAATTACAAATGTTCCTAGTGATACAGAAGAAAGAATTATTAAAGACTTTAACGAGAGTTTAGAAGCACTCAATAAGCAGCGTAAGAGTATTGGTTTGAATTTGCTCGAGCCTATCCAAAATATAACTGGTCTAGGAGGTCAAAAGCTCCCACGCGCCGCAGCCGATGAAGGTTTGAGATTGCTCGAGCCTAAACGACTGGGTTATGGTAGCTTAGTTTACTTCCTAATGGCAGGTTTGCTAATTGGCTCAGGCGGCATGCTGCTTTTAAAACCAAAATTACGCAGCGAATCTGATGGCATTGGCGGTTTGATGATCGCCCTCTTATTCAGTGCTTTAGTCCCTGCTTTTGCAGCTACTGACTTTAGCATTCAACGGATAATTAAAGGTTGGCCATTTTTACAGAATTTTTTAGATAGATCTTGGCCACCTAATTTAGATGCCTTACAACAAGTTGCTAGCCAAATGTTAGTGACTATAGAAATTGCTTTCTTAGGCACATTTTTAGCTGCAATATTTGCTCTTCCCTTATCATTTTTAGCATCACGCAATCTAACTCAAGGTAACCGCTTTATGCGGGCAATCTTTATTTTTACACGTAGCTTTTTCAATGTTGACCGTGGTATAGATACCTTAATCTTAGCCCTTGTATTTGTGGCTGCTGTTGGTCTTGGGCCATTTGCTGGCATACTTGCTATGGCTATCCACTCTATTGCTGACCTTGGCAAGGTCTTCTCAGAATCTATAGAAAATGTAGACAAAGGCCCCATAGAAGCTCTAGAAGCCGCGGGTGCCTCGGGGACAAACGTAGTCCGTTGGGCAATTTTCCCGCAGGTTGCTCCACTTTTGGCAAGCTGGGTGCTTTATCGCTTCGAAATTAATTTTAGAGTTTCCATTGTTTTGGGCTTAGTTGGCGCTGGTGGCATTGGCTTTGTAATCAGCGAAAAAATGGCTTCGGGGCAATATGATCAAATGATTGTTGCCATTCTTGCAATTATTTTGGTAGTAAACATCATAGACTTCACATCATCATGGCTACGGGGTAAATTAATGTAAGCTTTTTCACTTGCAAATAATTGTCCAACAGCAATAATCAAATCATGATGAAATTATTTAAAACTAGCTCAATATTTTTTTTACTTCTATTGCTTAGCAACCTTGCCTTTGCCAGTAGCTGGTTTGGTGTAAAAACTGGCTACCCACTCAATATCACAGCGTTTTATGGCTTAGAGAATATCCTATTTACCAGTATTAGCCTAAGAGCTAGTGCTAACTTGAGCCAGCGACAAGCATTTATGAATTATTACAACGGTAACAAAAGCCCAAGTAGTTTTGGCATTACTGCCGACGGCCTTATAAAAGTTGCCGAGGCAAAGCCAATTAATATCTACCTAGGCAGCGGTGCAACTATCAACTTCTTAGACACAAAAGCTATAACTGATATTCATCTTTTAGCAGGTTTAGAATTTAGACCAAATGTGCCCATTCTAAACCAGCTAGGCATTTTTACCGAGGCTAGCGGGGCTTATGGCGTTGTTAACTTAACAGAAAAAAGCTTTCAGCAAATTACTTGGTCATTTGGTGTCAATTGGCATTTGCCCTAAACTCACAAAAAAATAATTTAAAAAAGATAAACTAGCTTATGAAATATAAGCTAGTCTTTTTTATTTTTTTACTATTTAGCACAAGCCTTGCCCAATCCATCAGTATTGAAACTGGCTTGGGCTTTATAGAAAATATATTTTCTGGCAAAGCCAGCCAAGAATACAGTGCCGACATAAAGTTTGGCTTACGTGGCACAGCCCCAATCGATAATAATTTAGACATTTTCTTTGCGCCCTATTATTTTCATGGTTTTGGTATAGACAGTGGGCTTTGGTTTAACTTTCCGGTTAGTTTAGAAGATGAAATAGATTTTGACAGCTATGCTGGGATTGGCCTTAGCTATCTAGACAATCGTATTGGCATGAACTTGGTTTTGGCAATTAGCTATGAGCTTTCAAAAAACAATCAAATAACTTTAAGCTATACCCATAGACCATTATTTACCCCAGCGCTTAGCCAAGCATTTGATATTGCTATTGGTTATAAGATAATTTTGCAATAATTTGACATTATTCGTCTTAAACACAAATTATCTGGCTGGTGGTCACGACGCATAAATACAAAGAAATGCATTGTTTACCGTATGGTTAACAATGCATTTCTTTGTATTAGCATTATTCTAAATAATATTTTCTACTCACAAACTTTAAACCTCCTAGCAGCTCAAAAAAACTATTTGTTTTTATTAATAATGTCTTGTATTATAGATTAGTGTGGTTATTTCAGTAATATAGAATTTGCTTAGCTCTCTAATTCATTTGATGAAAATTCCACGTTAAAATTTATGGGAGGCCCTAAAATGGCTCAAAAAAAAATATTGATGTTTGTTGGTGATTTTGTTGAAGATTATGAAGTAATGGTTCCTTTTCAAATGCTACTTATGGTAGGGCATCAAGTCGATACTGTTTGCCCCGATAAGAAAGCTGGTGATACGGTAAAAACTGCTATTCATGATTTTGAAGGTGATCAAACTTACACCGAAAAGCCCGGTCATAACTTTGCAGTTACGGCAGACTTTGACAGTATAAATAGCAAAGATTACGATGCTTTAGTAATCCCTGGTGGACGAGCTCCTGAATACTTGCGTTTAAATCAGCGGGTTTTAGAAATTACTAGAGAATTTTTTGCCGATAATAAGCCCGTTGCAGCGATTTGTCACGGACCACAAATATTGGCTGCTGCGGGTGTGCTCGAGCACAGAGCATGTTCAGCCTATCCAGCAGTAGGCCCAGATGTAAATCAAGCCGGAGGAAAATGGGTTCCGAGTAATGATACTTTCAGCAGTGCACACGTAGATGGGAATTTGGTCACTGCTCCTGCATGGCCGGCACACCCTGAGTGGATAAGTAAGTTCTTGAAAGTTTTAGGTACCAAAATCGAGCTTTAAAGCTCATAGCTTACAATTTAGACAGTTATTTGACCCAATATCTACTATTAGGCATGCATTTATGATTTACTAGGGGTGGCTTTAGAAGCTAGTAAGGTTAAAATCAACAACTTGCTTAAAAATAATCATATTCAACCTCCAACTTGCTTATCTAATTGCATAATTTTACAAATATAGTTTGTTGTACCCTACTATTTTCTCTGGTCGCCCCCTCTAGCTAGCCTTTAGATGCTAGTACTAGTAAAAATTAGCCTCTCCCAATAATATAGCGAGGCACTTAGGAATTAAAAAAAAGCCAATTCGCTTCCTTAGGAAAGACAATTCAAATTTGTTTTGTAGCTACATTATTTAAAGTTTTTTAGTCTTCGACTTTATTCTTATATATAATTTGATATTAATCACAATGAATATCAATAATTAAGTAATTATTGTAGCTATCATCAATTAAAGTCCCTGTTTAAAAACAAGAGCATTTGCTATTATTAAGCCAAGGAGTACAGAACCTTGACTAATAAACAAAGGCTATATCTATTAGAGCAAATGCTGCGGATTCGTAGCTTTGAAGAACGGGTTGGAGAGCTTTTTTTAAAGGGTGAATCAGCAGGAACCATGCTGCATTTATCTATTGGCGAAGAAGCTGCAGCAGTGGGCGTAGGAGCAATGATGCAAGACGGTGATAGCTTTACTACTCATCACCGTGGACACGGAGTATTTTTGGCCCGAGGTGCCGACCCAAAGCGCATGATGGCTGAAATTGCAGGTAAAGAAATAGGCTATTGCCGTGGCAAAGGTGGCAGCATGCACATTGCCGATATGAGCTTGGGGCATTTAGGTGCCAATGCTATTGTCGGTGGTGGAATATCACATATTGTCGGAGCTGCATTGTCATATAAAACCTTAAAAAAAGATAATGTTTCGGTGGCATTTTTTGGTGACGGTGCCATGCAGCAAGGCATATTGTACGAGTCTTTCAATTTAGCTGCATTATGGAATTTGCCGGCTATGTTTGTTTGTATTAATAATCAATATGGCATGGGTACTCGGGTTGACCAGTCAAGCTCTACTTTAGATTTTGCGGCTCGAGCCAAAAGTTTTGGTTTGCAAGCAGATACAGCCGATGGGCAAGATATAGAAGATGTAGTTAATAAAGCAAAAAAATTATTAAAACAGGCTCGAGCCGGTAGAGCATCATTCCTAACTATAAACTGCTATCGTTTTTATGGCCATGCCCGTAAAGATAAAAGCCCTTACCGCTCAGAGCAAGAAGAAACCGCAGGTCGCCAGCAAGACCCGATTAGCTTTTGGGAAGAAAATCTTGTAAAAGCCAAAATTATTAGCAATAAAAAATTAGAGACTTTAAAAAAAGAAATAGACTTAGAAATGGATGCAGCTCTAAGCTTTGCCGAAAATGCCAAAAAACCAGAGCTAGCAACAATGTTTGAAGACGTATACAGCCCTAAACAAGCTAAACCCCTTAGCAACAAAGCCAGGTTAGACTTATGAATATTACAGAGTATTACGGCCAAACCATAACTTATCGCGAGGCCTTACGACTAGCCCTTGATGAAGCCATGGAACAAGATGAGCGTATAATTATTCTTGGTGAAGAAGTAGGCCGCTATGGCGGAGCATATGCTGTTAGCCAAGGTCTTTATGAAAAATATGGAGCAGGTCGAGTATTGGATACTCCTATTTCAGAAGCTGCAATAATAGGCACAGCCATTGGCGCTGCTATGACTGGCTTACGCCCAGTGGCAGAGCTAATGTATGTTGATTTTGCTGGCATTGCTATGGATCAGATAGCCAACCAAGCTGCCAAAATTCGCTATATGTTTGGTGGGCAAATTGGCGTGCCAATGGTCTTACGCACCCAAGGCGGCCCCGGTCGCTCGGCAGGTGCGCAGCACTCTCAGAGTTTGGAAGCTTGGTTTATGCACACAGCAGGTCTTTTTGTGGCCATGCCTGCAACCGTAAGCGATGCCTACCAATTATTAAAAGAAGCCTTGCAATTTGATGACCCAGTGATTTTTATTGAACACAAAGGTTTATATACTAGCAAAGGCATTTTTGAACCAGGCACAGCTCTCCCCTTTGGCAAAGCTGCTATTGCTAGAGAGGGCAGTGAACTGACTATTATTACTTACTCGGGGGCCTTGCGGCACTGCTTAGCCGCTGCCGAAGAATTAGATAAGCTTGCTATTGATGTAGAAGTGATTGATTTACGAACCCTTAATCCATTAGATGTTGATACTTTTGTGGAATCTGTTTCAAAGACTGGTCATGCCCTCATTGTTACTGAAGACAGCCTAACCGCCGGAGTCAGTGCAGAAATATCGGCTCGAGCCCAAGAGGGTGCTTTTGACTTTTTGGAAGAACCTATTATGCGCCTAAGCGGTGAGGACATACCAATACCAGTCGCCCCAGAATTAGAACTAGCTGCCACACCTAAAAAGGCCGATATTATCAAAGCTGTCAGAAAGATTTTGAGGCGTTAAATATGCTTCTTGATATTAAAATGCCAGTTTTAGGTGAAACAACTGACGAAGCTGAGATCTTGGCATGGTTTAAAAGGGTTGGTGACAAAATAGAGCGAGGTGAAGCTCTGTTAGAAGTACAAACAGATAAAATCACAGTTGAAGTTCCAGCTTTAGAATCTGGCATAGTAAACAAAATTATTGCTCAAGTTGGTGAAACAATTGCAATTGGCGATATAATTGCCAAACTTCAAACTAACAAAGCAAAAGCTAGCCCAAAGCCTAAAGTTGAAAAACGCAAAAAAACTATTAAAACGCCTAAAACCAAAACCCAAATAGCAAAAAACAAAACAACTCGTTTACGAGCAGCACCAGCAGCACGAAGGTTGGCCCGTGAGCATGATATTGCTTTGGCTAGTTTAAAAGGCAGTGGGCCACTCGGTAGAATTAGTAAAGCTGATGTAGTTCTTGCTCTTAAAAATAAGTCTACAAAGCAAAAGAATATTCATAAACTCACTGCCATAGAAAAACTCACTGCCAAACGCACCCAAAGCTCATTTCAAGAAGCGCCACATTTTTATATAAAACAGCAAATAGAAATGACTGCAATTAGTAATTATTTGCAAACCTTAGCAAAACCAGAGCGGCCGAGTATAAACGATGTTTTGGTCTTGGCAGTTGCCAAGACTCTCAAAAAACACCCTCGCTTAAACGCTTCTTTTAAAAATGGTGATTTAGCTATTCATGACGACATAAATATTGGCGTGATAACTGCTACCGAGGCTGGTTTGGTCAGCTCGGTGGTAAAAAATGCCGACAGGCTTTATATTTTAGAAATAAAAAATAAAATCATTGAGGTCCGCAATAAACTCAAAAATAAAACTGCTAAGCCAGAAGATATTGAAGGAGCCAGTTTCACAATCTCTAATTTAGGCATGTTTGGTGTTGATGAGTTCTCGGCAATTATCTTGCCACCTAATGTGGCTATTTTAGCTCTGGGCAGGCTTAAAGAAGAAGTATTGGTCAGGAACGGCAATATGCGTATTGCCAAAACCATATCATGCACGGTCTCAGCGGATCACAGGGCATTAGATGGGGTGATGGTAGCAGTATTCTTGCATAGCTTAGAAGAGCAACTACAAAACCCAGAAAGTTGGTTAATTTAATTATGGCAGGGCCTTATTTTTTAGGAATAGACGGTGGTACCGAGAGCTTACGGGCTGCTATTTTTGATAGCCAAGGCAAAGCATTAGCTTTTTTTGCTAGCCCTTATAAAACAACCTTTCCACAAGCTAGCTGGGCAGAGCAAAACCCCGAAGACTGGTGGCAAGCACTATGCTTAGCAGTACCAGGGGTAGTAGCAAAAGCTGGCATCAAAGCAAGCGAAATTGCGGCCATGGCAGTAGATACAACTTGCTGCTCGGTAGTTGCTTTGGATAAAGATAAAAAGCCTTTGCGAGCAGCAATTATTTGGATGGATGTGCGGGCTAGCTACGAAGCCGCAAATATTATGGCTAGCAATAATACCGCCTTGCAAGTAAACAATGCGGGCAAAGGCCCGCTCTCGGCTGAATGGTTTTTGCCAAAAGTCAGTTGGATAAAAAATAATCAGCCCGAAATTTTTGATAAAACTGCTACATTTTGCGAATATCAAGATTATCTAAATTATCGCTTAACTGGCAACATGGTGGCTAGTATTAACAATGCCAGTATTCGCTGGCACTACAATAATAAGAAATCTGGGTTTAGCGATAGCTTCTTAAGCGATATAGGTTTAAGTGCTTTAAAAGATAAGTTGCCAAACTCAGTTTTGGCTTTGGCAGAAATAGTTGGCAAACTTAGCCCAAATATTGCTAAAGAACTCGGTTTGCCTGCAAACTTAGTAGTTGCCCAAGGTGGCGCAGATGCTTTTATTGGCATGATTGGCCTAAACGTGGTCCGCCCAGATAGCCTTGCTTTTATTACCGGTTCTTCACATTTGCATTTGGCTTTGAGCGATAAAAATATGAATGTAGAAGGCTTATGGGGTAGCTACCCCGATTCTGTAATTCCGGGTTTGGGCACGCTTGAGGGCGGCCAAACCTCTACTGGCTCTATCATCAATTGGTTTCGTAATTTTTTACCTGCTGAAATTAACGACTATGGCTATTTGAATAATAAAGCTCAAAAACTAGCAGCAGGAAGCGATGGTCTTATGCTATTAGAACACTTCCAAGGCAATCGTACACCTTATACAGATGCTAACTCACGTGGGGTATTAATGGGCCTGAGCCTAAAACACGGCCCCGAGCATATCTTTCGGGCAATAATGGAAGGCGTAGCATTTGGCAGCGAACTGATTTTTGAAACCATGCGAGGGGCTGGCTTTATGCCAGAGCAAGTAGTAATGGCGGGTGGCGCTACTAACTCGGAGTTATTTATGCAAATTCATGCTGATGTTTCAGGCATGGCTTTACAAATTACCAAAGAAAGCCAAGCTCCTGCCTTAGGCTCGGCAATTTTGGCAGCCGTTGGGGCTGGCTATTATGATGATATTGTTTCTGCAAGTGATGCTATGGTAGCAATTGACAGATATATAGAGCCAAATTTAGAAAACCATGAGCGGTATAAGGAATTATTTGCTATTTATAAAGAGATTTACCCTGCTATGGTAAATTTGCTTCACAGGCAAGTAAAATTAACTTAAAGGGTACTTGATTTTACAATAACATTCCCAAACTTCATCGTAATAACACAGCCCCTTGTATTAACTCTGTTCAATAATTCTAATGGCTTCAACTTCATTTTTCATTCTTTCTATATTCTCTTTTATAGGGTGACTAGTACTAAAGAGCTGATTGAAGGTATTAGTAATTATCATTAGTTTTTCTTCATCACTCATTTGCTCGGTAATTTGCAGTAAATCTTGTAGGTATTTAATAATTTCGTAACCAGTTTTCTTTATCTCTTCTTCAAAATAGAGTTCATAGACCATTCCGTCTATGATTTGCTCAAAATAAAAACTTTGCGTATCGTCGGGTTGGGATTTTAGGAAAATAATGTAATCCACAAGGGTTTCAAAGGGTTTCTGGTGGGATTTGGGTATGCGGGGGATAGAAAAATTTTCAAAAAATGTATGCTTCATTCTAACTCCTTTACTGCCTAATCCGCCTCCTGCATAGAAATATTTTATTGCATAAAAAAACAAATTAGAATTAAGAATACTTACTAAAAACTTTATATTTTTTCCAGTAATAATTCTTCCTGTATCGTTGCAAAAATAATTTCTCTTAGCATCATAAAGAAAAGATGATTCTTGTACCATTTCCTGAAACACAATCTTCTCTTTTTCAAATTCTTGGTAGTATGCACAGTTTCGCAAATTGTATGGTGTAATACCTTTATCCTGTCGTTTTTTTAGTTTCTCCCAATATTGGTCAAGGTGTTTTTTAATTGCTGGATAATCATTTATATCAATTGGCGGTATGTATTTACCATTGTCATCTTTGTAGCCGTTATGCGTATTTATCAACCACAAATCCGCAAATTCAGCTTTGTAGCGTTTTATGTCTCTGCCTCGCAGAATGGGTTTTATGATTTCGGCGGATTTTGGGTCTTGGGCAATGAGTTCGTCTTTGGTTTTGCCGTCTATGATAAATGCCTCGTTGTAGCCGGTTTTGATACCATAGTTAATAGAAATATCCCAATCTTTTAGCGGTGTGCCTATTTTTTCTATGCGTTCTTTTATTTTTTGTTCCTCAGGTGATAAAATTATCCAACTCTCTTCGGATAACTTGTTAAGTGTTACAAAATCATTGTCTTTTAGTTGATCTATTGGTTTATTTAGCGTAACTGCCTTTAACTCTGTCATTTTTTCAAGGCTATTTTCAAGCAATAAAATATTAGTATCAACTGTGGCTTCAGAAAAAATATTTGGCCCTAAATCAACTAAAACCAATGGGTTTTTGTTTCTGAGGAAATTTCGTAAAGTCTTACCATAGTTAGCACGCATCCATTTATTGGATGTGATATAGCACAAATTACCATTTTCTTTTAATATACCAATACCTTTTTCATAAAAAAGTGCATAAATATCACCCGTTTTTTGAAAAGTTTGATAGTTCAAGTTTTGGTATAAGTCTCCAAATTTCTGATCTTGATTAAGTAGTTTTTGAAGCTGAATATATGGCGGATTACCAATAACGGCATCAAAGCCAACAAAATCTCCACTATCACTTAAAACTTCGGGAAATTCAAAACGCCATTCAAAAGCATCTTCATAAATTTTATTACTCTTTATTTCTTCAATTTCATTTTCAAGCTTCTCAGCCTTCACTTTAAGTTTTTTCAAATCTTTGTTAAGTTTTGCCTTTCCTGCTTTTGACATTTCAAAAAGATTCTCTTGTTCCCATTTAACAATCTCAATTTTATATCCATCAAGCTTAAATTTCTTGGGGTCACTAATGGACATAACACTCCGAAAATCATTTTTAATTTCAGCTATTATTTTTTCCATGTCTCGTTTTTCTTCTTTGGTCTTAGCATTTCGATATGTCATTACAGATTTTAGGTAATCTGCTATTGACCAGTTTTTCTTTTCAAGAGCTTTTTTAATATCAGAGTCAACAGGAAATCTACTGATTAAAGAATTACCTCTTTTTATATTAATATCAATATTTGGTAGGGTCTCTAGCTCGATTTCATTTTTATAATAAGCATTTTTTAGTAACTCAATCCACAACCGCAAACGACATATTTTCACCGAGTTGATATTTATATCGACCCCAAAAAGGCAGTTTTCAATAATAGTTTGCTTTTCATGAAAAAGTGCTTCTTGAACCCTTTGGCTTTCTTTATTCTTGGGATTATAGACAAATAGATCCCCATCATCATCAGTTATTATCAGGTCATCATGTATTACCTCTAACTGATACTCTTTAAGGCGTTTACCATTTCTATCTTCTAATATTTTTAAATCATTTTTAATTGCAAGTATTTCGTTTAGTGCAGATACCAAAAAATGCCCCGAACCCACAGCTGGGTCAACAATTTTAAAACTGTTTACTATTTTATTAGCTTCCTTACGGTCTTCAATTTTATCATATAGGCAATCAAAATCATCACAATCCCAACCTTTGGCATCATTAAATTTTTGCACAATAGCTCGCCTTATTGCTTCTCTACTCATATACATTGTAATAAAGCCCGGAGTAAAGAAAGAACCATCCTTGTAGCCATTTATTTTTTCAAATATCAAACCTAGCACAGATGCATTTATTAGGTTTTTGGATTCTTCTTGAATATCTTCTGTACCTTCACTGCTAAAATCATAAGCAGTTAAAAATGCGAACAAGTATTCAAGTGTATTCAGCTCTCCTTTTAGCCTTTTCCCTTTTTCATCTTTTAAAACAGTCTTAGAAAAAATCGGTAATTTTTTGTCATCACGTAAATTACTGATAAAAATTGCATCATGCTCTAAATTATTAGGTTCAAACAAAGAACTATTTAGATAAGGAATTTTCGAAAATTGCTCTTTTACATCTTGATTTCTTTCTGCGTATTCTTTAGCCAAGACCTGAAAGAAAAGAGCATTTAAATCATCATAGTTTTTAATTTTATCTATGGTCAGATATTCAAAAGACTTATCATCTTTGTGATAGCTAAGAAGCTGTGCTTCTAAAAGCTTTAAAAAAAGTACTCTATTTATCCAAGTAATTACCAACTCTAAGCCCACATTAAATAGCCTCTCATCTTTGGTAATTCCATAGACACTTGGCTTTGTAAGCCTGCTCATTTTATCCATACTATCCAGTTGAATAATTACCCAATGTGCAACTTTAATAAGAAATTAAGCCCTCAAAATCAAGAGGGGATCTATTAAGTTGCAAATTTATAAAAACACAAACAGTATGAGCAAGAACTTTGCGAGTAATACGATGTTTATAATGCCATAAGTCTCTAG
>CAMZLP010000151.1 GCA_947311535.1 uncultured Deinococcota bacterium | reverse complement strand
AGGGTTGTATATTGGAAGCTATCTTAGATAGCTTAATTGTCGTTATCGAGTAATTTTTTGAAGTTCGAGTAGGCTAAATCCCATTTGGTAGTATTTTGGGCTTCAAAGATTTCTAGACTAACAGAATTTGCTACAATTTTGCGCCCTTCGTTTAGATCTTTTATATTTTTAGTTGCAATTGCTTGCAAGATTATATTGCCAAATGCGGTTGCTTCTATGGGACCAGAAATAACGGTTTTATTGCAAGCATTGGCAGTAAATTGATTGAGCATTTTATTTTGGCTACCGCCACCAACAATATGAATAGTTTCAAAACTTCGGCCGAGTTTATTTTCTAAAGATTCTATAACCCAGCGATAACGCAAGGCTAAACTCTCCAGAATTGTTCTAGCAATCTCGCCCAAGCTTTCTGGGATAGCTTGCTTAGTTTGCTGGCAATATTCTCTGATGCGTTTGGGCTGGTTACCAGGTTTGCTAAAAACTTTAGCATCTGGGTCAACTAAGCTTTTAAACTCTTTGGCTTGTTCAGCTAATTCTATTAGTTCGCTCCAGCTGTAGTCGTTGCCTTCCTTTTGCCATTGTCTGCGGCTTTCTTGTAAGAGCCATAAACCTGCTACGTTTTTTAGCAAGCGGATAGTAGCAGCAACACCGCCCTCATTGGTAAAGTTAAGCTCCATCATTTCACTATCGCTAATTGCCTGCTTGGTTTCTATACCGACTAAACTCCAAGTACCGCTACTTATATAAACGCTTTTTGGGCCCAGTTTTGGAATTGCAGCAACTGCATTGGCTGTGTCATGCCCAGCTGATGCAATAATTGGAATCTTATTTTCTAAACCTAACTCTTTTGCTAATTCAGGCAATATATTACCTACAACTCTAGCTGGCATAATAATTGGGGGCAATATCTGGCTAGGAATTCCAAGTTTTTCTAAGATAGGATAAGCCCAGTCTTTAGTTTTAGCATCTAACATTTGAGTAGTTGATGCAATTGTGTATTCGGCATGTTGCTTGCCACTTAGCCAATAGATGAATAGGTCTGGCATGAGTAACAATTTATCGGCTATTTTTAATTGAGGGCTATTATTAAAAACTAGACTATAGACCTGATATAAGCTATTGATATCCATATATTGAATACCAGTAATGGCATAAATTTCTTGTTTTGAAATGATTTTGTTAATCAGCTTAGGCATACCTATGGTACGTTTGTCACGATAAAAAAAGGGGTTTGACAATAGCTCAGCATTTTTGTCTAAGAGAGCAAAATCTACACCCCAAGTATCCACACTTATTCCTAACAATGGCTCATTGTATTCTTGGGCATATTTCTTTAAGCCGGTTTTTATTTCTTGCCAAAGCTTTAAGACATTCCAATGTAGTTTGCCCATTAGGTTTATAGGTTGATTGACAAAGCGGTGCAATTCGATTAATTCAATTTTGCCATTTTGCAAACG
Organism: uncultured Deinococcota bacterium; assembly: GCA_947311535.1. Taxonomy (GTDB): domain Bacteria; phylum Deinococcota; class Deinococci; order Deinococcales; family Trueperaceae; genus CAMZLP01. The sequence goes on along the minus strand of CAMZLP010000151.1, from coordinate 17,598 downwards.
ACCCAAAACAAGCCGTCCATTTGAAGCACCTAAGTCTATAGCGATATAGTTAGCCATTGTTATCCAATAAACGGCGGCGGTAGTGCTCATCTAAGCGGCTATCTATGCGTTTTACTTCTTTTTTGCTCAAAAATTTTGCTCCACCAATAGCGATGTTTCCCCATAAGACTTTAGCCCATTTATCAGCCATTAGCATAATGTTTAGGGCTTCACTGGCTGTTTGAGCGAGGGCAATTGGGCCGTGATTTTCCATTAGTAATAATTTAGGGGCTTTGCCATGCTCTTTTTTGTAGCGTTTAAGCTCTGTTTGAATGATTTTTGCCAACTGAAAGCCTGGGTCAATATAAGGCACAACGGCGGGTTTGTTGCCACAAACCACTATGGCATCTGGAAACAAATGCCCCATGAATGGCTTTGCACCATGTTGGCTGCATAATATTTGATTAACTGAGACGCTGTGGGTATGAGCAACATATTTTGCTTCACCCTCGCTTAAGCAAAGAGCGTGTAAAAAGCTTTCTACTGAGGGTCTTTTATGGTTTTTATCTAATAGCGAGTTTGTAAGCTCAAGGGCTATTTCTTCGTCAGTCATAGCATTGCGTTCTAAAAGTTTTAAGATAGTTTCCATATTGACCAAGCTTAGGTCTTCTTTGCTTAGGCTGCCAAGATAAGTTCCGGAGGCTTTTACTAAAAAATTACCGTCATTAGTTAGTGCTGAAACATTGCCTTCTGAGAGGATAATCATTTGTCTAGGCTCGAGCCCAAGCTCATGAGACAGCTTTAGTAATTTTTCTGTTATTTTTGAATCATTCATAGTTTAATTAAAGAGCTAGAAAGTAGATAAGAAGCTAGTAGCTAGTAAATTTTCTGCTCCTTCAACCTTTCTTATTTTCCTTTATCTTACCTCATATAAGCAGGAGCCACACCGCCATCAACCGTTATTACTCCGCCTGTTGTACGTGATGCTCTTGGCCCAGCCAAAAAGCTGATTGCTTCGGCAATATTTTCTGGATAGACTGCAACTTTTAGGGTTGTGCGGTTTTTATAAAAATCATCTAATTCGGCTGGCTTTATACCGTAGGCTTTGGCTCTATTTTCTCGCCAGCCACTATTCCAAATATTGCTGCCTTGCAAAACTGCATCGGGCATTACTGAGTTCACCCTTATTCCAAAAGCCCCACCCTCTTCTGCTAAGCAGCGAGCTAAGTGCAATTCTGAGGCTTTTACGGCACTATAGGCAGCTGCATTTTTGCCAGCTACTACGCTGTTTTTACTGGCAACAAAAATCAAGCTACCGCCAATATTTTGTTTTTTCCAAATCCTAAAGGCCTCACGGCTGACTAAAAAATAACCTCTACCCATTATGTCATTCATTTTGTCCCAGTTTTCGACTGTGGTTTCTTCAACTGGAGCACTTATTGAGATGCCGGCATTACTCACTACTGTGTCTACTCCGCCATACTCGAGCACAACTTCTTTAAAGGCCTTAATAACCTCTTTTTCAATTCTCACATCAGATTTAACAGCCATTGCCCTTTTATAGCCATGGGTATCATTGATTTCTTTGGCTAGTTTTTGGGCAGCCTTGAGGTTAATATCAAAAATAGCCACGTGAGCGTGGTCTTGGGCTAAACGCAAGGCCGTAGCCCTACCAATGCCACTGGCAGCGCCAGTAATAACAGCTACTTTGCCAGCCATTTCTTTTGCTTTGGGCTTTAAGCTCGCTTTATAAAGCTCTAAGGGCCAATATTCTATGGCAAAACTCTCGGCGGCTGATAAACTCCTAAATTTACCAATAACTTCACTGCCCTCCATGGCGTTAATTGCTCGATGATAAAGCTGAGCACTTACATCAGCCGCCTGAGCATTACTGCCTGTTGTTATCATGCCAATTGAGGGTATTAAAATTACCCGTGGATAAGGATTTAATAGCTTATCAGATTTGCTTTTGTTGTTATCAAAATAGCTTTGATAACGTTTTACAAAATTTGCTACCGCTGGGGCTAATTTGTTTCTTAGTTTATCTATACCTTGCTCAGGCTGCCAATCTATAAACAATGGCTGCATTTTAGTATGCACCAAGTGGTCGGGGCAGGCTGCTCCGACCTGAGAGAGTTTTTTGGCGACTTTAGAATTTACAAATTCTAATACTCGCTTACTATTATCAATTTGCAAAATCGCTGGCTTTTTTGTTGAAATTAAACCCCGTAAAATTGGTAAAATTTGATTCAGGATATCTTCACGTTTTTTACTTGAGAGCTTAATAGCACTCGAGACAAATATTTTCTTAGCTTTAGCTTTATCTTTTATAAATTGATCAGCTTCCTGAATTATAGAAATAGTATTGTAATAGCTTTCTTTACTTGTTTCTCCCCAACTGACCATGCCATGCTTGCCCATTACTACTAGTTCGGCTTTGTCATTTGCCCTAATGGCATCACCAATCCATTTGCTAAGCATAAAACCAGGGCGTATATAGTCTAGCCAGATTGCCCGTTCTCCCCATAATTCTTTAGATAATTTTTTGCCGTTTGGGCTGCTTGCAATGCTTATCACACTGTCAGGGTGGGTGTGGTCAACATGTTTAAAAGGGCTAAAAGCATGTAATAAGGTCTCTATTGATTGCCTTGGGCGGCCAACTGCGTGGATTGTATGAGATAAATAAGCTACCATAGCTTCGTCAGTCATATCCTTGCGGTTTAAAAGCGGCATAATATCAGCCATACGCAAGCCTGCAAAACCTTCTTCGGTAATTGTAGAAAGATCACTACCCGAGCCTTTGACCCAAAGTACTTCGACATCTTTGCCCATGTGGTTTTTTTCTATTAACTTGGCACTGGTATTGCCACCATAGATATTGCAGACACTGCTGTCAGCACCAAATAAATTACTGCGATAGCGTAGGTTTGCTAAGCCATCAGTTTTTGGGGCTTCTTTGTTGCTCCAGAGATTTTTTGTCATTTTTTCTCCTGATTTTAAGCACTAAAACTCTATTTTAGAGCTATTAGTTTATCTTGTGACAAATAATAACATAATTTAACATAAATATGTGACTATTATGATATAGTATGTTAAGTTTGTTTAGGCTCGAGCCTAAACCCCTAAAGCAGCAATAAGGAGCTTGTATTCGGTGAACAGTACTAAAAATCAAAAGCTTTTTCCTAGCGAGAGGCAAAAGAAAATACGCCGTATTGCCTTAGAAAAGGGCATATTGCGTATATCTGAGCTTGCTGATAATTTTGCAGTCAGTGAAATGACCATCCGTCGGGATTTGGAAATTTTAGAAGATTCTGGTTTTCTAGAAAGAACTTTTGGTGGAGCCATTTTAAGCGAGCAAGCCTCTTTTGAACTCAGCTATAGTAGCCGTTTAGAAACAAATGTAGAAGCTAAAAAAGCCATTGCAAAATATGCCGCTAGCCTTATCTATGATGGAGATACTATTGCACTGGATAGCTCTACTACGGCTTTGGCATTAGCAGAAGAATTACAAGACCGTAAAATCACAGTGCTTAGCAATAGCTTAGGCGTAGCTCAGCTGCTGCGTTCAGCCAGACCAAGGTTAATCCTAAGTGGTGGTTATCTGCGCCAGCTAACGGGTGGTTTTGTTGGTCCGCTGGCACTAAAAACTATTGCGGATTTGCGTATTGACCATGCTTTTATTAGCTCAAAAGGACTGATACTAAATGATGCCCTATTTGACTCTGACCTTGACGAAATTGAGGTAAAGAGAGCAATGATAAATTCAGCTGCCAAACTAACTGCCATAGTAGATGCTAGTAAATTTGCTAGGTCAGCACTGGGCAAAATTATTGCCTTGTCTGATATAGACTTGCTTATAACTGATAATTCTATAGCTACTAAATATCTCAAGGAATTAAAAGAGATTGGCTTAAATTATCATATTGCCAAGGTTTAGTTTGCTAAGTTTTTAAAGAGTACAAACTTTTAGCCCTATTAAAGCTTAAAAGCAAAGTTTAAAATATAGAAGAATTAAATCTGATAGCAAGGAGTAAAAATGAGTGCTTATGAGGTAATTGCAAGGCAAATAGAAGCCAAGGGCTTAAATATTGATAAAATTAAAGATGCTCTTAAGGCCCAGCATATAGAAACACCATCTTGGGCATATGCTAATTCGGGGACACGTTTTGGGACCTTTACATGGCCTGGAGCAGCTAGCAATATTTATGAGAAAATAGCAGACGCTGCTATGGTTCATAAAGTCACTGGGCTTGCTCCTAGCATTGCTATTCATATTCCTTGGGATAAGGTGGAAGATTATACTGAAATCAAAGCTTATGCAGAGGACTTGGGTATTAGCATTGGGGCAGTCAACCCTAATCTTTTTCAAGAGCAAGAATATCGCCTGGGCTCTCTTGCTCACCCCGATGCTGATATCCGTGAGCAGGCTTTGGAACATATTTTTGATTGCATAGAAGTTATGAAAGAAACAGGCTCTAAAGATTTGAGCCTCTGGTTTGCCGATGGCACAAACTATGCCGGTCAAGATGATTTTAGAAAACGCAAACGCTACTTTTTTGAGGCATTTGAAAAGATTTACCAAGCCTTGCCAGATGATAAACGCATGCTAATAGAATATAAATTCTTTGAGCCATCGTTTTACCATACTGACTTGCCAGATTGGGGCATGGCTTATAGCTTTGCCAGTAAACTTGGCCCAAAAGCTGAGGTGCTTGTGGATATGGGGCATCATGCGCAGGGTGTAAATATTGAGCATATAGTCAGCTTTTTGTTAGATGAAGGCAAGCTAGGCGGTTTCCATTTTAATAACCGTAAATATGCCGATGACGATTTGATTGTTGCCACAGTTAATCCTTTTGAATTATTTAGCGTCTATCATGAGCTTGTAAAGGCGGAGCAAAGCGAAGATGAGGTATTACAACGCCATGCTAAAAATATTGCCTATATGCTTGACCAAAACCATAATATAGAAGGCAAAATTGGAGCAGTAATACAGAGTGTTATCAATTGTCAAACTGCTTATGCCAAAGCTCTTTGTGTTGATCAAAAAACACTAGAACAGCATCAGCAAGAGGGCAATGTATTGGCAGCACATCAAACCCTAATGGACGCTTATGAAACGGATCTAAGACCAATATTGGCTCGAGTTCGTAAAGAACTAGGGCGAGACCCAGACCCAATTAAGGCTCTAAAAGAAAGCGGCTATGAAGAGAAAATTGCTAATGAACGCGGAACTGCCGATGCTAGTGGAGGAGGCTTTGCTTAAGCTAAGTAATATCAAAATTAGCTAAATTCCCCCGACATGCCAACTCGGAGCCTAGGCTCATTGAGCAATAATTGCGGGCTTTTGAATGCTTTTGTAAGTTGTTTTTTAGCTTTTGCTATTCCTTATATAAAACCTGTTTTAGCTATAATCAAAGTTTAAATATTAGCTAACTTAAACTCCGGGTCAAAAGGGTTTTGAAACAAAACACTCTCTATGCTAGAAGCAGAATTAAAATCTTCGCTCAAAACAATTGGGATTTGGTTTAGTTTAGCAATTGCCCATATTTGGGCATCATAATAAGAAAATTTATGCTCTTCTACGCCCCTAATAGCTTCAAGGATTATTGCGGCTGTTAATGGATATACCATATATATTTGCTCAAACTGCTCAACTAGGCCATAAACTGTTTTTGCAGGTAGAAAGACTTTACGAAGCATTACATTTGAAAACTCGGAAAGTGATTGAGTGGATAAATAGCCATTATTATTATCAGCTAAAAGTAAAGCGAGGTTTTTAAGTTGTCAAAACCCTCGCTTTTTGTTTAGAATTGTTTTGTGGATTATAGTGCAGCTGTTTTAGCCGGTGGAAAATCAAAACGCTTTGGTAGTGATAAGGCTTTATATCTTTATAAAGATAAGCCTTTAATAAAATGGGTTTTAGATTCTTTTATAGATTCTAATGATATATTTATAGTAGCAAATCAAGATTACCCCACTTTTGATACAAAAATTTATTCGGATATTATTGCCTCTTCAGGGCCACTTAGTGGTATTTATACAGGGCTTAGCCATGCCAAAAATGACTGGCTAGCGGTTGCAGCTTGTGATATGCCGCTATTAACGGTTAAATATTGGCAAGGTCTATTTAGATATACTAAGGGTTATCAGGCGGTTGTAATAACAACCGAGCACGGGCTCGAGCCTTTAGCAGCCTTGTATCATATTAGTATTTTAGAAATTGTTAAATCACAAATAGAAAGTTCAGAGTATTCGGTACAAAAATTATTAAGGCGAATTAAGCTAAATAGTTTAGATATTTCTGAGATAAATCAAGACCTCAAAGTACTATCTAATTTTAATTATTTAAAAGATTTTAAGAATTTGTAAGAACTTCGTTAATGTTTTAGGTAAAAATATGTTTACAAGGGAGATAGTTCTATGTTTAATTCTGAAATTTTAGTAGCTAGTACTGACGCAGCTGCAATTAATACGCTTTTGACAAAAGCTTCTTATAATACTCGCGCAAGTAAAACAGGACAAGGTGCTTTAAGATATTTACGTTCAAATACACCAGCATTGATGATATTAGATGCCCATTTAAATGATATTGACGGAACTTCAATATCATACCGAGTAAAAAAATTATCTCGATTAAGAGATGTACCTGTAATAATTTTGGTTGATAATCTTGATTCTAAAATGCGAGCTGCTGCTGAATTATCTAATGCGGATCAAATAATATTTAAACCACACACCGGCAGAGCCCTAAGAGAAGCTGTTAGGGATTGGCTCGAGCCTAGCCTAGTAAATACCATAGAAAATAATCAAGCCAGCATTAATCAGCCATATTAAAAGTCCCTTAGTAAAAAGCTAAAACTGCCAAATTAGTTTTGGTATTTTGACAAGATATATTTAAAAATAGCCTAAACTAAAGCACTAAAATCAATTTGAATTTAAGCACAAGCTACGGCTAAACTCAGTTTTAATATTATATACTTAGCCCCATGACAATTAAGAAAAAACCCAAAGTATTTTCGGGCATACAGCCTTCACATGCACTACATCTTGGTAACTATCTTGGAGCACTAAAACCTTGGGTAGAAAGCCAAAATGAAACCGATAATGTTTTTTGTGTAGTAGATTTACACAGCCCAACCTTATTAGGCGATATAGATCCAAAAATCTTAGCTGAGAATTCTCGTTCGGTGGCTGCTTTATATTTTGCAGCTGGTATAGATCCAGAAGAAAATATAGTTTTCATTCAATCTCATGTGCCCGAGCACACCGAGGCTACTTGGATACTAAGTTGCGCCACGCCATTGGGCTGGCTTAATCGAATGACCCAATTTAAATCAAAGTCTCAACTTGTAGAAAGCGTTGGTACGGGTTTGCTAACTTACCCTGTATTGATGGCTGCTGATATTTTGCTTTATGACACTAACCGAGTGCCAGTTGGCGATGACCAACGTCAGCATGTCGAATTAACCCGTGATATTGCCATGCGTTTTAACAATTTATTTGGCGATGTATTTACTATCCCTGAAGCAGTAATACCCAAGCTAGGGGCAAGGGTTATGTCTTTTGACGAGCCAGAAACTAAAATGAGCAAAAGCATTGCTCGCAGTAAGGCTGGCCATGCTGTTAACCTGCTTGATAGCGAAAAACAAATGAAAAAGACTATTATGTCAGCAGTTACCGACTCTGAGCGTGAAACCCGTTTTGAGCATGCTTCTAAAGGTGTTTATAATTTGCTTAGTTTGTATCAAACTCTTAGCGGAGAAAGTAAAGAGAGCATAGAAGCTAAGTTTGACGGTCAAGGCTATGGCTTTCTTAAAAAAGAGCTGCTAGGCATTGTTATAGAATCATTGGCACCAGTGCAAAAACGCTATGCTGAAATCATGGATGATAGGGCAGAGCTAGAGCGAATATTGGCTAATGGTGCACAAAAAGCTAAAGAAAGAGCATCGGTGACTTTGCAAAGAATGAAAAATGCTACTGGGGTAGGTTAGTACTTTGCTTTGGGCTTATACAGAATAATTAGGAGTTAAGAATTGGGTAAATTTGACTACTGGTGTTAGTTATGAGCTAATAAATCTTTACAAAAGAGTTACAAGATTGCTAGGATTTTGGAGGCTTTATGATTGAAGATGTTTTAAAACGTGAGGGGATCATTGCTATTATCCGCGGGCAATATAGCTTAGTTGAGCAATTTAATATTGCCAAGAGCTTAGTGGCTGGTGGCATAAAAATAATAGAAATAACCCTAAATAGCAAAGATGCACTTAAGGCAATAGAGCAATTAAAGTCAAAGTTTGATATTGTTGCTGGGGCTGGTACAGTTTTAAGTGTTCAGGATGTCAACAATGCGGTTGCGGCTGGGGTGGATTTTTTAATTAGCCCAAATTTTGACCCAGAGCTAGTAAAACAGGCTCAAAAACAAAATATGCTTATTATCCCTGGAGTGTTTACTGCCACAGAAGCCCAAGCTGCTTTTAATGTTGGTTCTAAGATTTTAAAATTATTTCCTGCTGATGCCTTGGGGCCAAAATATCTAAAAGCTCTAAATGCCCCCTTAGACAAAATATCTTTTGTGCCATCTGGTGGGATAAATGTAGATACTATTGAAAGCTTTTACAAGGCTGGAGCATTTGCCTATGGGGTGGGTAGTGCACTTGTGAAACAAGTTGATTATATGGATAAAAATAACTTAAATGAATTGACTAAAAATGCTCATGTTTTAATTTCTGCACTGGCATTGGCTCGAGCCAATGCCTAATAATCCACGTTTTGAGTTAACAAGCTTCGGTGAATCCTTACTGCGTTTTAGTGTAGCTGAGGGAAAGCACTTAGAAACCATGACTAACTTAGATGTCTATTTAGGTGGCGCAGAAATAAATCTTTGTTCTGCCTTGGCAGCGTTAAACAGAAAAACTGCTTGGCTTAGTGCCTTGCCAGATAACCCATTAGCAGATTTTACTCTACGCCAGCTAAGAGCAGCAAATATAAATATTGAGGCAGTAATAAAGCTAAGAAACTCACGACTAGGAACATACTACATAGAATTTGCTAAACCGCCACGAGCAACTAATGTAATTTATGATCGAGCATCTTCTGCTATTACTAAGCTAAGAGCAGAAGATATAAATTGGGATTATTTGTTAGACACAAAAGTCCTGCATTTAACAGGAATTACGCCTGCACTATCAGAAGAACTTACTGAAATAGTATTGGAGATAATAAAAAGAGCTAAGGCTAAAGGAATAATAATTTCTTTTGATGTAAATTACCGCAGTAAACTCTGGTCATCAATAAAAGCAGCTAAAGTTCTCAAACAAATTTTGCCAGATGTTGATATTCTAATTTGTGGCGAAGCTGATGCAATAGATCTTTTTGGGCTAAATGAAGTAGCCAAAGAAACCTTATTAGCTTTGGCTGAACTAAGTGATGCAAAACATATTATCCTTAGTCAAGCTAGTAAGGGAGCAAGTACCTTAATAAATGATGAGCTTGTGCAAATAAAAGCCAAAAAAGTAGATGTTATTGATCGCTTAGGTGCAGGTGATGCTTTTGCTGCTGGAGTGATTGATGGTTATTTAGACGGTGACATTGTACAAGGCATGCAACGTGGCATAGTTTTAAGTGCTTTTGTGCTCGGGCAGTATGGGGATATGCTAGCGACTAATAGGGCAGAGTTAGATGATGGTCTATTAGGCAGAGATAGTATTAGACGCTAGTTGTTTTTAGAATAAGTAATTGAAGCGGCTTTATTGCCTGATGTCATAGGGGTCTTATCTGGAAACATTTTTGATAATAGAGCCAAAATATGATTATGAAGGTATTCATGATAAATCTCTAACTGTATTTATGAACTAGTTAAACCAGATTGCAAAACCAATAAAATTACCTCGGAATAGTTCCTGCAATTGCCGCCAAGTATCTCCTCTGCTTAACTCACCTTCTTCAACATAAGCAAGGGTATCTGTGCCTTGTATCCATAAAATAAGGTCAAACTTGCTTGGCTGGCTGAAAAATTTGTTTAGGTTTATGCCTTTTGTATCGCCAATGCGCCAATAAGGTATTAGTTTTTCACCATTTAAAATATCCTCAGCCTCATCTAAAAATACTTGCCAGCCGTCTATCATTTCTGTTGTAACTTCTACCGGTACTACCGAGTCTTGATTTGGATTTGCTATCCACTCATGGTCGTTGTCGGTTTCAGCCATAATAGTTTGCCAGTTTAATCTGCTTAAGCGGATTACCTCTTTTAGATGATTTAAGGCAGATTTCATTTTGCTGGCATCTTCTAGGGGTAAATTAATCAGATGAAAAAATGCCACTAAGTCAACAATTTCGGCTATATCTACTGGAGATTCAGAATTATTATAAGAGCTAAAAAGCTCATTATAAGGAGTATTTGCTTTTGCAAAACTCAGTTGAGCAGTGCGTTCAAAAAGTTCACGGCCGTCATAGGCTAAATAAGTATCGAGCATAGCCATAATTAAATGGCTGTAGCCACGCAACCAATAAACGTCTGCCTTATCAAAGCTAACTCTAAAGTCTTCATTGGTAATTTCAAAAGCTCGATTATAAGCCATGAATAGGTTTAGTAATAATTCATTTTCTTGAGCTTTGCCGTCGCCATTTAAATCTAAGCGAATTTTATCAAAAGGCAATTCTAGTTTTACTTTGTCATCTTTGATTTTAGAAAGAGTTTCTTGGGCTTTGGCAAGATCATTATTAAAATCTATAAAAACTTGTCGGAATTTTTTATAAGTAATTTCTTCGGGGTTTGGGTTTTCTGCCACTGGCAAGCGTAAAATAGGTACTAACATGCCTAGGCTATCCACCGAGATATTGCCGTATTTGTACCAAGATTGCGAGAGCTTCTCGATTGAGCGCAAGAATTGAATAACGCCTAGTTGGTAAGCTGTGAGCTCTGAGGGATTTTGCTCGAGCCTATCCAAAAGTACCATTTCAGCAGCTCCAAGTTTCCCATTTACCAAGGCGGAGTTAAAAACATCTTTTTGAGCAAGGCTAAATGAAGCCAAAAATATAAATACTGTTGTCAGTGTTTTTTTAATCATAAATTATTAAAACAAATTTATAGACGATGTTTAGATATAAATCTAACAATTAATTAGTTTAAGTCAGCTAGTTTTTCAATAAAGCTCACTACTAATTTAAGAGCAGCTTCAACATCTTTTTGCCAAACTATTTCCTCTGGGTTATGGCTAATTCCATTGGGTGAGCGTAAAAAGAGCATAACCGTAGGGGTAAATTCTGCCATTATCATGGCATCGTGGCCTGCGCCACTTGGCATAATAGGCACTGATGGATCTATTTTTTTTAAAATATTAATAAAATTCTTATCCATTTCTGTGGCAGTATGGATTGTATTTTCAATATAGTTAAATTTTAAATTTCTTTTTTTAGCTATCTCATCAGCTTTTGCTAATAATCGCTTTACTGCTTTTTGTCTTTTGCTATCTTCACTGTGGCGTATATCCAAAGAGAACTCAGCTAGGGCAGCTATTACATTGCTCGAGCCTGGTCGAACTTCAATTTGCCCAACCGTGCCCACAAGCCCATCACTACTAAGGGCTATTTTTTCTAATTCTATTATCAATTCTGAAGCCCCTAGCAAAGCATCTTGCCGCAAATCCATCGGGCTAGTGCCGGCATGGCCTGCTTTGCCCACAAAGCTAGCCTTGGCCCAAGTAGCGCCATTTATTGCACTGACAATAGCCACACTTTTTTCCATGGCTGCCAGCCTTGGTCCTTGCTCAATATGCACTTCTAAAAAGCCCAGAACTTGTTCTGCTTTGTAAGCGGCCTTGGGTATTTCAGCGGGGTTTAAGCCATAGTTTATAAGAGCATCTTTCATGGCAACGCCACCACTATCAACTAAATCAAGATAAGCATCTTTAAAATCACCAATTACTGCTTTACTACCAAACATCGGTGTGCGGTAGCGTACCCCCTCTTCTTCTGAAAAGGCGAGCACATCAATATTAAAAGGCAAGTCTTTATCTTTTAACAATTCTACTGCTGCAATAGCAATAAGAACCCCAATGCTGCCATCATATTTACCGGCATTTCTGACTGTATCTAAATGTGAGCCGAGTAAAAGGCTTTTGGCATTTTTATTTTTGCTTTGTTTTTGCCCAATTAAATTACCAACTGCGTCCAGCCTTGTTGTCATATTAGCTGCTTGCATCCAACGTTTTACTGAGTTATGAGTGGCAATCATTGGCTTAGTCAAAAAGGTTCGAGTTAATTCACCATCATATTCTGTAAATTTTGATAGTTCGTCGCAGCGCTGCATTATTTCTTTGGCTAGTTTCTTATTCATATTAGGTACTGGCTATTTAAGGAATTTAATATCATCAGCTTAGGATAAATTATTAGCAATGTTTCGTCAATCATGTTAGATTGTCATACTAGACAATTTATATTTCTTGTGCTATTGTTTGTCAAATATGACAATCTATTAGGAGGTAAAATGGGTCGTAAAAATTTGGCGGAAACAAGAATAAATGAAATATTAGATGCATTTGAAGATTGCATTATAAAAAATGGTTTTGATTACTGCTCTTTGGAGAAAATAGCAATTCACGCCAATATGAAGCGTTCTATTATTCGGCATTATATTGGTAATAAAGATGAGCTTTTAAAAGCGATGGTCAAACGATTTATTAATAATTATCAGCAGGAAATAAAACTTGGAATATCATTATTAAAAAAAGAAAAACTAATTACGGAGCTTTTAAAAGATATTTTTAAGACAGGCTCGAGCACAAACGATGAAATAATAATTGCAGCTTTATGGGCAAAGCAAGAGCATAATGGTGATATAAAAAAACTATTACAAAAATTCTATTCTGATTTAGAATACGTTTTTGCAGATACTCTTAAACATAGCTTTCCTAAAGCCAGCAAAACAAAGATTGACAATACGGCTTATATCCTTCTATGTTTGATGGATAGCCATAGCTCTATGCTTGCTCTAAATTTAAAAACTGCCAAAACTAATACACTTTATAATTTGGCTACAAAACTAGTTGCGGACTTAAATAATGACTAAGGTAGAAGCAAAAAAAGAAAGAATCATAGCTATTGATGCTCTACGAGGTTTTGCTTTATTGGGCATATTGCTTATGAATATTCAATCTTTTGCTAATATTGATGCAGGCTATTTTAACCCAAGTGTAGTAGGCAATACTGAGGGTCTAAATAAAATAATATGGATTATCATCCACACGCTTGCCGATCAAAAATTTATGACTATATTCTCAATTCTTTTTGGTGCTGGGATTGTGCTGTTTAGTGATAATTTAGAAAAAAAAGGCATTAATCCAACTGCTATTTTTTATAGAAGAACTACGTGGCTTATAGTTTTTGGGCTTATCCACGCTTATATTTTGTGGCATGGTGATATTTTAGTTAGCTATGGTTTAAGCGCATTTGTAGTTTACTGGGCTAGAAAATGGTCAATAAAAAAACTTTTGATTAGTGGTTTTATTATGCTTAGCTTTATGAGCTTTAGTTTGCTTGTTATTGGTTTAAACATAGATTTTATGACTACAATCGAATTGCAAAAACTGAAACTTGATTGGCAACCAAGCCAAGAAATAATAGATAAAGAAATCGGTGATTTTAGAGGAGGTTGGTTGAAGCAAATGTTGCATCGCTCTAACTCTTCGTTTGAACTTCAAAGTGGAATAATAATAGTTTTTTGGCGCATTGGTGGACTAATGGTTTTAGGTATGGCCTTGTTCAAAATGGGTATATTAACCGCTTCACGCTCCAATAAGTTTTATATAGCTATGGCTATTATTGGCTTTGGGTTGGGGTTCGCAATGGTTTTAAATGGTGTTTATATAGCCTTTTTAAATAATTGGGATATGAAACACACTGAATTCATAAATCACGGCTGGAATTATTGGGGTAGTGTGTTAGTAGCATTTGCTTATATTGCTTTAATAATGTTGTTGAGTAAAAATAATGCTTTTCAAAAAATTACAAAGATACTAGCCGCAGTTGGTAAGACTGCTTTTAGCAATTACATCTTACAAAGTCTTATTGGCACATTTATATTCTATGGCTCGGGCTTGGGCTATTTTGCCAAAATTGATATTACTGGGCAAATGATTATTGTTTTATTTATCTGGGTTTTCCAAGTAGTAATTTCAAATATCTGGCTTCAGTATTTTAACTACGGTCCGCTCGAGTGGGTTTGGCGGGGTTTGACATATGCCAAATTTCAACCCCTAAGAAAAAGCTAGTAAAAAAAGAACTTATCCACAAGCTGTGGATAAGTTCTAAAAAATCTAATTTAAACTGTTAAAGTTTAATTATTCACCCATTTGTTCTGCAAGTAAGAAGTTAGCTTCTCCAGTTGCAAGTTTTAAGGTACTTTCAACATCTTCGCCGTCCATAATTGCAGCCATTTCAGAAGCAATTAGATCGCGTACTTCATCATAACCAGGTACAGGTGGCTCAGTTTTACCATATTGTAAGAAGGTAAATGCTTTTTTATAAGCAGGATTCTTTTCAAAATAGTCGCCTAAATTTGCAGCAACACTTTGGCGAACGGGGAAGTAGTTACTAGCTTGGGCACATTTTGCTTGTACTTCTGGGCTTGTATAGTACTTGATAAATTCCCAAGTTGCTAAGTTTTGTTCTGGGCTGTGCCCAGATGCAATACTGACACTAGCACCATAAAGGTTGATTTGAGTATCGCCTTTTTGTGGTAACGGTGCAACGCTCCAGTTAAATGCAGCACCGTCTTCTACGGCACTACCATAATATGGTAAGCCAGAAGTAGAACCTACGGTGAATAATGTGCGTCCTGCGCCAAAGTTACTTTGGTCGCCGTATCTTTCTGTAACAACGGCAGCGCAACCTTCATCGAATAAACCTTGTAAGTAGGTCATGGCTTCAATAGCAGCTGGGCTATTATATGTGTATTGATTTGCTTCATAGTCGAAAATATCGCCACCAAAAGCAAATGTCCAGCTGGCAAAACGGCTGGCATCAATTGATAATTCATAGCCTAATGAGCCTTCTGAAGTTGCTTTGCTGTATGGATTTGTTGTAGCAGCACAAGCCATTTCTTTAAATTCTTCAAATGTGGTAGGAGGGGCATCAAAGCCAAGCTCTTTTAACCAATCTTCGTTATAGTACATAACTTCCATTGAACGGTTTGGTGGAAAACCAAAACGAGCATTGTCAAAGCTAGGAAATACATCAGCATTTAGAAAAGCAGCAAAAAAGTCGGCTTTTTCATCGGCGCTAAGACCCCATTTTGGGCTATCAACTAAGGCAGTCATATCAACCATGCCATCTGCTACAGCATAAGTAGCAGCTTGGTTTTGATAAGCTACAACTAGGTTAGGCGAATCAGAAGTTCCTAATACTGGAACCATTTTTTTGTAAATATCGCCATAACCGCCTTGATATTCAGCATTAACGGTGATGCCATAAGGGTTTGTTTCATTGAAAGTTGCAATAATTTCATTGAGCGCATCAGCACGACTACGAGTGTGCTGGTGCCAAAAAGTGATAGTTTGCCCTTCGGGTGAAGCACTTTCATAATCCTGAGCAAAACCTACGGATAACAATAGTGTTGCTACTATTGTTAAAAACAAAACCAAACTTTTCTTCATACCTAACTCCTTTAGTTGCTTTATACTTAATGGGATAGTCCGATTAAGTTAAGTTTAAGATAACATAGTTTTATCAACTTGTTATCAGCTTAAATATACTAAATATTTAGATTAAGAACTCATAAATAGCATAAACGAATATTAATCATTCCATATAGACAAATTCGGCTCCTAATTTCATGAAATTAGGAGCCGAATTTGTGAATTATCCTTTAAGACCAGATGTGGCAATGCCTTCGGTAAAGTATTTTTGAGTTATGAAATAGAGTATCAGTACTGGTAACAAGGTAATTACCGAACCTGCCATTAAAAGTTGAGTCTCAGGCCCAGCTTCGGTGACAAATGAATAAAGACCAACACCCAAAGGCCGCCATTTAGGAGTTGTGGTAACCAAAAGTGGCCAAATAAACTCATTCCAAGAGTGAATAAAGGTCAGCAGAGTTACAGTAAGAATTACTGGTGTGCTGATTGGTATTACAATAGAAGTTAAAAACCTACCATGACCTGCCCCATCAATACGGGCAGCATCCCAGAGTTCTTTGGGTATACCCATGAAAAATTGTCTTAGTAAGAAAATATAAAATGGGGCTGCCAAAAATGGAATTATCAGAGCCTGCAAGGTATTAAGATGGGAACCCCAAGGTATAATTTTACCTCTTATCATTAGCAAATTTGGCAGGAATATAACAGTGTATGGAATCATCATGGTGGCTAATAGCACCATGAAAAATATACTCCTGCCAGGAAATTTGATATTAGCAAATGCATAACCCGCTGGGATTACCACAAGCAATGTACCTATAATTGTTAGGCCTGTGATAATAGCAGAATTTAAAAAGTATCTGGAAAATTTGGCTTCGTTCCAAGCTTCGCTATAGTTACCAATTTGAGCCTTAGCTGGTAATAGAGTTTTATTAATAGTTTCACCTAAAGTCATTAGGGAAGTTGAGAACATATAGAAAAATGGGATTACGGCTATAACTGCACCTATGGTGAGCATGATATAAATTGGTATATGCGAGCTTTTAAACTCGTAAGCTTGTTTGTGTTTTGTCTTTTTAGCCATCTAAAGCCTTCCTTCCTAAGATTCTATTTTGAATAATGGTGATAAGCAAAATTACTACAAACAATAATATCGATTCAGCAGCTGCTTTACTAAAATTGTTTGACTTGTAGAAGGTATCAAATATATGAATACTTGCTACATCCATTGCTCGACCTACCGCAGGGGTTTTCATAACAAATACGTGGGTAAAGGCTTGAAGAGCTCCAATGAAACCAAGAATTGTTAGATAGAAAGTAACTGGGGCAAGTAGTGGAATTGTAATGTGCCAGAATTTTTCAAAATTAGTAGCACCGTCAATATCAGCAGCTTCGTAGACATTGTTAGAAATACCACCAAGGCCGGCTAAAAATATGATTACGTTATAGCCTGTAAAGGTCCAAATACCAAAAATAGCTGCAACTACAAGTGCCAAACTTGGGCCAAGCCACAGGCCATCAAATTGCCAATTAGCACCAGTATTAGTTAACCACTGATTAAAAGAATCTATCTGTTGACCGAATAACAAAGTTAAAACAGGCTTTTTCTCTAGTAGCCATTTTGGTAATTCAGTCACTCCAAAGCCACTTAGGACCTGGTTAGCAAGACTGGTTTTACGGGGGTTGAAAATTGTTCTAAAAACCACCGAAACAGCAACGGCAGGTGTAATATATGGCAAGAAAAAGAGCATTCGGTAAAATTCGGAAAATCTAATTTTTTGAAATAACATGTAGGCAATTGAAAGAGCTAAAAATATTTGAATAGGTATAGTCATAAAAGCATAAAATACTGTTCTTACTATTGATATTAAGAACAGTATTTTATGCTTTTATGACTATACGTATTCAAATATTTTTAGCTCTTTCAATTGCATACATGTTATTTCAAAAAATTAGATTTTCCGAATTTTACAGAATGCTCTTT
>CAMZLP010000150.1 GCA_947311535.1 uncultured Deinococcota bacterium | reverse complement strand
TAATCATGTGGTAAATAATGCCAAAGTACCCGTTATAGAAACAGGGGTAGGTAATTGCCATGTTTTTGTCGATGCAACTGCCGACCTAGAAAAGGCCAAAGCCATTGCCATAAATGCCAAAGTGCAACGTCCAGGGGTTTGCAATTCTATCGAGACTTTATTGGTGCATAAAGATATTGCCGACAAATTTATAAAAGAGACTCTGGCTGAGCTAGCCAAGCAGAATGTGGAGCTATTCGCCGATGGAGCTAGCAGGCTAATTTTTCCTGAGGCAAATTCGGCAACTGAGGAAGATTGGGCAACTGAATACTTAGACTATAAACTGGCAGTCAAAGTTGTTGATTCTGTAGAAGATGCCATTGAACACATCAACAAATATGGCTCTATGCATTCCGAGTCGATAATTACCAAAAATATGGACAATGCTCGCAAGTTTCAAGCTGAAATTGACGCTGCAGCAGTTTACCTAAACGCTTCTACTCGCTTTACCGATGGTTTTGTTTTTGGTTTTGGTGCCGAGATTGGCATCTCTACTCAAAAATTGCACGCCCGCGGGCCTATGGGTTTGGAGCAGATTACCACTTATAAATATTTGATAGAAGGTGATGGCCAGATTCGTGAATGAGGCTAGCTAGGTCAAATTTAACTAAGTTGTGCCTTTTGGGGTTGCTTAATTGGGAAAGGATAAAGGGGAAAGGGGAAAGGGGAAAGGAGAAAGGGAAAAAAATGGGATATTTTTAATTATAGTGCTGCTACTTGCTTAAAACATTTGCTTGCTTAGCCTAAAGGAATATATGAAAAAAATAATTATTGAGGCTTGTGTTGATAATATTGAATCAGCTTTAGCTGCTCAAATTGCCGGAGCAGATAGAATAGAGCTTTGTAGTGCCCTCTTAGAGGGCGGTTTGACTCCTAGCATGGGCTTGATAAAACAAGTTAAGCAAAAACTTGATATTCCTATTCATGTTTTAATTCGGCCAAGACGTGGGGATTTTTTGTATAGCGATAGTGAAATTGAAGTTATGAAAGAAGATATTGCTTTTTGCCGTCAATTAGGGATTGATGGCGTGGTTTTTGGGGTTTTGAAGCAAGATGCCAGCATCAATCTAAAAGCAAATACTGAATTGCTAGGCTTTTCAATAGGAATGAAGACAACTTTTCACAGGGCTTTTGACATGCTAAAAGAACCTTTTATGGCTTTGGAGCAAATAATTGAATTGGGTTTTGATAAGATTTTGACTTCTGCTCAAGGCCAAACTGCTAGTGAATCTGGAAATGGGCTTAAAAAACTAGTAGAAAAAGCGGCAAAGAGGATTGATATTATTGCAGCTGGAGGCGTAAATTCTGGCAATGTTGCAAAACTTGTGCAGGATACCGGAGTTAGCGAGGTCCATGCATCGGCTCGAGCCAAAACGAAGTCAAAGATGCTCTACCAAAATTCCAAAGCTAAAATATCAGCTGTTTATTATCCTAATGAATTTGAACACTACGGCTTAAGCCCTCATAATCTAACGGCAATAAAAGATTCACTAGCTAATTTATAAAGCAGAAAGCTGGTTTTTGACTTTTTCTCATTAAAAACAAATTCCTATATCACACAATTTAATGAAATTTAGGTTAAATTTACGTGAATGCAGCTTGCTTAGCAATTATGCTAAGCTATCACATGTTTGGAGAATTATTATGACTATTAAAAAAGCAATTTTTACAATTATTATTTTGAGCCTAGGCTTTGGTTCTGCTCAGCAGCAAGTAACTTTGAGCGGGGTTGTTAAAACTGTTGCAGAAGCCCCAGCAAACACTAAAGTAGCTATTTTTACAGTTGATAAAGATAATGCGTGGCAGCGTGAAATTGCTACTACAACGGTAGTTGCCGGAACTTTTAGCATAACTACTAGTAACCTAGATGCGTCTGAATTAAGCATTTTTGCAAATGGTTCATCTGCATTATTACCAGGATTACAAAATGAATACACACTAACACCTGCTAATGTATCTTTTGCTCGAGCCATTGTTAATGTTTATGTAGACAATAATGGCAACAACATTTTTGACAATATTGAAACTGATAAGCCATTTATTGGTATTGCTAGTTTAGATAAACCAGTTGGCTTTTATTCTTTAATATATGTTAATCAAGATGCTCAGATTTCGGGCAAAGGGCAAACTCTAAACCTAGCAACTGGTTGGAATATCTTTACAATCCGCTTTCCTGAAGAGTCAGAAGGAAGCTATGCTATAGAAGCGGTAGTTAATGATGCTTTATTAGATGTATTTTTAGCTGAATAATTTTTTTTAAAAATATTGCAATTAATTTTGTAATTGTATTTGCTGACTAGGCTAGCTTAGTCAGCAAGTTTTTTTTATACTTAATGATATGGCTAATAGTTATTCGGAGCGAGAGATTTTATTAGAGCTGTTTCCGGCGACCCCAGAAGAACTAATACCAAAATATAAGCAGTTTAAAATTAAACAAAGCTCTCTAAGCCAGCGAGAAATATTAGTAAATAACAAGTCGGTTTTGGAGCTTTTTGCTATCCCAGCTTCGGGTAATCCTGATACTCAAATATCTTGTGATCTTTGTAATACTTCGGCAGCAAGAAAGTTTTTTAAGACATTTAAGATAGAAAAGCCCTCTTCTGATGGCAGGGTTTTTAGATATTACTGGATGTGTGCCAATTTGAATAGTTGTAAACATAGGGGGATTAATGAGGCTAGGCTCGAGCAAATCCTAATAAACTTAGGTGTAATTTAAATTCAAATTTAAAACTAAAACAGCCTGACTATGCCACAAAGTGACCACTAAAGAGGCATAACGTGTAGAGTTGTAAAAGGGTAATACTACAAATTTTCGTTTGCTGAAGCTATGCTGATAGAAAGATATGGCTATCCAGTTAGCTATTTTACCACTCTAAAACCCCGATTTCGTAGATTGCCCCAAACACTTGGAACTGAGGCTTCAACCTCGGCTAAGACGCGGAAATTGCTTTTGATTAAGTGGTTTGTTGGCTTTGTTATTAGTAAAGGATAAAGGGAAAAGGATAAAGGATAAAGGGGGGAAATCCTAAGCGTAGGAGATGTTAGCCGATAGATTTGTCGGGGCTGAAGCCCCGATTCCGTAAACTACCCCAAACACTCGGAACCGAGGCTTTAGCCTCGGCTAAGACGCGGAAATTACTTTTGATTAAGTGTTTTGTTGGCTTTGTTATTAGTATAGGATAAAGGGAAAAGGATAAAGGATAAAGGGGGGAAATCCTAAACGTAGGAAATGCTAGCCGATAGATTTGTCGGGGCTTCAGCCCCGATTCCGTAGATTGCCCCAAACACTCGGAACCGAGGCTTCAGCCTCGGCTAAGACGTGTAAATTGCCATTGCTAATGGTTTTTTAGCTGAATGATTATTTTTAACATTACAGCTTGCTAATTCCATGCTAAAATCTTGACTTTAAGAGTGCTTAAAACTCTTAAAAATTTAGGAGATTTTTATGCGTGTAGCAATTGTAGGAGCAACCGGAGCCGTCGGGCAAGAATTTTTACGTCTTTTAGATGAAAGAAACTTTCCTATAACGACGCTTAGGCTATATGCTTCTGAGCGTTCTGCGGGTAAAAAGATTTCTTATAAGGGGCAAGAGATAAGCCTAGAAGTTTTGCCAGAAGATGGCAATTTAGATGTTGATATTGCTTTTTCATCAGCTGGTGGCAGCATTTCTAAAGCTGATGCTTGGCAATGGGCAGAGCATGGCGCAGTAGTAATTGACAATACAAGTGCTTGGCGTATGGATGAGCGCGTACCATTGGTGGTACCAGAGATAAATGGCGAGGCTGCTTTAGAAAATAATGGCATAATAGCCAATCCAAACTGTTCTACTATTATTGCTCTTATGGCATTGGCACCACTGCACAAGGAGTTTGGCTTAAAGCGGGCAATTGTAGACACCTATCAGGCTGTTTCAGGAGCGGGCGCTGCTGGCTTTGCAGAATTAGAAAGCCAAACAAAAGCCGCCTTAGCTGGTGAAGCTATAGAAGCAAAAAAGTTTCAACATCCTATTGCTTTTAACTTGTTTAGCCATGATTCAGAAATTGACGAGACTGGTTATAATTTTGAAGAACGCAAACTCTTGCATGAATCACGCAAGATTTTAGCTGCTCCAGATTTAAAAATTAGTGCAACTTGTGTGCGAGTACCTGTTTATAGAGCCCATACCGAGGCCATTCATGCTGAGTTTGAACGGGCTGTAACAGTTGACGAGGTTCATGAGGTTTTAGCTTCGGCTGAGGGTATACAAATAATTGATGATAGAGAAAATAATACTTTTCCAATGCCACTAGCAGCAAGCAATCAAGATGACTGTTTTGTGGGTAGAATTCGGGAAGACTCGAGCCTAGCGGGCGGGATAGCCTTGTTTGTATCAGGTGATCAAATTCGCAAGGGGGCTGCATTAAATGCGGTGCAAATTGGTGAATACTTAATCGATCAAAATTATTTTAAAAAGCTAGTAGTAAAATAAAACTAAAGAATGTTGATTTTAAAAATATGAAAGGGATAATCTTGGCCGGCGGAACTGCTAGCCGACTTTATCCTATTAACCAAGCAGTTAGTAAACAACTTTTGCCTGTTTACGATAAACCGATGATTTATTACCCATTGGCTGTTCTTATGCAGGCAAATATAAGAGATATTTTGCTGATAACCAATGCTAATCAGTTGCCTGCATTTAGGCAGCTATTATCTGATGGTAAACAATGGGGGATAAATATTAGCTATGCTATACAAGCCAAGCCAGAGGGGATTGCCCAAGCATTTTTAATTGCTGAGGACTTTATAGCAGCTCAAAACATTGCGCTGATATTAGGTGATAATTTGTTTTATGCTGAATCATTAGCAAGCAAACTAAAAAATATAAAGCAAATTGGTGCTACGGTATTTGCCTATAAAATCAAAAACCCTGAGCGCTATGGAGTTATAGAATTTGATGATGATTTCAAAGCCATTAGCATAGAAGAGAAGCCCCAAAAACCTAAATCAAATTATGCCCTAACGGGGTTGTATTTTTATGATAATCGGGTTCTTGATTTTGCCAAAGATTTAAAACCATCAGCAAGAGGAGAGCTGGAAATTACTGATATTAACCAACGTTATTTAGAACAAAAGCAATTAAATGTAGAAATATTAGCCAGAGGTACAGCTTGGCTAGATACTGGTACGCCAGAATCATTATTAGACGCATCTAATTTTGTGCGCACAATAGAAGAGCGTCAAGGTTTTAAAATTGCCTGCTTAGAGGAAATTGCTTTAGAGAATAATTGGATTATGAAAGAAGATATTTTAAAACAAGTTCAAAAATTAAATATTCAAAATTCTTATCGAAATTACTTATTAGAATTACTTTAAAAACCTGTTTTGACTAGCAAGATTGGTAATAAAATACTCTATGAAGCTTTTTTCATACTAGAGCTATGCTCATGGTTTGAGCGTGACTTTAGAGATAAATGTCTTTATAATGGAGTGTATGGCGTTAAAGCTGCATTTGCTTTCTAACCCTAGGGTTGAAATAGATGGGAAAAGTGAGAATATTAAGTTAAATTCTCCTAGTTCACTATTAATTTATTTGGCTTACCGAAATAAATGGATACCACGGGCTGAATTAGCTTTTTTGTATAAGCCAGACGAAGAAGAAAGAGACGCAAAGCGATATTTGCGTTTACTAGTTCATAGGGCAAAAGGCTTGGCTTGGGCAAATAGTTTAGCAATAGAAAGGCAGCAACTAAGGTTTTTAATAGATACTGACGTGGCAGAATTTCAGCAGGCTATTGAACAAAAAGATTGGCAAAAGGCTTGTGCCATTTATACCGAGCCTTTATTAAATAGTTTGAACTTACAAGAGGTCTATTCTTTTAATAGCTGGCTCGAGCTCGAGCGAAATGAGTTAGAATTCAAGTACCAAAATGCTCTTAAAGAAAATGCCAGTATGTTAGAGCAGCAAGGTAACTACAAGGAAGCCGCTGATAATTTAATAAGGCTACTAAAGTTTGACTCAAGCAATGAAGAAATTGTGCGTTTGGCTATGCGTAATGCTTATTTGGGCAAGCGGTTAGATTTGGCAAAGCGTATTTATGAAAATTTTAGATTAACCTTAAAAGAGGAATTAGATTTAGAACCTCTAATAGAAACTCAAGACTTGCTTCTTAAAATTGAAAATTTAGATGAGCTCGAGCCTATCCAAACTAAACGCTCAAGCTTTATAAATCTAAACTTGCCAGTTCAAAGCACTCGCTTTATAGGTAGAAAAAACGACTTAAAGAATTTAAATAATCACTGTCTTAGTCAAGAATGCCGGTTGTTATCATTAGTGGGGCTTGGTGGTATTGGTAAAACTAGGCTTGGGCTCGAGCTTGCTAGATCACAAGTTGCTAACTACCCTGATGGAGTATTTTTTATTGCCTTAGCTGATATTAAAAGCAATATGCTGGCTAATACTATTGCCAGAGCTTTAGAAATTAGCATTACTAATGATAGCCAGACAAAAGACAAGCTACTAAACTATTTAAGAGACAAAAAACTTTTATTGATATTAGATAATTTTGAACATATCTTAGAAGCAAAATCTTTAGTTGCAGAAATCTTGGAGTCTTCTACAAAATTAAAAATAGTTATTACTACCAGAGTAGCCCTTAACCTTAGGCTCGAGCATATTTACGACTTGCGTGGTTTAAGCTATCCTGAGCATGAAAATGAAGAAAATCTGGCAGATTTTGATGCCATAAAATTATTTATTAGCAGTGCTAATAGAGTGATGCCATCTTTGGAATTTGATGACAGTACCCTAAAAACAGCGGCCAAAATAACTGCTTTGGTAGAAGGTATGCCTTTGGCAATAGAGCTTTCCTCGGCATGGTTGAGAATAATTTCGGTTGAGCAATTGTTATTAGAAATTCAAAAAAGTTTGGATATGTTATCCGGCGAGCAAGCAGATGTAGCTTTTCGACATAGAAATGTGCGAGCGGTTTTTGACTATAGCTGGCAGCGCTTAGCCAAAAAACAGCAAGAAATTTTAAAGCAACTTGCGATTTTTAAAGGTGGCTTTAGCCTAAAAGCTGCCGAAGAAGTAGCAGGCGCACATTTGAGCTATTTATTAAACCTTACTAACGAATCATTAATAAGAACTGCAAACAATAATCGATTTAGCATGCATGAATTAATTCGTAAATATATTAGCGAAAAGTTAAAAGAGAATAAGCTCGAGCGCAATCAATATAAACTCAAGCATGCCAAGTATTTTGCCAAAGTACTTAGCGAATGCAATACCGATGCTCATGAAGAAGCAAAAGAGGCAATGGCTAATATTGAGATAGATATAGAAAACTTTCGCTTAGCTTGGCAGACATTAATAGATAATTGCCAATTAGAAGACTTGTATAGTTCGATTACTACACTAGCTTATTTTTATCAAAACAGAGGCTTATATACAGAAGCCAAAGATTTATATTTGGGATATGTTAGTAATTTAGAAGCAAAATGCCAAGCTGACGAGATGGTTTTTTTTAAGTTGATAGCTCATTTAAAATTTAGAGCAGCAATTTGTGCTAGTCGATTAGATATAACAGAGCAAGCTAGCCACTTACTCAATCAAGCTTTAGAACTAGCTAGTTCTAAAAATATCGAAGCAGTAGCAGTGAGATGCTATTTTGAATTGGGAGTTATTTTTTATAAACAAGGTCAATTTGTAAAAGCTGAGGATTATTTTTTAAAAACGCAGAAAGTCGGCGAAGAGCTAGCAGAAGATAAAATTATTGTAGATGCGGTTAATGCCTTGGGGCTTGTTGCTAAAGCTACTAATAAACACGATCAGGCTCGAGCCTATTTGACTAAAGCAATAAGCTTATTTGAGAAACTAGGAAATAAACGCGGTGCAGCTATGGCTTTTAGCAACTTAGGTAATCTTGAAGAGGCATTGGCTAACTATAATGCAGCCCAAAAATTATATTATAAGGCCTTACCAATTTTTGAAGAATTAAATTTTGTGCCAGGTGTTGCTGTTATTAAAGGTAATATTGGGGTGATTGAATATAGATTAAATAATATGCCCAAGGCATTAGAAATAACTTTGGAAGCTCTAGAACTAAAAAGAAAAATGCAAAGCCAACGTGGAATAGCCCTGTCTTATATAAATTTAGCCAGAATATATTCGGCAACTAATAAAAGCCAAAAAGCAAAAACATATCTTTATGATGCTCTTGATCTGGCAATGGAGAATAATTTTGAGCCTACTCTAATAGAAGTTCTTAGCTATTTTGCTCATTTAATATTTAAGACTAAAAATAAAATTTTGGCTTGGCAAATATTTACAATGATTATAAATAACCCTAAATCAGAAATAAGCCATAAAGATAAAGCTTATAAGGCTCTTGATGAAACCAAAGTGGCAAAAAGCACTAAAATATTAAATTTTGATGAAATAATCTCTGAAATAATTCTATTAAGATAAAAAGTGAAACGTTAGTGAAACGCTTTTTCTTTATACTGGTTTTATGGCAGATGGAAAACTACTATCAAGCTTTTTGATTCGCTTTATAGAAAAACATAATCAGCGGCTTGTAATGTTGCAAAACCTAAAAACTGGAGAAAGGCTGGAGTTTGAGAGCTGGTTATCTGCCTGGTGTTACCTAGAGGAGTATTTGGATAGTGCTAACTAATAAGTGAAACGTTAGTGAAACGCTTTTTTTATACTAATTACATGAGCTGCTTCTTTTTAAAGAGGCTTTTCAAAAGGAGTTGAAAATGTTTAAAACAAAGGAGAAAAATATGCAAAATAGAAAAATCTTATCTCTAGTATCAATACTTATAGTTGCTCTTATGCTTTTATCAAGCGTGAGTGCCAGAGATTGGTATATCAGTATTAATACTGGTAGAGGCAAAAAAGGCACTATCGAGCAGCCTTCTAAAGATATTGCCTTTATTATTAATAAGTTAGAAACAGGTGACCGTATTTTTGTAGCTGCTGGCGAATATAAAGGCAAAGACGGTACTTATGACATAAACCTACCAGTAGAAATCTATTGCGGTTGGAATGATAGCTTTACTAGGCGTGATGCTTGGGGTGAATTTAAGACTATTTTCACAGGTGAGCATAATTCTGCTAATTTTGCCACTCAATACCGCATCGCAATTGATGCTTCTAAGGCGGGTACTCCTCTTATGGAAGCAAGAGGTCAAGAGACTAAGCATAGAGTAGTAGTTGACGGTTGCATTATTGATAATGGTGCTCGTAATTTCTATTCACCTAATAGTGATGCTGCCTTACTAATTCGTAAGGGTACAGCAAGTGATACCCCAAGCCCAGAGAGTGGTGGCTTACTTATTACTACTGGTATTACCAGTGAAATTATTGTTAATAACGTAATAGTTATGAATACTGCTCCTACTGTGGGTGCATTTTCATTATTTCCAGGTAGGGGTGCCAAAGTTACAGTTACTAACAGTGCAGCTATTAATAATACTGGGGTTGGTTTTAACTTAGACACTAGCTTTAGTGCTGATGACCCAGCTGATTACCCTAGTTATACTTTTAGCAACAATCTTAGTATCCTAAACGAAAAGCACGACCCATTTGCTACTTATGGAGGCTCGAGCGTAATGCTAAGAAGCGGTACTAATGTCGAGATTACGGGTAATATATTTGCCATGAACGATTACTATGGGGTAGATAATGCCCGCCGTGCCAAAGATGTAATCATGACTAATAATGTCTTTTTTGCCAATGCTTTTTCTGACTATTTAGAATTTGATACTAAAATTGCCTTTGAAGATATTGAAGATTGGTCAGACCTAATAGACGATGCTAGTGATAATATTCAAGAACCCCTAAACTTTGGTATTTCTGAACAGTGGGCTGCAATGTATATGGCTCGTGAAGTTATAGACCGCAATGCTGCTGAAGAAGATGTGCAAGTGGTTGACAGTTGGGCCAATGATGTACGCAGTATATTTGGCTTAAATCAGCAAGGTACAAGCTTAAGCATAGACTCGGCAGTTTGGTTACCTCGTATGAGCTTAGAAGACGCTATGACTGTTGTAGGTAGATATATGGATGCTTATGGGCCATTTTATCCAGCGGCAGAAGACGTTAGCCCTTAAAATATAATAATTCCTTAGCCTTGCTATGCCCTTAGTAATACGCATTCCCCAATCCCCTCACTGCTTATTGCTAAGGGCATAGGATTTTTATTCAGGAGAAGATATGTTTAAAAACCTTATGAATTCGTTTGCAGCAATACCACTTGGTATTGCCCTACTAATTGCATCATTCCCGCTGCTTTTTTGGAACGAAGGTAGAGCAGTCAAGACGGCTCGAGCCTTAGCAGAGGGTGCAAAAAAGGTAATCACTATTGATGCCGGTAATGTTAGCCCAGATTTTGAAGGACAATTAGTCCATGTTTCAGGCAAAACTAATACCGCAGAAATATTAACTGATGCACAGTTTGGAGTTTCTACTAATGCCATTAAATTACGCAGAAATGTGGAGATGTATCAATGGCAAGAAAAGTCAAGCTCGAGCGGAAATAATGAAAATAAAACCTATAGCTATGACAAAGTTTGGTCAAAAAGCGTTATTAGTTCTAGCGGTTTTAATAATCAGAGCTATACTAACCCTAGCTCAATGCCTTTTCAGGTAACAATCAAACAAGCCAATGATGTCAATTTAGATGCTTTTGTGCTGCCATCAAGCTTAATAAGTAAAATTAATAATTATACAGCTATTGTTCCTGATAGCTCACTATTAGCTAGCCTAAAGGCAAGCCCAAGTTTTGCTAATCTCAATTTAGAACAACAAGGCCAAGAAATATTTATTGGCTATCAGGGTAGCCCAGCTAAGCCAGAAATTGGCGATATTAGAATTGGTTTTGAGCAGGTTTTAGCAGGGCCAGTTAGTGTTATAGCCCAGCAAAGTGGCAATAGCTTTACAGCCTTTAAAGCAAAATCAGGTAGAAACTTGTCAATGCTGCGTGTTGGCACATTAACTGCCGATGAAATGTTTACCCTAGCTGTTAAAGAAAATAATATGCTCACATGGGCAATGCGCTTTTTGGGTTTTTTCCTTATGCTTGGTGCATTCCGTATTATCTTAGGCCCATTAGAAGCAATGACTAGGGGAATACCATTACTAGGCACAATGGTTCGGGCTGGTTTAAGTGCAGTTTCTTTTGTTTTGGCATTTGCTCTGACCTTGGTAACGGTTGCAATATCTTGGTTTACTTTTAGACCACTGATTGCCATACCTTTGCTAACACTTGCTTTAGCAGGTATATTTGTAGCTTGGTGGATGGGTAGAAAAAAAGAGCCTGTTGTAATAACAGAGCCAGCTTCTGCTTAATAATTAAAATCAGCCTTAACTAAAACCCAAAGAGCTTAAGGGTAGTTTTGTCTTCAAAATTACCCTTTTGTTTTATTAGCAAATACTTTTCACATCAAAACCAATAAGACTCGCAAATGGGCTTTAGCCCCGAATCTATCAGGAGGATTTAGCGTTGATGAGAACTAATAAACCGAGTTTGCTCTATATTTGAGCCTTAATGGGTATTTCAAGATAATTTAAGATTGCTTGCTCGAGCTCGAGCATTTTTGTTTCGGAGAGTTGACCAATAGCTTGCCCTATTATTTTACTGCGGTCGATAGTGGTAATTTGATGTGCCAAAGCCACGCTATCCTTGGGAAGATTTGCTTCTCCTTTGGAAAGTAAAACGGTTGTAGGACCATGCCTAAACCAACGCTGGGAGCTAGTTATAGGAACAATAGTTAGGCTGTTCCAGCGGGCTTCTAGATTAAAAGAATTTGATGACACAATAACGCAAGGTCTGGTACCAGCTTGTTCTGAGCCAGAGCGGGGTTGCAAGTGTATAAAGTAAATATAAGCCCTCATTGCTACCATTGAGTTTCAGATAGTAGTTTTTCCGTGACTATTGAATCAAACTCTCTAACAAACTCATTACTATATTTAGCCATGTCTTTGGCATATTGTTGCATTTCTTGCTTAATTTTCTTTTCTTTTGCTTGCCCTAGATAGGCTTTTAAGGCCTGACGGACAACCTCAGTTTTATTTGTATTATTTGTTTTGGCAAAATTACTTAAATCGCTGTGTAGATTTTCATGTATAGAAATATGTAGATTTTTCATGATATTATTATGCACTAAACTTATGGTCTTAGCAAGTTTAGCTAAGTAAAAATATTAATAGTTGTAGTTTGCTTGAAGAAAGAAAAATAAGATTGGGGCGAAGCTAAAGCACCGCTTCCGAGGATATATCTTTGCTATTGTCAGCTGAGTTCGGAATTAAATATCAAAAAAGAACAGCTAAATCAAGCTCAAAACCCCAATTAATAGAAGCTTTCTTAGCAAAGATGAGCGGTGAGCTTTGCCCACCCTACGGGATTTATCTCAATTTCTTGCTTTGTATCTTCGAACTCAGTTTATTGTCAGTTTTTGAGCTAGAGCTTTTAGTGCTTTTAAACTCTATATTCCATTAGATTTTTAGGGTTTTGCAATAAATCCAACTTTCAATCTAAGACAATTCCTTAACCCAAATAATATTGACAGGGCAATTCTTAGCGGCTGCTAGGTTATCTTCTAACTCTTCATAGCCAACATTAATTACATGGAATTCTCCACGCAATTCTGATTTTCGCAAATAGCTTTTACCATCTTTTTCAGACATTATCCACCTGTCTGGTGCAGCTTCAATGCAGGCATTACAGCCAATACATTTTCTACGTAAGTGTATTAATTGAATCATAAAGCAATTATTCAGTAATCATTTTAAAGAGTTTGTCCGAGGGGCGAAGCTTAAAATCTACTGGCATGCTAAAAGGTGTAGCACGTTCAACCTTTTCTACGCTTTTATGCTCTACTTGCAGGCTTTCTACGACAAATTCCTCTACTCCGGTAGTAGGGCCAGTCACCATGACTTCATCACCAATAGTTAGCTCACCCTGATGGATTAAAAATTCACCGATGCCAATTTTACCAAAGTGCTTTACGCCTACACCTAAAAAACGTTTTTTGCGTTTAGAAATAGAACCCTCGGTGCCGCTTTTTGCCCATTCACCGAGTTTTTTACCCAAAAAGTAGCCATCCCAAAAGCCACGGTTATAAACATTATCTAATCTTGCTACCCATGCTTTAGCTTTTTCTGGGCTAAAGCTACCGTCATAAACAGCATCAACAGCTTCTTTGTAGCAAGTTACGGTTTCTTTTACATATTCGGGCCCTTTGCTACGGCCCTCTATTTTTAATACCGAAACGCCTGCATCTAAGAGTTGGTCTAAAAACTCTATGGTGCAGAGGTCTTTAGGAGACATAATATAGTCATTTTCTACTCTTAATTCATGGCCTTCATTATCTTTAATAGTGTATTCACGGCGGCAGTTTTGTTTGCAAGCGCCACGATTTGCCGATGAATTGTGAGTTGACAAGCTCATATAACATTTACCCGAAACAGCCATACAAAGGGCACCATGTACAAATACCTCTATGCGTACCTTTTCACCAGATGGGCCGGTGATATTTTCTTTGTCTATGGTTTCAGTGATTCTTTTTACCTGCGCCAAGGTTAGCTCTCTGGCTAAGACCATTACATCAGAAAACATGGCATAAAATTTGACGGTTTCTATATTAGTTATATTTAATTGCGTAGAAATATGCACAGGCAAGCCGACTTCCCGAGCATAGGCAATAGCTGCTTGATCCATGATTATAGCGGCACTAACGCCTGCTTCTTTGGCAGTCCGCATGATTGTTTTCATCAGATTAAGGTCATGGTCATAAAGAATGGTATTAATTGTTAGATAGCTTTTAATATTATGTTCTTGGCATTGTTTGACAATAGTCTTTAAATC
This sequence comes from uncultured Deinococcota bacterium, assembly GCA_947311535.1. GTDB lineage: Bacteria > Deinococcota > Deinococci > Deinococcales > Trueperaceae > CAMZLP01. Next base: position 4,011 of record CAMZLP010000150.1, on the reverse strand, counting down.
TTCGCTAGTAAAATTATTAGAAGAACGAGCTCGCATATTTAGCTGCTCAATGCCAAAGTAGATTGCATCAGCTTTGGCTTGTATGGCAGCGGCTAAGCTTTCCCAAGAGCCAACTGGCGCCATTACTTCGATATGTTCACGTGCTTGCATATTTCTCCTTAAGCCTGTTTTTGATAGGCAGTTAGTCAGTATACAACATGGGCTAGGGCAGCTTGCTAGGTTGGATTGCAATTAAATAGTTAGTAGTTTATCGATTTGAATGCTTGCCTTTATTTAAAGTCTAATGGAGAAAATAAATAAGCCTGAGATTTTTGTACTTGTGAGGTGAGTAAATCGCTGGGCATTTTAAATCTTTTTAGCAGCTTCTTTTAAGAGCATTAATTTTATAATGGATTAACTAAAAAAACTAATTACTTGTCTTGATAATCGGGATTTACTCTTATAGCTGGGGTTTTAGTATAACTACGTGCATCTATTGAAACACTTGGGTAAGTTGCAGAATTTGCTTTTTCGGCTCGAGCTCGAGCCGGTATACCCACAGCAACCATGTGCGGGTCAATATCTTTTGTAGCAACAGCCATTGCTCCTAGCATACTATTATCACTCAAAACCGTAGCAGCCAAAACAGTTGCCGAAAAGCCAATCCTAACTTTGTTTCCGATAACAACTTCTTTTAGAGTCACATCAGCTTCATTTACCAAATCATGCATATGGCTAAAAACACTCACATAGTCACTCAAACTAACATTGCTACCAATTTTGACCCCACCAATATCATCTATAAAAACATTTCTATGAATTACAACATCATCAGCGACCTCAATATTATAGCCAACCGAGACCTCAACATTTTGAAATATTTTTAGGTTTTTGCCAGTTTTAGCAAAAATACGCTCTGCAAGCATTTGTCTGATAGGAATACCCGTATTTATAGATTGCCCAAGGGGGGTTTGGTCAAGAGATTTCCAAAACCATAATAGCGGTTTGACTTTGGCAAATTTTTCTTGATCGGTGGCAATATAATACTCGGCTTCAAACCTGATGTTTTGGGGGTCAAGGCTAAAGGCTGTCATAGGGAGTTCTTTTTCTAAATCAAAATAGTTTTTTGCAAAAATTAATTTTGCTAGCTCATTGCGTACAAATTCGTTGTTATTAATTTTAGGGTCATCAAAGTTTTTGGCTAGAGTGTTAATATATTTATCTAGCTTGTTTTGGGCTTCGGGGTTTAAGGGTTGTGGGCTTAACCAAGGCATGGTTTATAGATTAGCTAAATCATTTTGAAATGATAGTAAGTTGTTTGACTATTTTTTATAATTCCAATTATCTAAACGTTCACTGGTCTCTTGATAGCCTAATACAAAGGCCTGCTCGAGCTTATCGAAATCTTCAACCCCAAACTGATTATCTAGCTTTGGTCTTATTAATAATTCTGGTGGATGCAAACTAAGACGCATGTCAGTAATTATTTTTTGAGGTATGTCATATGATTTCATAAATAATTCAATTGTTAAGCCTCTTTTAAAGAGCTTATCAAAAGAAAGCTTACGCTCTTTTACTAATTTGGAGAACTGCTCTAGCATGCTGGGTTTTTGAGTTTCAAAGGAAAGCTCTCTATTAGGCGGAGCAGCAACATCAATAGCTATTACCGGTGCTAAGGTCATAGTGCGGATAATATCAACTGGTAAACCATTAATAAGACCACCATCAACTAAATGTCGCCCCATATAGCTAACAGGGCTAAGAATTCCTGGCAATGCCGATGTCGCTGTAAGTGCTGTGATTAAATCACCAGTTCGTAAAATAAGCAGGCTCCCAGTTTGAACATCTACTGTGGTTAGTTTTAGAGGGATATTTAAGTCTTCAAAGGTTTTTGGTAAATGTTTGCTGAGTATTTTTGCCAAACCTTTACTACCCAACAAACCGCCCTTTTCGCCAAAACTGAGCACTTGGCTATATTTAATGGCATCAACAATCTCATAAATCTCTCTGGGGTTGTGCCCAGCTGCATAAGCAGCCCCAATAATTGCACCCATAGAGCAAGCACTAATAGCCACAGGTTTTAAACTGTGCTCATCAATTGCCCGCAAGGCCCCAATATGAGCCAAACCCCTTGCACCGCCACCACCTAAGACCAAACCAATATTCATTTCTTAGGATCTATCAATAAATATTTTAAACAATTTGTTCTAAGGTTAAATCTTGGAATTTCTGCCATGTATTCCTTGTATTCATCACCAAATTTTGCTATCGCTTCTGGCTCTTCTAAAAAAATAATCATGATTATCATCAACAAAACCTCCAGCGGTGCAATTATTACAATAAACACAAGCGAGCCAATTAAAAAAGCCATAACAAACGGAAACAAAAATAAACCCATATGCATAGGATGCCTCATACAAGAATATGGGCCACCTTTGGCCAAACGATTTGTTTGCATGCGTGGAATATCACCTTCTCGACCTAGTTTTGCTAGCCACCTGCCAGTATTGCGGCTGATTGTCAAAACCAGCTTGAGTAAGGCCAAGGCCAAAATAAAACTAAGAATATGCCAGATTATCGAGGTTTGTAAAATAGGAAAGTAGTGAGCGTCTAAAATAATACCTAAAACAGCACCACCAATTAGCATAATTAACCAGATTATTATCCGAACAGCATTATTAGCCATAGCTAATTATAATAAGCTAGCCAAGTTTTTACAATTACTCTAGCTGCCAAATATACTCTCTAGAGCTAAGCTGGCTTTTTTGGCATCTTCAACTGAGCTATAATGACTAGCTGATAAGCGCACAATGCCATCTTCTAAATCTATGCCCAAAGCTTTAATAAGTCTATAAGCATAAAAATGACCATTGTTAGTAGCAATATACTGTTTGGTCAAAGCTGCAGTTATTTTTGCCGAAGACATGTTTTTATGCCTAAAAGAAATAGTAGGAGCGCGTTTGCTTGTATCATGAGTTTGTGGCCCTATTAGCTGAATGTCTTTATTGCTAAGAAGATAGTCTATGATTATTTTTGCTACTTTCTCTTCCTGAGAGTTAAAGAGCTGATTTAGTTTTTTGGCTTTACTCGGCGCGCTAGCATCACTGTTAAAATGATGATTATAAACAGCTTCATAATAATCAACAACACCGCTGGCAGCCGCAATTGCAGCGTGGTTTGGGCCGGCTGGGTCTAGTTTGTAGCGTAATTTGTCAGCATTGAAAAAATGCCCTCGATTAGCTATTTTTTCTAAACTTTCACGTTTTGCATACAATAGCCCCAAATGTGGGCCATAAGTTTTATAAAGGCTGTACAAATAATAATCAACATTTAAGTCTTTAAAATCAATAATTTGATGCGGAGCATAAGAAACCCCGTCTACCACAACTTGGGCGCCAAACGTATGAGCCTTATTTGTGATTGTTTTTACATCATTTATAGCAGCTGCAATATTGGAGCAATGAGTAAAACAAACTAGCTTTGTTTTATCTGAGAGTAGATTATCTAGCTCAGCAATATCCAATAAGCCTGTTTTTCGGTCTATTTGCCACTCTTTTACTACAATGCCATAGTCAGCCAATCGCCACCAAGAACCAGCATTGGCCTCATGTTCTTGGTTAGAAACAATAATCTCATCGCCTTTTTGCAAATCCTTGGCAAAAGCACTGGCTAAAATAAAAGTATTCATACTTGTTGAGGGGCCCAAGATAATCTCAGAACTGTCTACATTATGCAATTCTGCAAGCCTTTGATAGCTTAAATCCATGGCTTGGCCAGCCTGGGCAGACATGGAATATGGGCTATATGGCTGCACTCGCTTATGGCTAATATAGTCAGTGAATTTATCAATCACTTGCTTGGCCATATAAGACCCACCGGCGTTTTCAAAAAACGCCCATTTGCGGTTCTCGGCTTGCGAGAAAGCCGGAAACTGCTTGCGGATAAAGTTTAAATCTAGCTCTTGTGACATTGCTCAAACTCCTAAAAATATATGAATAAACCATACGGCAAGAGCCAGCCATTTGCAAGCAG